>NZ_CP067041.1:6000000-6300000 GCF_016599855.1 Bradyrhizobium diazoefficiens | reverse complement strand
CCGCGCCCGACACCGGGTTCACTAGCCGCTGATACTGAACCGCGAAGATATACGCATTCGCGCCGGTCGGCATCGCCGCGAACAGCACGACCACGCCGGTGGCCAGCGGCGGCAGGTCGAACAGTTTTGCCAGCACGAATGCCACCGCCGGCATCGCCAGCAGTTTGAGCGCGCTCATCCCGACAACGCTCAGCATCTCGCCCTTCACCTCGAACCGGAACAGCGTGATCCCGAGCGCGATCAGCGCCGCCGGCGAGCCCGCCTGCGCGAGCAGATCGATCGTCTTGTCGACGACGGGGTTGAGGCCGAGACCGGTGAAGCGCCAGATCACGCCAAAGCCGATGCCGAGCATCAACGGATTGCGCGCGAGATCCGCGAGCACGGGGCGGATCACCGACAGCACCGAGCCTGTCCGCTTGCGGCTGACCAGCTCCATCTGCAAAATGCCGCACAGCCAGAGCAGTGGCGTGTTCACCGACAGGATCAGCGACATCGGGCCTGCGGCCGCGTTGCCGAGCGCCGAGAGCACCAGCGGAATGCCGAGCATCACGACGTTGCCGTAGACCGAGCCGATTGCGAACACGACGCCGTCCTCGCGGTCCTCGCGCCGTTCGCGCAGCAGGGCCGAGATCGCGAGCGCCGCGATCCAGGTGAGGGCGAGCGCGCCGTAATAGGCACCCCACATTCGCCACGGGCTGACGTCGGGGAATTCCGAGACGACGATGGTGCGAAACAGCAGCGCGGGGATCGCGATGCTGAAGGCGAATTCGGAGATGCCCTTGTGCGCGCCCTCGGAGACGAAGCGAAACAGCACCGCCGCATAGCCGGCCGCGATCAGCGCAAACACCGGCGCGACGATCAACACGGTGGCCATGCGGTCCTCCCCCTCACGGGGAGATTAGGCCGACCACCCCACGCGATCCTCGATCCTGCCATCATGCCGGTGTTTTGCCCGACGTGTCAAACGGAATTCGTAAAATCCGCAAGATCACGAAAATTCGCTAGGCGGCTCAGCGGCCTGGCTACTGTGCATGGGGTTGTTTTGCGAAGTCTCACCGCGGGCTAGGTGCGCCCCCTCTCCCGCTTGCGGGGGAGGGCTGGGGTGGGGGTGTCTCCGCGGAGAGATTCCCAATGTGGCGAGAGCCCCCACCCGGCGCTTCGCGCCGACCTCCCCCGCAAACGGGAGAGGTTGAGCGAGCCCGGAGCATCTTCCCTCAGTCCTTCGACCAGCGCCCTGTTGCCGAGAGCGCACAGGTGCCCGTTTTTGCCTCGCTCTCGTTGCCAACCAACGCCCGTTCACCCACACTCCAGCCTGACTCGACATTTTGGGGGGACCGATGCCGGTATCTCGCGTCATGACGTCCTTGGCTGCCGCAGGCCTCTCGCTGGCGCTCGCCGTTCTGGTCCAGCCGGGCACGGCCTTTGCCTATACGCCCGAGCAGCAGCAGGCCTGCACGCCGGATGCGATGAACCTGTGCGGCGAGTTCGTGCCTGATGTCGATGCCATCACCGCCTGCATGATCCGGAAAAAGGCGCAGCTGTCGCCGCAATGCGCGGCATTCTTCCGCCGCGGGCCGGAGCCAAGCGAGGTCCGCGCCGGTCAGCCGACCAACATCAAGCCCATCATGGCGAAGAAGGCCAGGAAGCCGGCCAGGAAGAAAAAGCCCGCCGACGGCTAGGCGCGCACGTTTCCTCATTGAAACTCCGGCACGTTCTCCTTCGCGTCGCAAAGACTGAGGGGCGCGACAGCTACCGGACTCGTTTTGTTCGCGCATCTCGCGCGCGAGCCTGCAGCAATTTCGGTCCCATGCGACGGAAAAGAACAGCGTGAGGATTTGCGCGGCGAGGTTGTAGTCCGATCTTTTCCGCGCGATCGCCGGTAAGAACGGCGATTTATGACAGTTTGTGTCTGTCGTCGCGCAAGGCAGTGTGACTCAAAAGCCAACACGTCTTGTTATTTCGTGGCGGCAACGCAACCTTCGATAAATTTTTCTTTCACGAATCAGCGCGCTGATTCATTTTCGCAGGCAGGGGTCAATCTGGAGGCCAGAGGTATGAACGTTATTGTTTTTGCATCGCGTAAAGGCGGCTCGGGCAAGAGTACCCTGGCCGCACATCTCGCTGCGCAGATCAAGGCGAGCAAGCAGGTGATGCTTGTCGACGCGGATCCGCAGGGCTCGCTCACGCTGTGGCACAAACTGCGCGGCACCAACGAACCGCCGATCAAGGCCGCCGTGAACTCGGTCAGCGGCATCGTCTCCGCCGCCAAGCGCGACGGTTATGAATGGGTGTTGATCGATACGCCGCCGAACCTGTCGGCCGTGGTCGACGACGCGATCCGCAACGCGACGATGGTTGTCATTCCGGCGCGGCCCGGCGTGTTCGACGTCAACGCGGTGCAGGAAACAATCCAGATGTGCCGCGCGGCGCGCAAGCCCTACGCCGTCGTGCTCAACGGCGCGCCGGCCCGCCGCGACGAATCCGAAAGCCCGATCGTCACCATCGCCCGCGAGGCGCTGGCCAAGTTCCGGGCGCCGGTGTGGGGCGGTCAGATCACCAATCGTTCGGATTTGTTGATGGCACTCAGCCACGGCGAAGGCGCGCGCGAGTATCAGGCCGAGAGCCGTGCAGCTCAGGAAATTGCAAGGCTGTGGGCGGCGATCGAGCGTTCAGTGAAAGCTATTCGCGGCACAGCGTCGGCATCTGGCGCAATGCATAAGCAGGCGGCATAATTTCATTAATCATTTCGCCGGACGACAAACGCGCGGAGCTCCGCGCGTTTTGCGTTTGTAGGAGATGGTCGTGAAAGTCAGGCCACCATCAGCATGTAGAACACGATGACCGGCGACAGCGTCAGGATCACCGACCAGATGCCGACGGCCCAGAGGATGTCCTCGGTGGAAAAGCCCTGCTGTTCGGCGTCGTCAAAGCCCTGCTGCATGGCGCCGTAATGCGACGCCGTATCGTTCTGATTGTTCAAGATCGCCCCCGCGATTTCTTCGCTTATGGGGATGAACGATACGCGAGATGTTTTAAGATTCCGGCTCGCAACGCCGCTCGCATTTTGCCTGCATTTGTGACCTCGGCTTAACTATCCGAGCCAGACCCGAAACAGCAGCCCCGGCATCAGGCCGAGCATCACGGCCCAGAAACCGAACGACGACACCATCAGGATTCCCTGCAAACGATCGGCAGGCGCGAACATTTCCGCTGCGGTCGAGCGAACGCGTTGCCTCATGGTCATTCCTCCTTTTGAAAGACGTCGAGGCGGAACGATAGGCGCCATTGGGTAAACGAGACGTGGATGCGCCATGCCGCGACAGCGAAGGGAATTCGCCCCCGGTTAACCACGGGGGCGTCTTTCCTTCTCCCACAAAGGGAGAAGGAAGAGCGGAGGATGTAGAGAGCAAGCTACGCCGCGACTTTCATCCGCCGCTCGATCTCGCGATCGAGGGTGGCGGCGAGCTCGCTGCTCACTTCCACCATCGGCAGGCGCACCTCGGGACTGTCAATGAGGCCTGTTCGCCACAGCCAGTACTTCGCCGGCGCCGGGCTCGGCTCGGCGAACAACAGCCGGGTCAGCTCCGCGACCTCCTGCCAGCGCGCCAATGCCGCATCAGGATTGCCGCGCTTCAGCTCGGCATGAACGGCGGCAAACGTCGCGGTCTCGAGATGGGCCGAGAGCAAAATACCGCCATCGGCGCCGTCGCCGAGCGCTTCAAAATAATTCGCGTCCTCGCCGGTGAGCACGCGAAAGCCCTTCGGCCGGTCGCGCAGCAGCGCGATCGACTGCTCGCGGCTCGCGCCGCAATCCTTCAGCCCGATGATGTTGGGATGCTCGGCCAGCCGCAGCAGGGTCTGATTGGTGATGCCGACGGCGCAGCGATAGGGAATGTTGTAGAGCGCGAGCGGCCAGGCGGCGTGATCGGCCAGCGCCTCGAAATGCGCCAGGATGCCGCGTTGCGACGGCCGTACATAATAGGGGCTCGCAATCAGATAGAAGTCGATCGGCCAGTCCGCGGTCTCGTCTAACCGGTCCTTCAGCCGCGAGGTGTCCGCGCCGGATAGGCCGAGGCCGATCGGCAAGGTGCGGCGTCCCGCCGCCATCTCGTCGCCGACGATCGCGACGAGGCGCTCGAGCTCGGCATCGCGCAGCGTCATGCCTTCGCCGGAGGTTGCTCCCAGGATGAAGCCGTCGATGGCCTGGTTGCAGTAGTGCCGCGTCAGCCGCCGCAGCGACGTCTCGTCGAGACGCCCGTCGCGAAACGGCGTCACCAGCGGCAGCCAGAGCCCCTGCATATGGGTTCGCAGATCAGTCATGTTCCTATCTCCTTTTCAAAGATGAACCTGAGACGGAGGGCACATGAAAAAACCCCGTCCAGGCGGCGGGGTTTTCGGGATTGGCTCGCGATGACGAAGTCAGCCTAGCGTGCGCAAAAATCCGAAGTCCCCGGATGGGGACCTTTTTTCGAGACGATTGCGCACGACTTCGTGATCATTTGGAAATGATGCGGGGTATGCCCAAAACTGTCAATACACGCGGAAGGCGAAACCCGATCCGGACAGAAAAAAAGCCGGACCCGAAGGGCCCGGCTTAGGTATTGGCCACGTGAGGCCGACACAATCACCTTCCAAGAGGGATTACTGAACTCCCGCGCCACTGGAGGAGGGGGACAAATATGCAACGCGAAGGCTCAGCGTGTGACTACTATGGGCTCGACGAGCGGCATGCAGCAACCGCCGAGGCCGCATGTCAGTCATGCGGAAATCAGGACGGCCAGCGCTGCGCCTTGCTCACCACGAAGTCGCGGAACACCTGCACGCGTGCGACCGTTTTCAGCTCTTCCGGATAGACGAAATACGTATCGAGCTGGATGGAATCCGATTCGCCGAACAGTTGCACGAGGCGGCTCTGTTCTTCGATCAAATAATCCGGCAGCGCCGCGATGCCGAGGCCCTGCTGGCAGGCGCGCACCAGACCGAGGATGTTGTTGACCCTGAAATACGCTTCGCGCGGACCCGAGCCGTTGCGCCCGGCTTCGACCAGCCAGTTGCGGTTCTGCAAATGCGGCGCGAAGTTGCCGTCGGCGAGCGTGATGATGCGGTGGGAGTCGAGCTCCTCCAGTGTGCGCGGCGTGCCGAAGCGCTTGATGTAATCCGGCGAGCAATAGGCGTGGAAGCCCATCGCGAACAGCTTGCGCTGGATGAGGTCCGGCTGCGTCGGCTTGCGGGTGCGGATCGCAACGTCGGCCTCGCGCATCGAGAGGTCCAGCTCCTCGTCGGTGACGATCAGCGAGATCCGGATCTCCGGATAGAGCGCGGTGAACTCGCCGAGCCGCGGGATCAGCCAGTTGATGCCGACGCCGGGGGTGGTGGTGATCTTGAGATCGCCGCTCGGCCGCTCGCGGCTGTCGGTCAGTTTGGCGCGCGCCGCCTGCAGCTGCATGAACACGTCATGCGCGGTGCGGAAGAGAAGGTCGCCCTGCTCGGTGAGGATCAGGCCGCGAGCGTGGCGGTGGAACAAGGAGACCGAAAGCTCCTGCTCCAGCGCCGAGACCTGGCGGGAGACTGCCGATTGCGACAGGCCGAGCTGCTCGCCCGCATGCGTGAAGCTGCCTGCTTCCGCCGCCGCGTGAAACACCTTCAGCTTGTCCCAGTCCATGTCGGTAAATCCGTCGCGTGTTCGAGGCATGATCGTTATTCCGCTGCGGCGCGCTCGCTGGCGCGCAGGGCCAAGAAACGTTCGGCCTCGAGCGCTGCCATGCAGCCGAGGCCTGCGGCCGTGACGGCCTGGCGATAAGTCTCGTCGGCGACGTCACCGGCGGCGAACAGGCCGGGCACCGAGGTGGCGGTCGAGTTCGGGGCGACCTCGACATAGCCAGAGGGTTTCAGCTTGACCTGGCCCTTGACGAGCTCGGTCGCCGGCGCGTGGCCGATGGCAATGAAGATGCCGTCAGTCTTCACATCCGTGAGCGCGCCGGTCTTGACGTTCTTCAGGCGCACATGAGTGACCTTGTTGGGGTTCTCGGTGCCGCAGATCTCGGCGACGGCTGAGTCCCAGATCACCTTGATCTTCGGGTGCTTGAACAGGCGCTCCTGCAGGATGCGCTCGGCGCGGAAGTGGTCGCGTCGATGCACGATGGTGACCTGCGAGGCATGGTTGGTAAGGAACAGCGCTTCCTCGACCGCGGTATTGCCGCCGCCGACCACCACGACGTCCTTGCCGCGATAGAAGAAGCCGTCGCAGGTGGCGCAGGCCGACACGCCGCCGCCCTGGAATTTTCCTTCAGACGGCAGCCCGAGCCAGCGCGCTTGCGCGCCGGTGGCGAGGATCACGCTTTCGGCCAGATAGATGTCGCCGCTGTCGCAGGTGAGGCGGAACGGCCGTTGCGCGGTCTCCAGCTTGGTGACCAGGTCGGTAACGACCCTGGTGCCGACATGGACCGCCTGCTTCTCCATCTGTTCCATCAGCCAGGGGCCCTGGATGACGTCCGCGAAGCCCGGATAGTTCTCGACATCGGTGGTGATGGTGAGCTGGCCGCCCGGCTGGATGCCCTGGATCAGGATCGGCTCGAGCATTGCGCGCGCGGCGTAGATCGCCGCAGTGTAGCCGGCGGGGCCGGAGCCAATGATAACGACCTTTGCATGAACAGGAGCGGACATTTCGATGGACGCCTTTCACGGGGGGATCACAGCGCGGGCGCGGAACGGTACCGGGAGGCCTCGCGGAGGCGCTGAAATATCAGAGCCAATCTAAGCCTTCCGGTGAGCTATGCAAGAATTGCATTCCCAATCGGCGGATTTTTCCAACAAGGAACAAAACTCGGTTGTGGCGAACGCGCAATAAAATTGCGCTGAACGGCGTGACTGGCTATGAGGATTGCATCAGACCTACCCGATACCGCCATAAAGGCCAGGAGTTCCAATCACGTGTCGCGGAACCTAGACGAGATCGACCTCAAAATTCTCGCCGAGATCCAGGCCGACGGTCGAATCACCAATGTCGAGCTCGCCAAACGGGTCGGTATTTCGCCCCCGCCCTGTCTACGCCGGGTCCGCGCGCTGGAGGAGGAAGGTTACATCCACGGCTACCGCGGGCTGCTGGATGCACGAAAGCTCGGCTTCGACGTCACGGTGTTTGCCGCGGTGCACCTCTCCAGCCAGGCAGAAGCGGATTTGCGCGCCTTCGAGGAGTTCGTCCGCGCGGAGCCGCTGGTGCGGGAATGCTGGATGCTGTCGGGCGAGGTCGATTTCATCCTGAAATGCGTCGCTCCCGACATGGCGACCTTCCAGGATTTCGTGACCCATCTGACCGCCGCGCCCCACGTGCGCAACGTGCGGACATCGCTGGTGCTGCACAATTCGAAGTACGAGGCGGCGGTGCCGCTGGAGGTGAAGGGGCGAAGGTAGGTCTCCGCTCTCGTGCCCGGACGCTGCGCAGCGCGAAGTGATGCGCAGCCGAACCGGGGCGCATCTCACCGCGACTTCCCATGCTGCCTTCTGGGTCCCGGCTCTTCGCAGCAACGCTTGCGCGTTGCGGCGCGTCCGGGACGCGAGCGTGGCGAGTGCTGCTGCCCCACTCACGCAAGCCCACCGAAACAAAAAGGCCGCGCTGAGCGCGGTCCTTTCCAACATCATCGCTTGCGGCGCGGCAAATCCTTACCGCCACTCCACCTTGGTGATCTCGTACGCCTTGGCGCCGCCGGGGGCGTTGACCTCGACGGTCGAACCCTTCTTCTTGCCGATCAGCGCGCGCGCCAGCGGCGAGGTGATGGAGATGCGGCCTTTCTTGGCGTCGGCCTCGACCTCGCCGACAATCTGCCACACCGCCTTCTTGTCGGTGTCCTCGTCGACCAGCGTCACGGTGGCGCCGAACTTGATGGTGTCGCCTGAGAGCTTGGAGATGTCGATGATGTCGGCACGCGCGAGCTTGTCCTCGAGCTCGGCGATGCGGCCCTCATTGTGGGACTGCTCTTCCTTGGCGGCATGGTATTCCGCGTTTTCCGACAGGTCACCGTGCGAGCGCGCCTCGGCAATATGCTCGATGATGCGCGGACGGTCCTCGGACTGGCGCTTCTTCAATTCTTCCCCAAGGGCGGCAAAGCCGCTCGCAGTCATCGGAACCTTTTCCATCTCTTCTCTCGTCCTTCGGCCGCGCGCCCGCCAAATACAGAGGGCGCGGCAACCTTGATTCGTCAGTGTTTCCGGGGGCCGAACAGATGCCGACCGGAACGTTAAGTGGGGGTGGCGCCGGAACAGAACAACCACATGGCCGGACAGTTCCCCGGCCATTGTGGCTTCATCGCCAATCACTTAGCGCAAGGCTCAACCCTCAAGGCTAGCCTTCCGCTCGCGATCAGGTTTCCGAAAAGTAGCTCTGCAGGGTCCGAACCTCAAGGTCCCCGCCCAGATAGGCGCGGATGCCCTGCGCGGCCGCCACGGCCCCGGAAAGAGTGGTGTAATACGGCACTTTATGCAAGAGGGCCGCGCGCCGCAGCGAACGGCTGTCGGCAAGCGCCTGCGGGCCTTCGGTGGTGTTGAAGACCAACTGGACGTCGCCATTGGTGATGGCATCGACGATATGCGGGCGCCCCTCCAGCACCTTGTTGACCTTCTCGGCCGGGATGCCCTCGTCGGTCAGGAAGCGCGCGGTGCCGGAGGTTGCGAGCACCTTGAAGCCGAGCGAATGCAATTCGCGCACGGCGTCCGCAATGCGCGTCTTGTCGCTCTCGCGGACCGAGACGAACACCGTGCCCTTGCGCGGCACGCGCGTGCCTCCGCCGAGCTGGCTCTTGGCGAATGCCACCGCGAAGGAGCGGTCAATGCCCATGACTTCGCCGGTCGAGCGCATCTCCGGCCCGAGCACCGTGTCGACGCCCGGAAAGCGGGCGAACGGAAACACCGATTCCTTGACGCCGACATGCCTAAGATTGTGGTTCTTCAGCTTGAAGTCGGCGAGCTTCTCGCCGGCCATGATGCGCGCGGCGATTTTTGCGACCGGCGTGCCGACGACCTTGGCCACGAACGGCACCGTGCGCGAGGCGCGCGGATTGACTTCGAGCACGTAGATCTCGCCGTCCTTGATCGCGTATTGCACGTTCATCAGGCCGACGACGTCGAGGCCGACCGCGAGTTCGCGGGTCTGGCGCTCCAGCTCCTCGATCATCTCAGGCTCGAGCGAGTGCGGCGGCAACGAGCAAGCGCTGTCGCCGGAATGGATGCCGGCTTCCTCGATGTGCTCCATGATGCCGACGATGAAGGTGTCCTTGCCGTCGCAGAGGCAGTCGACGTCGATCTCGGTTGCGTCCGACAGATAGCGGTCGAACAGCAGCGGGTTCTTGCCGAGCACGGTGTTGATCTGGCCGGTCTTGTCGTTCGGATAGCGCGCCTTGACATCGGCCGGCACCAGTTCCGGCAGCGTGCCGAGCAGATAGTCGTTGAGCTGGTTTTCCTCGCGGATGATCTGCATCGCGCGGCCGCCGAGCACATAGGACGGACGCACCACCAGCGGCAGACCGAGATCAGCGGAGACGAGCCTCGCCTGCTCGACCGAATAGGCGATGCCGTTCTTCGGCTGCTTCAGCCGCAGCTTGTCGAGCACGCGCTTGAAGCGGTCGCGGTCTTCCGCGAGGTCGATGGCGTCGGGCGAGGTGCCGAGGATCGGCACTTCCGCGGCCTCAAGCGCGCGCGCGAGCTTCAGCGGGGTCTGGCCGCCGAACTGCACGATCACGCCGTGCAGCGTGCCGTTGCTGCGCTCGGTCGCGATGATCTCCAGCACATCCTCGGCGGTGAGCGGCTCGAAATAGAGCCGGTCGGCGGTGTCGTAGTCGGTCGACACCGTCTCCGGGTTGCAATTGACCATGATGGATTCGTAGCCGGCGTCATGCAGCGCGAAGCAGGCGTGACAGCAGCAATAGTCGAACTCGATGCCCTGACCGATGCGGTTCGGGCCGCCCCCGAGAATGATGACCTTCTTCTTGTCCGACGGCGCGCTCTCGTCGGCGACGCTGCCTGCAAAGGGCGACTCATAGGTCGAGTACATGTAGGCGGTGGGCGAAGCGAATTCGGCCGCGCACGTGTCGATGCGCTTGTAGACCGGGCGGACACCGAGCGCGTGGCGCTTCGCGGTCACCTCGGCTTCCGTCGCATGGGCGAGCACCGCGAGCCGCGCATCAGAGAAGCCCATCGCCTTGAGCGTGCGCATGCTGAAGGCGTTGCCCGGCAGGCCGTTCTTCCGGACCTTCTCCTCCATATCGACGATGCCGCGCATCTCGCCGAGGAACCATGGATCGATCTTGCAGGAGTTGAAGATGTCTTCGTTCGACCAGCCGAGGCGCATGGCTTGCGCGACCTGAAGGATCCGGTTCGGCGTCGGCGTGCCGAGTGCGGCGCGGATCGCGTTCTTGTCGTCGTCGCGACCCAGACCCTCGATCTCGATCTCGTCGAGGCCGGTCAGCCCGGTCTCGAGCCCGCGTAGCGCCTTCTGCAGGCTCTCCTGGAAGGTGCGGCCGATCGCCATGACCTCGCCGACCGACTTCATCGAAGTCGTCAGCGTGGAGGAGGCGCCGGGGAATTTCTCGAAGGCGAAACGCGGGATCTTGGTCACCACGTAATCGATCGTCGGCTCGAACGAGGCCGGCGTCGCGCCGCCGGTGATGTCGTTGGCGATTTCGTCCAGCGTATAGCCGATCGCGAGCTTGGCCGCGACCTTTGCGATCGGGAAGCCGGTGGCCTTCGAGGCCAGCGCGGACGAACGCGATACGCGCGGATTCATCTCGATTACGACCATGCGGCCGTCTTCCGGATTGACGCCGAACTGCACGTTGGAGCCGCCGGTCTCGACGCCGATCTCGCGCAGCACCGCCAGCGAGGCGTCGCGCATGATCTGGTATTCCTTGTCCGTCAGCGTCAGCGCCGGAGCGACCGTGATGGAATCGCCGGTATGCACGCCCATCGGATCGAAATTCTCGATCGAGCAGACGATGATGCAATTGTCCTTCTTGTCGCGCACGACCTCCATCTCGAATTCTTTCCAGCCGAGGACGGATTCCTCGATCAGGACTTCATTGGTGGGGGACGCGTCAAGGCCGCGCTCGATGATGTCGAGGAACTCTTCCTTGTTGTAGGCAATGCCGCCGCCGGTACCGCCCATGGTGAAGGAGGGGCGGATGATCGCGGGCAGGCCGATCTCGGACAGCGCCATCATGGCCTGGCCGAATGCGTATTCCTGGTAGCGCTTGCGACGGTCGCCCTCGCCGAGGGTCCATTGCCGATCGAGCTCTTCGAGCGCCGCGCCCGATAGCTTCTCGCGCTCGGCGTGGTATTTGTCACGGAAGGACTTTTTCAGCTCGGAAGCGTTGGCGAGACGCGACTTCGGCGTCTCGAGCCCGATCTTGGTCATGGCCTCGCGGAACAGCTGGCGATCCTCGGCCTTGTCGATGGCATCGGCGGTCGCGCCGATCATCTCGACGTCGAACTTGTCCAGCGTGCCCTGCCGGCGCAGCGACAGCGCGCAGTTCAGCGCAGTCTGTCCGCCCATGGTCGGCAGCAACGCGAAGCCGCCGGGAACGACGTGGCGTTCCTTCTCGATGATCTTGGCGACGATCTCGGGCGTGATCGGCTCGATATAGGTCGCATCGGCCAATTCCGGGTCGGTCATGATCGTGGCCGGATTGGAATTGACGAGGACGATGCGATAGCCCTCTTCCTTCAGCGTCTTCACCGCCTGCGTGCCGGAATAGTCGAACTCGCAGGCCTGGCCGATCACGATGGGACCGGCGCCGATGATCAGGATAGTGGTGATGTCTGTACGTTTGGGCATCAACTCTCGCCGAAGTCGGATTTGGGCACAAAAAAAGGGCGCGCTGCTGCGCGTCCCTTTGGCCGAGAGCGCGGTGGTCGCCCTCGCGCGCGGGTGGGTCTTAGACCAGTTTTCCGGGCGGCGAAACCCCGAAAAATGCCCATCACCCGGCAATTTTGACCGGTTTTGGCCGTGCCTGCCAGCCGCGGCCAAGATGTACCAGAAGCGAGGCCGCAACGCTCGATCCGCCGATCCAGCCGAGGTCGGTTGGCGAGAGGGTGGCCAGCACCGCCCCGCCCAGGGCGCCGCCGATGGCGAAGCCGAGATACATCGCGGAGGCGTTGAGCGAGAGCGCGATCATCGAGGCCTGCGGCTCGATCCGGATGATGCTGGCGACCTGGGCCGGATAGAAGGCCCAGCCCGAGAGGCCCCACAGGAAGATCGCGCCGAGCACTGCGTAATGGGCCTGGTCGGGCATCAGTTTCAGGACTAGCGAATGCAGAATCAGCGCGCTCGCCATGCCGGTGAGCCCGAGGGCAGCGGTCACGAGTGTGCCGAGCCGGTCGGCCAGGATGCCGCCGAGGATGTTTCCGATCGCGGCCGCGCCGCCGAACACCAGCAGCGCGAGGCTGATCTGAGAGGCATCGAAGCCGAGGCCGCGCAGCGGCACCGCGAAATAGGTGAACACGGTGAAGCCGCCGAGTGCCCATAAAATCGTGATCAGAAGCGCGGTCACGACATTGCTGTGACGCGCCACCGCCAGCCGCTCGCTGAGCGAGGCCGTGTTGCGCGGGAGGCCGCGAGGCAAGCCGAGCAACAGACCGGCAAGCGCCAGCGCACTGATCACGGCAACCATGGCAAAGGTCGCGCGCCAGCCGAACAGGCTGCCGACGAGATTACCGAGGGGCACGCCGATGACGGTCGCGACCGTAAGGCCCGATGTGACCAGCGCCACCGCGCGGCCGCGCCGTTCCGGCGAGGCGACCGCCACGGACACCGCGAGCGCTGTCGGCATGCAAAGTCCGGAGCCGAGTGCCATCAACATGCGTGAGGCCAGCAGCAGGGCGTAGCTGGACGCCACCATCGCCGCGAGGTTTCCGGCGATGAAGGTCGATAGCGCGAGCGCCAGCACGGTGCGGCGGTCGATGTTGTTCAGCGTCACCGCGAGGATCGGGGAGCCCACGGCGTAAGTGAGGGCGTAGGCTGTGACCAGTTGGCCGGCGGCCGCGACCGAAATCGAGAGGTCGCTGGCGATCGACGGCAAAAGCCCAGCAATGACAAAGCCTTCTGTGCCGATCGCGAAGGCCGCCAAGGCCAGCCAGAACACACCCATTGGAAACGATCCCTATGTTCAATGTTTATTGAACTATCCAAGATGACGCCCTGAGAGTCAATGAGTTCAAGAACTATTGAACATTCCGGCCACGTCGCTATGATTTCCAGATCATGAGCCGCATGCCTCTCCACCCCACCCGCGAGCAGATCGAGCTGCCACTGGTTCTGGATTGTCTGAGCGATCCGATCCGGTTGGCGATCGTGTATCAGCTCGCCCAGCAGGAACATGTCAGCAGCGAGCTTTGCTGTGGCGACTTCAATGGGCTCTCCGGCAAGTCAAACCTCGCCTATCACTTCGCCAAGCTGCGCGAATGCGGCCTGATGCTAACGCGCGTGGCAGGCACCAACCGCTTCATGCGGTTGCGCCGCGAGGATCTGGACGCGCGCTTCCCAGGGCTGCTCGACGCCGTGATCAAATCGGCGGCCAAAGACGCGGACAGACTTCAGCTCATCGCCGGATGCGAGGTGGTCGAAGCGGACTGACGATTGCGAGCTGGCGATTTTGGTTTTGGGGCAGCTTGCTGCGCGACGCCCGGCTTCGCCGCGGCAGCCTTCGCTACGACAGGGCCTGCCGAGCCGAAGCGGCGTTAGCCGCGAAGGCTGGAGACCCGGCCTGGATTTGAACCAGGATGAAGAGCGATGCACTGCTCTCGCGTAGACGCTTCCGCCACCGGGCCATTGCGATCATTGCCGATCAGGGGACGACAAGCCATCTCAGGTGGTGGTTATGCTTAACGCACCAGAGGCGGCCGCGCGACGAACGTCATGCGCCAGGGGTTGTGGCCGATATTGGTGCTGGCACGTTGGCCGGCGAAGCCCGCCGCCTTCAGCTTGGCCGTGATCTCATCCTCGCTGTAGCGCTTGAGCCCGATGCGCGCGCGCAGATGACGGTAATCCGACAGCGCGGTGCTGACGAGGCCGATCAGCGCGTCCTTCAGGAAGCCGTGACGCAGGCCGAAGGCGAGCAGCGCCGCCACGTCCCTGAACATGCCGACATGTGGCTGGAGGATATCGCCGAGCACGAGCTTGCCGGACGGCTTCAAGATCCGCCTGACATTGATGAGCGCGGCATCGAGCTCCTCCGACGTCATGTATTGTGCGACCGAGTTCATCACGACGAGGTCGATGGACTGGTCTTGCATCTTGCGGACGTCGTCGAGCGAGCGGACGCGGATCTTGGTATTGGGCGCAAACCGCGCGATCAGCCGGCCGCGCACGCCGGGTGCGGGCTCGGCCAGGATCAGCTGGCCGCAGGCGGATGCCACCTGGCTCGCCGACAGGGCCTCGCCGCAGGCATAGTCCAGCACAGTCGCGTCAGGCGAGGCGATGTAGCCGATGATGTCCCGCGCAATGATCTGGAAGTGCAAATCGCGATGCAGCTTGCTGACATAGATCGTATGCGTCGAGTCGTAATAATCGATCCAATCGTCCATGGTATCCGAGGTCCCGGCCAAGCGGTTCCTGTCAAGGAACTGGCGTTGCCCGCCTTGCGTTAGGGGTGCGACGGCGCGCCGTCAATGTCCGCGTCCTAACAGGAAGGTTTCCCGTGAGCAAAGCCCCCAGCAAGGTCTCGCCCGATCTCGACACTCCCACCGATCTGTCGCCCCAGGCGACCAAGAAGGTCTCCGAGGCGCTCAACGTGCTTCTGGCCGACGCGTTCGCACTGTATCTCAAGACCAAGAACTTCCACTGGCACATCAGCGGCCGGCATTTCCGGGATTACCACCTCCTGCTCGACGAGCAGTCCGACCAGATCTTCGCCACCACCGACCAGCTCGCCGAGCGCGTCCGCAAGATCGGCGGCACCACGCTGAAGTCGATCGGCCAGGTCGCCAAGCTCCAGACCATCAAGGACAACAACGAGGATTACGTCCCGCCGCGCGAGATGCTGCGCGAGCTGATGCAGGACAACAAGCATGTCGCAGCGGCGATGCGCAAGGCGCACGAGGTCTGCGAGGAGGCCGCCGACGTCGCCAGCGCCAGCATCCTCGAAGTCTTCATCGACGAGACCGAGCGCCGCACCTGGTTCCTATTCGAAGCGACACGGCACGAAGGCGGCAACGAGGCGTAGTTGATCGGATATCTATCCACGACGTCGTCCCGGCGCAGGCCCATGGGCGTTAAGTTAGTTTGATCATCGCTTGATAGCGGCGCTTGTGCCTGGGTGGCTCGCGGAGGTGTCGCCAAAGGACGGGCTGGCTCTGCGGAGGCGAGCGATTGTGGGCTGGGGGATAATGGCTTGGAGCAGCGAGGCGAGGAGCTGACGCAGCAAACGCCACGCTGCGGGTCTAGTCAGGCGGCCTGAGCCAAGCGGGGAGAGTCCTCGAGTTCGTCGACAAGCGGCTCGAGTAATAGAATGATCAGCAGATGGGCAAGGATGTGGGGTCTGGCAGACCGCTCGTCCATTCCAGGCGGTCCCTTTAGGCCGATCACACTCTTCAGCCGCTTGAAGCCGAGTTCGATCCGCCATCGCAGTCGATAAAGGGCAAGGATGTCGGTCGTGGTGAAGTCCTCGGGCTTGAGCGAGGTCACCAGGATCACCCAATCCGCAGCGTCAAGGGTTTGGCTTGAGAGCTGGTGTCCTCCCTTCTGGGCCGCCCTGCGCGCTTTGCGTCGTGCCTCCGCGGCAGCTTGTGCCGGCTTCTTGATGGCAACCAGACGCACGGCAAGTGCCGACGCGCCGGACTTTCGCTTGATCCAGATCGGCCGATCGATCAGGCCGCGCGACGAGGCCTTGCGCAGTTCGGCTGTCAGATCAACCTCGTCGCCGTCGCCATCAAGCCAGCGCGCGCTCTTCCAGCCAGCGCGGATTACGAAGTCCGCGCCCCCTCGAGCAGATGGGCCATGCGCTCTGGTTGCAGATAGGCGCGATCGGCAAGCCGGATTTCGCCGGCAATCACCGGTATCCGGTCCAGCGTCTCGCCTGCTTGCTGATCGGTCAGTTCGAAGTGACCAAAGCGCTCCTGCGGCAGATCGAACGCGCTGTGGACACGCCATACTGCGTTCTTGTTCCGGCCACGCGTTCCAGCCTTGGGCACTGTTGTGGCGTCAACAATGCGGATCAGCCGACCGCGGCTTGCCTTCGGCGCACCGCTCGCAAGCGCATCGCCGATCAGCTTCGTCAGCCAGTCCCCGCACTGACGCAAGCGATACCACAGTGCCACGCTGGTGACATCGACCAGTCCCACCGAGGTGGCCCATGCTGCCGTCAGCCGCAGGCCTCGCTCGCCAAGACAATACGCCAGGATCAGGCGCAGCAGATCGACTGCATTGCGGATCTCCCGCGGACGAACAAACGCCTTCGTCTCGCGCGCGCCGATGTTGAGAGCCTCGGCCCCGCCAAGCCGGGCGACAACACGCGCCCAGTCTTCATTTACGAGCGATTCGTGTCTCATCCCTTCTTGGAATCACAAGCGAATCCAACACGCAATTCCTATTTTTACGCGTATGGCCTGCGCCGGGACGACGGCGGAGATTATCGGGCGACCGATGTCTAACTCCGCCACAACCGTATCAACGCCCCATCCTTGCCTGTTACCGGATCGGCCGGCGGCAGCGGGACATTCGGAATCGTCTTCAGCGCCTTGGCATGGTTCTCCGCCGTCGGTCGCGTGATCTCCATCTTCGATCCCGGCGGATAGGCGCCGATCACGCAGAAATCATCGCTTGCCTTGATGCACTGATGCCCCGTGCCGGCAGGCAGGATTGCGACATCGCCGGCCTTGATCTCCAGCTCTTGGCCGTGATCGCCGCCGAAGCGAACGCGGGCACTGCCGCGCGCAACGCCGAGCACCTCATGCACGGTGGCGTGGTAATGCAGATAATCGTAGACGCCATTGCGCCACGTGCCGCCCCAGTTATTCGCCCGGAATAGATTTTCGATCGTCTCTTCCGGGCTCTTCGGATCGAGTTTCACCCCGCCCTGATAGACCAGAAAGGGAAGAATGTTGTTCGGCACGAACCCATCATCCTCGAACACGATGGCGAGCGGCTCGGCATTGTCACGGACGACCGACATGGCGGGGCTCCGGCTGCACTAATTAGGCACCGGCACAACATTCTATCCGATGGAGGTGTTCCTCGACAGGTCTCATGTCCGGACGCGCTGCAGCGTATGACGCTGCCGCGCAGAGCCGAGACCCAGAGTGCTGTGAGCGATGGGCCCCGGTTCTGCAGCGCATCACGTCGTTAAGAGCGGCGTGCCGCACTGCGCCCGGGGCACGAGAGCGGTTGCTTACTTACGCGCTCTTCTTCTGCCGCATCAGATCGGCGAAGCGCTGGAACAGATAGTGCGAGTCGCGCGGGCCGGGTGAAGCCTCGGGGTGGTATTGCACCGAGAACACCGGCTTGCCGTCGAGCTGGATGCCGCAATTGGAGCCATCGAACAGTGAGATATGGGTCTGCGTCGCGCCTTTCGGCAGCGTCGTCTCGTCCACGGCAAAGCCGTGGTTCATCGAGGTGATCTCGACCTTGCCGGTGGTTTCGTCCTTCACCGGATGATTGGCGCCGTGATGGCCCTGATGCATCTTCTTCGTCTTGGCGCCGACGGCGAGGCCGAGCATCTGGTGGCCGAGGCAAATTCCGAAGGTCGGCGTGCCCGACTTGATCACGTCCTGGATCACAGGCACGGCGTATTTGCCGGTCGCGGCCGGATCGCCCGGGCCGTTCGACAGGAATACGCCGTCCGGCTTCATGGCCAGGATGTCTTCAGATGACGTCGTTGCCGGCACCACCGTCACCTTGCAGCCGACGCCGGCGAGCAGACGCAAAATGTTGCGCTTGATGCCGTAGTCGATGACGACGACGTTGAACTGGGGCTTGTCCTGGCGGCCAAAACCCTTGTCCCAGGACCAAGGCGTCTCGTCCCAGCTGAAGCGCTGGCCGGAGGTGACCATCGGCACGAGGTCCATGCCCTCGAGGCCCGGCCATTCGCGTGCTTCTTCCTTCAGCCCATGCAGGTCAAACTCGCCGTCCTTGGCGTGCGCGATCACGGCATTGGGCATGCCCTTTGAGCGGATCAGCGCGGTCAGCGCGCGGGTGTCGATGCCGGACAGCCCGATGATGCCGCGGGCCCTGAGCCAGGCGTCGAGATGCTTGGTGGCGCGGTAGTTCGAGGGATCGGTGATCGCGGTGCGCAGGATAACGCCGCGCGCGCCTGGTGTCGCGGCCATGTTCACCGTCTCGATGTCTTCCTCGTTGGTACCGACGTTGCCGATATGCGGGAAGGTGAAGGTGATGAGCTGGCCGGCATAGGAGGGATCGGTGAGGATCTCCTCATAACCGGTCATTGCGGTGTTAAAGCAGACTTCACCGACGGCTTGGCCTTCGGCGCCGAGACCAAAGCCTTCGAGCACTGTGCCATCGGCGAGCACGAGGAGCGCGGTCGGTTTGTGGTCCGGCCAGGCGGTATCGTTGTCATGTTGTGTCATGAGCCCGATTCATAGTCCGCGCGAGCGCACTCGTCAAAGCGGGATAGCGCAGATTCACATGCGTTTTTGCATATTTGGCAGGTGGTCTCAGGCACCTAGGCTGAATTTGGCAATTTTGCGCCATTTTGGCCGCCGGCCGGGAAACAATGAACCTCCAATGACAGGTCCGGTATGGCCTCTTTCCCCGGAAGGGCTTAGATCAGGCGCAAGCGATTGAGAGGATCACGGCGATGCTGCGCGACGACATCAACAATGCGGTCAAGGAGGCCATGAAGGCCAAGGACGAGCGCAAGCTCTCTACGTTGCGCATGGTCAACTCGACCATCAAGAACGCCGACATCGACGCGCGCGGCAATGGCAAGCCGCCGCTGTCGGACGCCGACCTGCTCGCCGTGCTGCAGAAGATGATCAAGCAGCGCCAGGAGGCGGTCGAGCTTTACGACAAGGGTGGCCGTGCCGAACTCGCCGCGCAAGAGCGGGAAGAGATCGCGGTGATCTCGGCGTATCTGCCGAAGCAGATGTCGGACGACGAGGTGAAGAAGGCGATCGCGGACGCCATCACTGAAACCGGCGCGAGCGGCATGAAGGATATGGGCAAGGTGATCGCGGTGCTGCGCGCGAAGTACGCCGGCCAGATGGACTTCGGCAAGGCCAGCGCTTTGGTGAAGGCTGCGCTGACAGGCTAGCCGTCATTCCGGGGCGAGGCGTCAGCATCGAGCTATGTGCCGCGACGCGAGTTGCGCGCGAGAGGGTAATCGCAGTGTCGTCCCAGCCTTCGCCGGGATGACACTAATAGCTACGGCGTCTTGATCCCCATCGCCTTCAGTGCATCCAGCATCCGTTGCGGCGGGCCGAGCTTGACGGCCAGCGGCTTGCCGGTCTCGAGCAGGCTCTTGAGGCTCGAGAGGATCGCAGGCCAGCCTGAGCGGCCGCCGGCCAGGATGTCGTCGCTGAGCTCGCGGTCGTGGCCTTCGCTCATGGTGAGCCGGACCGCGTCACCGACCTGGTCGATGTCGTAGGTGACGAGCGTCGGCCCCAACTTCTCGATCAGCTCAGGCCAGTTGACGTTGAACGTCACCGCGAGCTTTCGTGGCGGATCGTATGCGAGCACCTCGCCGCTGATATGCACGGCGCCGTCCGGCGTGCGCACGATGAAGGCACCGCCAAGCCGCGGCTCAATCTCCACCGCATTACCGAAGAAGTATTGCTTGCTGAACTCCGCCGAGGTCAGCGCCTCCCAGACCTTCTCCGGCGTGGAGGCGATGTAGATGGTGTAGACCGTCAGCGGCTTGAACTGATCGAGATTCATTTTGCATCGAACCCCTTGTTGAGCGCAGCGCGCGGGATGGCGAGCACCTGGCCTCGCTCCAAAAGGCTCTTCAGTCCGGACAGGATCGCCGGCCAGCCATTGGAGATCGCGCCGAGATATTTGCCACCTTCGACGAAGCCGTCATGCAACACGGTCAAACGCACGAGCGCGCCAAACGGTTCGATGGTGAAGACGACGCGCGAGATCGGCTCGCCGCGGAGCTCCTCGAATTTCTGGTGCTTGAAGCTGTAGGACAGGCGTCGAGGCGGATCAGCCTCCAGGACTTCGCCGGAATCGGTAACCTCGCCGTCGAGCGTGAGCGCGAAGGGCGAGCCGACCTTCCAGTCGGAGCGGATTTCGGCGCCGAACCAGTATTTCCTGGTGAATTCGCTCGACGTCAGCGCCTCCCACAGCTTTTCCGGCGTGGTCTCGATATAGGTCACATAGACGAATTGCGGCTTACTCATCGCGCTTCTCCAACTGGCGTTTCAACTCGCCGAGCGCAGCGAGCTTGCCGCGCTCGAATTTCCTGATCCAGCGTTCGCCGATCTGGTGGATCGGCACCGGATTGAGATAGTGCAGCTTCTCGCGGCCATGCCTGATGGTCGTGACCAGATTGGCCTCCTCCAGAATGAGCAGGTGTTTTGTCACCGCCTGCCGCGTCATCGCGAGGCCCTCGCAAAGCTCGTTCAATGTCTGGCCGTTCCTGGCGTGAAGTCTGTCCAGCAGCGACCGTCGTGACGCGTCGGCGAGCGCTTTGAAGACCTCATCCATGGCGGCGATAATAGGCAACCAAATGGTTGCCTGTCAAGATGGTGTCTTTGGCGCGTGCGAATGGCTGTGCTAGCCTTGAAGCTCAGCCAACGCAGATTGGTTCCGGGAGGACTTTGATGTTCCGTTGCGCCTTGACTGCTGCCGCCTTCGTCCTTTTCGCCGGCAGCACTTTTGTTCACGCCCAGAAGCAAACGATCGGCGCGCCGCCCGAGGCGTCCAACATGAAGCTGGTCGGCAGCAACGATCTTCAGGCGCGCAGCGCCTATCAGCCGACCATTCATCATCAGGGCGATCGCTGGATCGCCTATATCGGCCACCACGGCGGCACCGACGACGTGCCGGCTCCCGTCAATCCGATGACCGGCAAGGCCGAGCCGAACGGAACCTCGATCATCGATGTCACTGATCCCGCCCACCCGAAATATCTGCGGCACCTGCCGGGACAGGAAGGCAAGTACGAAGGCGGCGGCGCGCAGATGGTGCGGGTCTGTGACGGCAAGTCCTTGCCGAAGGGTGATCCCGACGCGGTCTACATGTTGCGCACCTTCGGCGGCGAGGCGCATGAGATCTGGAATGTCGCCGATCCCGCCAATCCCGTGCTGGTCACGCGCCTCGGCGGATTGAAGGACACGCACAAGAGCTGGTGGGAATGCGATACCGGCATCGCGTTTCTCGTCTCCGGCGCGCCGGACTGGCGCACGCGACGCATGACGCAGGTCTACGATCTCTCTGATCCCGCGCATCCGCACAAGATCAGGGACTTTGGCTTGCCCGGCCAGGAGCCGGGGTCGACCGGCGCGGTGCCGACCGAGCTGCATGGACCGATCTCGACCGGGCCGAGCGGCAACCGCGTCTATTTCGGCTATGGCACCAACAAGGGCGGCATCTTGCAGATCGTCGATCGCGAGAAGCTGTTGAACGGACCGAAGGAGCCGACGCCGGACAATCTGCGCTATCCCGAGATCTCGCGGCTGCCGATGTCGGCTTTCAACGGCGCCCACACCACGTTTCCCATGCTCGACATGCCCGTCGCGGAATTCGCCGAGGACAAGGACGGCAAGACCCGCGACATCGTCATGATCGTCGACGAGGCGATCTTGAACGAATGCGGCGAGGCGCGGCAGATGGTGTGGTTCGCCGACGTCACCACGGAGACGCGGCCGATGATGATCTCGAGCTACACGGTGCCGGAGGCGAGCGGGCAGTTCTGCCAGCGCGGCGGCCGCTTCGGCTCGCACTCCTCGAATGAGAGCATGGCGCCGGTCTACTACAAGAAGATGGTCTTCATCGCCTTCTTCAATGCCGGCGTGCGTGCGCTCGACATCCGCGATCCCTATCATCCCAAGGAAGTCGGCTATTTCATCCCGGCCATCACGCAGGCGACCGACAAGCGCTGCATCCCCGTCGAAGGCGGCGAGCGCTGCAAGGTCGCGATCCAGACCAACAATGTCGAAACGGATGATCGCGGCTACATCTACATCGTTGATCGCGCCAACACCGGCCTGCACATTCTCGAGCTGACCGGGCCCGCGCGCGCGGTCGCCGGCCTGCCGAAGAACTGACGATGCGGCAGGCTGCGACCATTGCGCTTGCCCTTGCCGCGCTCGGCGCCTCCGGCGTCGGGGCGTATCAGCTCGCGTCGCCCGCGCCAACATCCGCGCATTGGCGCGAGCTCGCCTGGCCGTTCGGGCGCGACGGCTGGCCCGCGGGCCGTGCGTTCCGCTGCGAGGGCGGCGGCTGTGATGGCGCCGAGCTCTACGTCCGCGCCAAGCGCGGGTTCTGCAATTGCGATCGCGGCGTCGCCGATGACGACGAGGTCGATCGCGTCGCCGATCTCGATTTGATCAGCCCGCGCTTCGTGGCCACCTCGCCGGGTGAGGTGGTGCATGTCGGTGCGTTGGACGGTCGAGCGCGACGCTATGATCTCGGCGACTCGGACGGTGCGGGCCGCGCCGCTATCGGCATTGCGGTCTCTCGTCGATGCGATCTCTTCGTTGCATCGGCGCAGGGACGCGGCGAGGCAAACGCAGTGCAGCGCGCTGCGCTCGTGTTCCTTGAGACGCCGGAGATGCAGACCTGGGTGATGGCGGCGCTGGACGGAAACTGAGCTTCATGCCTTAATGCCCGCAAACGCCCGGAGCAGAGTCCTGCCCATGATGTCCATGCAAGCTTATCTTGCCTTCGTCGCCGCCTGCATTGCGCTCGCGCTGCTGCCGGGCCCGATCGTCACCCTCGTCATCGCCAATGGCCTGCGCCACGGCACGCGCGCGGCGCTGACCAATGTCGCCGGCGCGCAGGCCGGCCTTGCCATCGTGATCGGCATTGTCGCGATCGGCCTGACCTCGCTGATGTCGACGATGGGCTACTGGTTCGACTGGGTCCGCTTCGCCGGCGCCGCCTACCTGATCTGGCTCGGCGTCAAGCTGATCTGGGCGCCGGTCGAGGGCGTCAATGTCGACGAGCCGCCGGCGCCGCCGCGCGGCGGTTTCTTGCTGCAAGGTTTCCTGGTGTTGCTGTCGAACCCGAAGGTGCTGATCTTCTTCGGCGCCTTCATTCCGCAGTTCATGGATATGAGCCAACCGCATTTTCCGCAGGTCGCGCTGCTGGGCGTCACTTTCATGGTCACCGCCGTGATGACGGATGCGCTCTACGCCACCGCTGCCGGGCGCGCGCGGAAATTCTTCTCCGCCCGCCGCACGCGGCTGATGTCGCGCGTCTCCGGCGGCTTCATGATCGGCGGCGGCATCTGGCTGGCGTTGATCCGGGCCAAGTGAGATCTATGTCAGCCTTTCCGCGTGTAGCTCCGTCTCGATCTCGGCAAGGATCCGCGCCAGCCGCTCCGCCCATTGCTGCTGGCCGGACTGATCGGCGATCAGATCCTGGCGGATCTCGATGCCGGTGTTGACGAGGCCGCGGGCCTCGCCGTGCACGGGGATGGTGTAGTCGCTGAGATCGCTCACCGCATAGGGTTCGTTGTCCCCGACGACGAGATCGCCTTCGGCACGCAGATGCTTGAGCAGCAGCTTTGGCAGCACTCTGTCGCGGTTATAGAGCGCGCCGACGTGCCAGGGCCGCGCGATGCCGGCATAAACAGGCGTAAAACTGTGCAGCGACACCAGCACGGTCGCCCGCTTGTCGTGCAGGCGGCGATCGATCACCGCGTCGATCCGATGATGATAGGGCTCGAAGATCTCGCGCCGCCTTGCCGCGCGCTCGCCCTCCGAGATGCCCTCGTGGCGCGGAATCGCCGTGGCCTCTGATATCACGGGGATCGAGCTCGCCAAACCGGGTGAGCGATTGCAGTCGATCACGAGGCGCGAATAGCGCTGCGCGATAAGATGCGCATCCAGCATCTTTGCCAGCCGCTCGGCGACGCCGGCAATGCCGATGTCCCAGGCGATATGACGAGCCAATTCGCTCTCCGCGACGCCGAGATCGCCGAGCGCGCGCGGCAGGACGCGGCCGTAATGGTCCGCTGTGAGCAGGAAGGGCGATGTGCTCTCCGCATTCACCTCATGCACTGGAGGAATATCGTCTTCGCCAAGGAGTTGATCGGTCGTGTCGGCCGTGTCCAAAGCCATTCTGATCGCCTATGAAAAAAGCAGTCGCCCCCAAGATCGGGCGGACCCGGTATAGATGGCTGCGCCTAAAATCACCATGAGCTCCTGACGATGCGCGTTGAGAGCGGCATCGTCTCCACACCGTCATCCCGAAGACCGGGACGACATTGAACATGTGCCGCTGTCATCCCGCACGATTGCCAGTTATAGACGCGCCATGACCTCCGATCGTCTCTTCGTCTACGGCACCCTGATGCGCGGCTTCGACCAGCCGATGGCGCGGCTGCTTGCGCTGCATGCGGATTTCCTCGGCGAAGCGAGCTGCCGTGGCCGGCTCGTGCTGGTGAAGCGTTATCCGGGATTGCTGCTCTCCGACTCGCCGTCCGACCTCGTGCATGGCGAGCTCTATCGCTTGCGTGCAGGCGACGAGCTCTTGCGCGAGCTCGATATGTACGAAGCCTGCGGCGAGGGCTTTCCGGAGCCGACCGAATATCTGCGCCAGCTGATCGACGTGACCGGCGCGGATGGTGTCGTCGAGAAGGCCTGGACCTATGTCTACAATTGGCCTGTGACTGATCTACCGCACATCGAGTCCGGTCGCTTTCTCGACCACTAGGCCGACAGCACTTCCTTCACCACGCGCACGTCGACCTCGCGCTGGACATAGGTCCACTCCTCGGTCTGCCTGAGCATTCCGACCAGCTCCTCGAACAGCGCGGCGTGCGTCGGGGCGAACTCGAACCAGGTCAGGAAATCGAAGGGCTCGCCGAGGTCGCGGCAGTGATAGAGCTGGCGCGCGATCGCGGGCAAAAAGCGAAAACTGCTGGCGATATGGTGCGACTTGTCTTCGAAAATCTTGCGCCGCTCCTCCTGCGTCAGCTCCCACCAGGCCTGCGATTTGCGGATCGGGATCAATGCCGCGCTGGTTGCTTCCAATCGGCCGAGGCCGGCCTGCACGCTATCGAGCTGCTGCTTCTCAGGCCGCTCGGTGTAGCGCAAGCTGCTCGGCACGCCGACGAGGCGCCAGGCATTGCGCGAGGGCACCAGCGGCAGCGCGACGGCGTCGCTGTCGTTGACCGACAGCGCCGGCATGAAAGGCAGGGGCTCGCCCGTCACAGGCGATATCGAGGTGACGCGCCAGCCCCCGCTGTGGCCGCCTCGAAAGGTCCTGAACATGGCCCATGGAAGCGTGGAACCCGGCGGGGTTCAAGGCCCCAGTCACGTGAAATCCGGAGGTACTACCTCGGTGGATCAGGCCCGCCTCTTCGGCTTCGACTTCTGCTGCATGTAGGAGCGCAGCACCGCATTGATGCGCCGCTGATAGCCCTCGCCCTCGCGCTTGAAGAAGTCGAGCACGTCTTCATCTACGCGGATAGAGATAGCCTTCTTCTTCGGTGGGAGGACTAGAACGGCATCGGACCAGTCCACGTCTAGCGGCACCGCCTCGGGATCGTTGGCAACGGCCTTGGCAATGTCCTCGTCCGTCAGAGCGTCGACGCGAGCCCAATCAGTCGTCCCCTTTCGGCGATCTCCCCATGCCCTTGTTACGATACGCTCTTTCTTCATTTTTCCGTGCGCGGCGTGCTGAGATGATTCGGAGGATGTTTGCTCGCCGTGTAAAGGCGACGGCGATCAGCCTCTCCTCTAAAAAACCTATCGCGAGCCAGCGTTCCTCATTGTGGCGATCAGATCGACGAAGAAGAAGCGGTCCATCGAAGACCTCAACAGCATCTTCAAAGTCGATCCCATGCTTGACGAGATTTGAATTCTTCTTGTCCTCGTCCCATTCGAACGATTCACGATCAAGACTGTCTGTCATCCTTGGAATCCGTGAAGTAGTCGGTTTGCGTCCGCTACCCTCCGGCGTTCCATCCCATCTTCTTTTGATTTGGCTGATTGTATATACGTTTGCATATTCGTCGTCAACGATTTTGTTTCAGTCCACTGCTGGTTGTTCGGCTGTGAACAGCGCGCATAATCCTGACAAATCTAACTTTTAGGTCCGCCGCACCTATATCCCTAACCCTTCGCCCGACTCACACGGTTTCGCGCTACACACAGGCCATGCGCTTCACGCCCCAATTCCTCGACGAGCTACGTGCCCGGCTTTCGGTTTCCGAAGTCGTGGGCAAGCGCGTCAAGTTGAAGAAGGCGGGGCGGGAGTGGAAGGGCCTGTCGCCGTTCCAGCAGGAGAAGACGCCGTCCTTCTACGTCAACGACCAGAAGGGCTTCTATCACGACTTCTCCTCCGGCAAGCACGGCGACATCATCAACTTCGTGATGGAGACCGACGGCCTGCCGTTCGCCGAGGCGGTCGAGCGGCTCGCCAGTATGGCGGGCCTGCCGCTGCCGGCGGTGACGCCGGATGCGGCACGGCACGAACAGCGGCGGCGCACGCTGCATGATGTCATGGAGCTCGCCACAAAGTTCTTCGCGGAGACGCTGGCCTCGCGCGTCGGCGCTAAAGCGCGCGGCTATCTCGCCGATCGCGCGATCTCGCCGGCGACGCAGTTGCAGTTTCGTCTCGGCTATGCGCCGCCGCCACCCGAGCGCTTCGCGCTGAAGGAGCATCTCGGCAAGCTCGGCGTCTCCGTCGAGGACATGATCGAGACTGGTCTGCTGGTTGCCGGCAACGACATCCCGGTGCCCTACGATCGCTTCCGCGATCGCGTGATGTTTCCGATCACCGATTTGCGCGGCCGCGTCATCGCCTTTGGCGGGCGCGCGCTCGAGAAGGACGTTCCGGCCAAATACCTGAACTCGCCGGAGACGCCGCTCTTTCACAAGGGCGACAATCTCTACAATCACCAGACGGCGCGCAAAGCCACTCATGACGGCAGCGCGCTGATCGTGGTCGAAGGCTATGTCGACGTCATTGCCATGGTCACGGCCGGCTTTCCCGGCGCCGTCGCGCCGCTCGGCACCGCGCTCACCGAAAGCCAGCTCGCGCTGCTCTGGAAGATGGCGGACGAGCCGATCCTCTGTTTCGACGGCGACCGCGCCGGTCAGAAGGCGGCGTACCGTGCTGCGGACCTTGCCTTGCCATTTCTAGCGCCAGGCAAGAGCCTGCGCTTTGCGCTGCTGCCGGAGGGACAGGACCCCGACGATCTCGCGCGCTCTGGCGGGCGCGGCGCGATCGAGGAGGTGATCGCAGCGGCCCGTCCGCTCGCTGACATGCTCTGGTCGCGCGAGCTTGAAGGCGGTAATTTTGCAACCCCCGAGCGCCGCGCCGCGCTGGAAGCGCGCATCAAGGAATTGTCGAGCGGCATCCGCGACGAGGTGGTGCGGCGCTACTACAGAGATGACTTTGTCGAGCGGCTTCAGCGCACCTTCGCTCCCGAAGGCGGGCGCGGTGGCTTTGCCGGCCGCGGCAATTTTCGCGGCCAATCCGGCCGCCCGTTCCAGCCCCGTGGTGGGGCCGGTGCGAATCGATTCGGCGGCCAGGGATTTGGTGGCGGCCGCCGCGGTGCCCCCGGCCCGATCGTGCTGCCCTCCGGCCCCTACCAGGCCGCGAGCCCTCAGCTCGCCGCGAGCCCGATCATGCGGGGCCAGCGCAGCGCCATCTCCCGCCGTGAGGCCCTGATCCTGCAAAGCCTGATCAACCACCCTTGGCTGCTGCATGATCACCTTGAGGAGGTCGCCGCCCTGGAGCTCGCCCATCCCGAGGCCCACAAGCTGCGGGCCGCCATTATTGCCGCTTTCGCCAACGATCATCACCACTCGCCTGATCCCGGCGAGCAGGCCGAAAAGATGCGCGGCGACATCGAGAAGAGCGAATTTTCCAAGATTCTTCAAAGGGTTGAGGGCGGCATTACCACCGCGGCCGTGTGGGGCGCCCGCGAGGGCGCGGCCAGGGAGGATGTTCTTGCCACCTGGCATCAGCTCGTTGCCTTGCATCGGCAGTACCATTCACTACTTAGAGAGCTGAAAGACGCCGAGCTGGCCTTGGGGGAGGATCCCAGCGAGGCCAATTTGGCGTGGCTGCGCGACGTCAAGGCCCGGCTGGCCGAGGTCGACGGCACCGAGGCCCTGATCGAGGGTTTTGGCGAGCTGTCGGGCCGGTTCCAGAAGAGCGTGTGAATGAAAGAATCATGCGGACGGCCGGGCTAGGCGCCGCTAAAAGACTCGCCAAATCCAAGGTTTGGCGGCAAAAACAGGGTTAATCGAGGCTTAACGGTCTTGTAGCACTTTGGTCCCCAGGCGGCAGCAGGCAGAACAGACGCGTCAGGAATGAATCCGCGCGATAGCTGTTGGCACTTCACCTGCATCCGCTGCGACAAAGAGGCTCACGAAGCGTTAGGCAAATCCGGCGAGAGGAAGGTCGGGGGTGGCGAGAGATGTGCGCGCCGCCCTTTCCGTGTCGAGATCTGGCGAAGCGAGAGCGTCGAGCAACAGGTTCAAGTGATTTCACGCGGGCGCGCGCACGTCCGCATGAAGCGCGTTTAGGAGCAATGGATGGCCACCAAGGCAAAGACGCTGCAGGCGAAGGACAAGGAAAAAGACGACAAGGCGGCGGACACTCCCGAGAAGGATTCCCAGGACGCGCCCTCGCCGTTGCTCGATCTGTCCGACGCAGCAGTGAAGAAGATGATCAAGCAGGCCAAGAAGCGCGGCTTCGTGACCTTCGATCAGCTCAATGAAGTTTTGCCGTCCGACCAGACCTCGCCCGAGCAGATCGAGGACATCATGTCCATGCTCTCGGACATGGGCATCAACGTCACCGAAGCCGACGATAGCGAAGGCGAGGAGGACAAGGACGAGGGCGGCGAGGACGAGACCGACAACGAGCTCGTCGAGGTCACCCAGAAGGCCGTCACCGAGGTCAAGAAGAGCGAGCCGGGCGAGCGCACCGACGATCCCGTGCGCATGTATCTGCGCGAGATGGGCACGGTCGAGCTGCTCTCCCGCGAAGGCGAAATCGCGATTGCCAAGCGCATCGAGGCCGGCCGCGAAGCGATGATCGCGGGCCTCTGCGAAAGCCCCCTGACCTTCCAGGCCATCATCATCTGGCGCGACGAGCTCAACGAAGGCAAGATCTTCCTTCGCGACATCATCGATCTCGAAGCGACCTATGCCGGTCCCGACGCCAAGGCCGGCATGAACACTGCGATGATCGCAGGTCCCAATGGCGAGAGCGGCGAAGCATCCGCCGAAGGCAGCCAGGCCGCAGCGGCCGGTGCGCCGGCGCATGTCGCGCCGCCGGCTGCTCCTCCGTCGCCGACCCCGTTCCGCGCCGCGCAACCCGCCGCCGGCGGCAGCCAGGCTGGCGAGGACAAGGATCCGGGCGAGGCCGCCGCCGAAGCCGACATGGACGAGGACGACGAGTTCGAGAACCAGATGTCGCTTGCGGCCATCGAGGCCGAGCTCAAGCCCAAGGTCGTCGAGATCTTCGACAAGATCGCCGAGAGCTACAAGAAGCTGCGCAAGCTTCAGGAGCAGGACATCCAGAACCAGCTCGAGAGCACCTCGCATGGTCCCTCGCTCTCACCGCACCAGGAGCGCAAGTACCGCAAGCTCAAGGACGAGATCATCGTCGAGGTGAAGTCGCTGCGCCTGAACCAGGCCCGTATCGATTCACTCGTCGAGCAGCTCTACGACATCAACAAGCGCCTCGTCTCGCACGAGGGCCGCCTGATGCGCCTTGCCGACAGCCACGGCGTCGCGCGCGAGGATTTTCTGCGCAACTACACCGGCTCGGAGCTCGATCCGCGCTGGCTCAACCGTGTCTCGAAGCTGTCGGCAAAAGGCTGGAAGAACTTCGTCCACCACGAGAAGGACCGCATCAAGGACCTCCGTCACGAGGTGCATCAGCTTGCCGCGCTCACCGGTCTCGAGATCGTCGAGTTCCGCAAGATCGTACACTCCGTGCAGAAGGGCGAGCGCGAAGCCCGTCAGGCCAAGAAGGAGATGGTGGAAGCCAACCTCCGTCTCGTGATCTCGATCGCCAAGAAATATACCAACCGCGGCCTGCAATTCCTCGACCTGATCCAGGAAGGCAATATCGGCCTGATGAAGGCGGTTGATAAGTTCGAGTATCGCCGCGGCTACAAGTTCTCGACCTACGCGACGTGGTGGATCCGGCAGGCGATCACCCGCAGCATTGCCGACCAGGCGCGCACCATCCGCATCCCCGTGCACATGATCGAGACGATCAACAAGATCGTGCGCACGAGCCGCCAGATGCTCAACGAGATCGGCCGCGAGCCGACCCCGGAAGAGCTCGCCGAGAAGCTCGGCATGCCCCTGGAGAAGGTCCGCAAGGTCCTCAAGATCGCCAAGGAGCCGCTCTCGCTGGAAACGCCGGTCGGTGACGAAGAGGATTCACATCTCGGCGATTTCATCGAAGACAAGAACGCGATCCTGCCGATCGACGCCGCGATCCAGTCCAACCTGCGCGAAACCACCACGCGCGTGCTCGCCTCGCTCACCCCGCGCGAAGAGCGCGTGCTCCGCATGCGCTTCGGCATCGGCATGAACACCGACCACACGTTGGAGGAAGTGGGGCAGCAGTTCAGCGTGACGCGCGAGCGTATCCGCCAGATCGAGGCGAAGGCGCTGCGGAAGCTGAAGCATCCGTCGCGGAGCCGGAAGCTGCGGTCGTTCCTGGATAATTAAGCGTCTGTCACACCTGATCTCTTGAGCCGGAGGGCTCCAAACCAGTTAGGAGCTTCACTCGTTCACTTTTTTGTGTGAGGCTAGGAGCGACACGCAAGTTGTGGACATGACGCCTCTCGAATTTATTAAGACTTGGAAGACCGTCGATTTGAGTGAGCGAGCAACCGCTCACTCTCATTTCAATGACTTGTGCCGCCTCATCGGTCACGAGGAGCCAATTCGAGCCGATCCCCATGGGGAATGGTTTACCTTTGAAAAGGGGCTTACGAAGACAGGAGGGGGTGAGGGGTTTGCTGATGTCTGGAAACGAAATCACTTCGCTTGGGAATACAAGCGCAGGAAACGTAACCTTGATGATGCCCTGCTACAACTTACGCGATACGCGGCTGCCCTGGAACATCCGCCTATCCGGGTCGCCTGCGATACCAATCGCTTTCTGATCGAAACTGCGTGGACAAATGCTGTTCCGCAGCGTTATGAGCTTTTTCTAGAAGAATTAGTCGACCCTGCAAAGCTCGACATTATCCGGTCCGTTTTCTTCGATCCAGAAAAGCTTCGGCCGAAAACAACACGTGCTGCTCTTACACGAGAGGCGGCTGACAAATTTTCGACAATCGCTGAGCGGCTCCAGGGTCGAGGATCCCGAGAGGATGTAGCTCATTTCATTAATCAGCTCGTGTTTTGTTTTTTTGCGAACAGTGTCAAGCTCCTCCCCGAAGGCTTGTTCCTAAAACTTCTGAAGCGTGCGGGAGAGCGCCCGGCGAAGGCGCGCGACTACTTCGGCCGCTTGTTCGGGGCGATGGAATCAGGAGGGGAGTTCGATCTTACCGAGATAACTTGGTTTAATGGTGGACTGTTTGACGGGCGGGGCGCCCTTCCTCTTGACGAGGGCGATATCGGGTTGTTGCAGGCTGCAGCAAGCCTTGATTGGAGTCAGATTGATCCAACCATCTTCGGCACGCTGTTCGAGCGTTTTCTTGATCCGGAGAAGCGCAAGCAAATTGGCGCTCATTACACTGACGCAGAAAAGATAAGAATGCTGGTTGACCCAGTGATCTTGCGCCCTCTGCGAGATGAGTGGGAACTAGCTAAGTTAGAGATTGAGGCTCTGCTATCGGGTGCTGCCAAGGCCCCCATGAGGGCGAAAGAGCGCCGCCGTATGTCGCCCTTGGAGGCAGCAGAGGAGGTGCGTTCGCGCTTCTTAGAGCGTCTCCGTACACTTTCAATTCTTGACCCGGCGTGTGGTTCGGGGAATTTCCTTTATTTGGCTCTCCAGGGCGTCAAAGACATCGAGAACAGAGCGAATCTTGAGGCTGAAGCACTTGGTCTCTCGCCGCGTGCACTTACAGTTGGCCCAGAAATCCTGCACGGAATAGAAATTAATGAAATCGCTGCCGAGCTTGCCCGCACAACGATTTGGATCGGCGATATTCAGTGGCGGCGTCGGAACGGGATCTATTATGAGCCTCCTCCTATCCTGCGGAAGCTTGACGCGATTCAGCGGCGTGATGCCCTGCTCACAATAAAGCCTGACGGAAGCGTTGAGGAGGCAAACTGGCCTAAAGCTGAATTCATCGTCGGTAATCCTCCCTTTCTAGGTGGAAAGCTGATGCGTGCTGCTTTGGGGGATCACACTGTTGAGTTGCTCTTTCAAGTATTTGATGGTCGTGTGCCGCACGAGGCGGACCTTGTCACATATTGGTTCGAGAAAGCCCATGCGGAGATAACCAGCGGTCGAGCGAGGCGTGCTGGCTTGGTGGCAACAAATTCTATCCGTGGTGGCGCCAATCGCCGAGTCCTCGATCGTATCCTCCACCAAGATCAAATTTTTGAAGCTTGGAGCGACGAGGCTTGGGTCATCAATGGCGCTGCAGTACGAGTCTCGCTTGTTTGCTTTGGCCGAGGTCTTGATCAAGTCCACCTGAACGGAAAGCCTGCATCGCAAATTAATGCAGACCTGACGTCCGGAATTCTAGATCTCACAAAAGTCAAACGCCTTGATGAAAATCTCGGTGTCGCCTTTATGGGTGATACGAAAGGTGGCTCGTTTGATGTGCCAGGTGAGCTTGCTCGATCTTGGTTGAAACTCCCCGCTAATCCGAATGGGCGGCCGAATTCGGACGTGTTGCGGCCGTGGAGAAATGGACAGGATATTGTTCGTCGGCCTTCCGACAAATGGATTATTGATTTTGGTTTTAAGGCTACGGAGAAGGAATCGTCGCTCTACGAAGCGCCGTTTGAATATATCAAGGAGCACGTGTTTCCGGAACGTTCGAAGAATCGTCGACAAGCGTATCGCTTACGATGGTGGCGTCATGTTGAGCCGCGTCCGGCCCTAACCGAAAAATTGGAGAAACTGGACAGGTATATCGTTACGCCGACGGTGGCGAAGTATCGAATATTCGTTTTTCTTGATGGAGCAATTCTGCCAGATCACCAGCTTATTGCAATAGCGAGGGCCGACTACACGACATTTGGCATTCTTCATTCTCGCTATCATGAAAATTGGTCCTTGGGACTGGGGAGTAGCCTGGAAGATCGTCCTCGCTATACACCCACCACCACTTTCGAAAGTTTTCCGTTTCCCGAAGGGCTTACGCCTAACGTCCCGGCGTCTGATTATGCTGTCGATCCGCGCGCCGCTGCGATCGCAGCTGCAGCCGAGAACCTCCACCGATTACGGAATGCTTGGCTTAATCCACTCGATCTCACTCTCGTCGAACCTGAAGTAGTCACGGGTTATCCTCATCGTGTTCTGCCTAGAAACACCGTAGCTGCTGCCAAACTGCGAGAGCGCACGTTGACAAAACTCTATAACGAACGACCGCAATGGCTTGTTGATGCGCATAAACATCTAGATGCTGCCGTCGCAGCCGCCTACGGATGGTCAACGGGAATCTCGGACGAATACGCCCTTCGTGAGTTAATCAGCTTAAATCTCAGCCGTGGCGGAACACCCAATGTTCCGGAAGGAAAGCCCTATACTGTTGATACAGAGGCCTTTGACAAGATAAGTGAAGTCGAGGGCGTTCATCTAAGCGAGTCGATGAGACGCACCTTTTCCGAACTCGACGCGGAGGGAGGGTCGGAGAAGCACCGGCGAAAGCGTTTAGCGCAGCGCTTAAAACAGATAGCGCCGTAAATAATGTATGAAACGGACAAAGACCCGTATTGCTACTCGGGAACATCAGTTCTCAAGAACCGGCCGGGCTTGAAAACCCAAATTGAGCTCGACAAGTTCGAAGCACTTATCGTGCGTGAACAATCAAAAAAGCCTTTGCCTGTTGGGCTTCTTAACGTCCGCCACTATCGATCTGTACATCGTCACTTCTTTAGCGACATCTACACTTGGGCGGGCAAATATCGCACGGTACGAATGACAAAAGGAGGAAATCAATTCTGCAATCCTGACTTCATCGCAAATAATATGAACCAACTGTTTGAAGAGTTGGCGGACGACAATTTCTTTCGTGATTTACCGCCAGATGACTTTGCGGCCAAATCAGCTCACTTTCTTTCAGAGCTGAATGTCATCCATCCATTTCGTGAGGGCAATGGTCGGACACAGAACGTCTTTGTTGACCTTCTTGCCTACCGTGCAGGGCACCCACTCGATCTGTCGCGTCTTGAGCCTCAGCGCTGGCTTGACGCAATGATTGTTGGTTATCATGGCGACGAAGAGCCTCTTCAGATGCTGATTGTGAGCCTTATGCGTTCTCGTTCTTAGGTTAAGTCGCCGTCGATAGGCTGGCCTGACAGCGCGGCTCCCGTTGTAAGAGCTAAAACGGGTCGCTCAACGACGGGAAAAACTGGTTCTACTTCTTCTTTGCCCCAACTCGCTCGATCCGCTCGATCTCCAGCGCAGGTCGTCCGCTCTTTTCCGCGATCTCGCGGTCCTGCTCCATGATGAAGTTGCGCGCGGGCTCGTCGCCGTCGAGGCCGCCGAGCAGTTCGGCGGGCACGCGACGGTTGGATCGCTGGGAGCCGTCCTCATAGACGACGTTGAAAAAGGCGAACTCGCCCTTCGGGTTGGTTCCGGGTTTTTTGGCCATGGCGGCTTGTCGTCGATCAGGGCGCCGCAGTCAAATGACTTCGGCCGTAGTCGACATCCTTCGGCCGGAATACCGGCCGAGCTGCTGGATTGTGCTTGTTTTCGGCCACTCGCGGCCTGACGCCTGTCGGCGGCTCCACACATCAATAAACGGCGGGCCGAAAAGCCCGCCGTTTATCTTTGGTCTTCGGCGTCGTCCGGGGCTGGCAGAGAGCGACAACCTGAGATAGAACGCTATCGCTTGCGCTCTGCCTTGGCAAGGTCAATCGTCGTGGCGACGAGATCGCAGCAAACGTCATCATGGGTTCCCGCAATTTCGAAGCAGATGCTTGGCTCCTCGAAATAGTTTGTTCATCTTGCCCAGTCTCGCAACGCGGCGACACGGGCGCGCGGTGGCGGGGATTGAGCTGCAGGAGGCCGGCGACCGCGCGGCGTGTCCGTGGCGTTGGTCATGATGGTGGTTCGCGCTACGCATCTCTGCGGACGGGCAGGCGTCGACGCCCACAGACTGCGATCCTGGCACCATACCCCTGTTTTGCCCGACGGGTCAAGTCGATTCGGAAAAATCGCAGACCGTCGTTGCTGTGCTCCTACTGTGCATGGGGTTGTTTTTCGGTTTTTGTTTCTGCGCAGTTGATCGCGCCCACATGATCGGTTCTGTGTCGCTTTGACCCGAATCCCGTTCCCGGGCATGATCGCGCGCGCGTTCGCTGTCTATTGCATGAGGATTTTTTCGGATGTTGAGATACGTCTTGATGGTTGGACGAGGCTTGGCCGCCGCCTTCATCTTCTTGCTGGCCGGCGGTTCGGCCGAGGCCGCGCGTTGCGGCGGCGACTTCAACAGTTTCCTCGCCGGCATGAGCGCGGAGGCGCAAGCAGCCGGCGTCTCGGCGGGCGTGACCAGCGCGGCGTTTGGCGGCCTCACCCAGGATGGCGCCGTGCTCGCCTTCGACCGGCGCCAGCGCTCCACCTTCAACAAAAGCTTCGAGCAATATGTCTCGACCCGCGTCGGCCCCGGCCGCATCAATGGCGGCCGCGCGCTGCTGCAGCGTCATGCCGCGCTGCTGTCGCGCATCGAGCAGCAGTTCGGCGTGCCCCGGCAGATCCTGGTCGCGATCTGGGGCCTGGAGAGCGATTTCGGCAAGGGCGACATGGGCAAGCTGCCGGTGATCCGCACGCTTGCGACGCTCGCGCATGATTGCCGGCGCACCGAGCTGTTCCAGGGCGAGCTGCTCGCCGCGCTCAAGATCGTGCAGCGCGGCGACCTGCCGCTGCGCGACCTGATCGGCGCCTATGCCGGTGAGATCGGCCAGACCCAGTTCCTGCCGTCGTCCTATATCAAATACGGCGTCGATTTCGACGGCGACGGCCATGTCGATCTCCGCCACAGCGTCGCCGACGTGCTCGCCTCGACCGCGAACCTCCTGCACTCCAACGGCTTCAAGATGGGCCAGCCCTATGACGAAGGCTCCGCCAATTTCGAGGCAATGCGCGAGTGGAACAGGGCGGTGATCTACCGCAAGACGATCGGGTACTTTGCGGACCGGCTGGTGGGGCGGTGAGGGCGGGCAATCCTCCAAAGGAACTATGATTTACATTTTTTCAGGATGGAACCGAACCGTATGCGAATTCACCCCTTAACACAGGTTACTTGAATGGAGGCGGCAGCCTTAGGAGTCACCGATGGGACGATCAGAACCATTTACGGCGACAGCACTCGTGGTTGAAGACGACGCCATGCAGCGGGAGATGTTGTGTCTGCTTCTCGAAGAGAGCGGCTATCAGGTCATCCAGTGCGAAAGTGCGGAAGCCGCCGAGCGCGTGCTGGACAAGAATGCCGGCGCGCTCTGCCTGATGATGACCGATGTGCAGCTCGCCGGACGCATGAACGGCGTCGAGCTGGCGCACGTCGCCAAGGATCGCAATCCGAAGCTCGATGTCGTCGTCACCTCGGGCCGTCCGCTGGTGCAACCGTTACCTGACGGCGCAAAATTCTGGGCCAAGCCGTGGGCGCCCCTCGACGTGCTGCGAGAGGCCGAGATCGCTCAGTTGACCTGAAGCACGCCGCGCTTTGGCGTCTTGCTTGATCGGGCGGCGTGCCGACCGTGTCGTGACTTCTCCGCAAGCGTCAGGAGTGATAGGGATGAGGCATGTCCTGGTCCTTCCTGCTCACCTCGCTGATCGTCGTCGCCTCGCCCGGCACCGGCGTGCTCTACACTTTGGCCGCCGCACTGACGCGGGGCTCGCGCGCCAGCGTGGCGGCGGCGTTCGGCTGCACGCTCGGGATCGTGCCGCACATGATCGCGGCGATGCTCGGGCTTGCCGCCGTGCTGCACACCAGCGCGCTCGCCTTTGCGGCGCTGAAATGGTGCGGCGTGGCCTATCTGCTCTACATGTCCTGGCAGGCGCTGCGCGAGACTGGGGCGCTTGGGATCGATGCTGATATCAAGGAGCGCTCTAGCGGCCGGGTCATCATCACCGGCTTGCTGATCAACATCCTCAACCCAAAACTCTCGATCTTCTTTCTCGCCTTCCTGCCGCAGTTCATCGCGGCGGACGAGGCGCATGTGCTGGGGCGGATGCTGGAATTGAGCGGCGCCTTCATGGCGATGACGTTTGTAGTCTTCATCGTCTATGGCCTCTGCGCGGCCTCGGTCCGCGAGCGCGTCATCTCCCGCCCCGGCGTGATGGCCTGGCTGCGCCGCTCCTTTGCGGCAGGCTTTGCCCTGCTGGGTGCCAAGCTCGCGTTCGCCGAACGGTAGCCAATAAAAAAAGCGGGCTTCGTGCCCGCTACCTTTAGCTTCACCCGGAGCCCGGGCGGAGTGAAGCTCCACCCGGGCGAATAGAATAGAAGGGAAACTGCGTTACTTCTTCTTCGCCTTCTTGGCCTTTTTTGCCTTCTTCTTCGTCGCCTTCTTCGCTTTCTTAGCCATAGGATCCTCTTAAGGGTTAATGGTGAAACGCGACACGAGGAACGCTCGGCAGAGGGCCAGCCTCGCAACATCCTCGATGACAAGCTCAGCAGATTCGCGGGGCGCTGCCCCGCGCTGTCACATCTGTGTCATTACGTTATCCACAGCTCAGATGCATTTCGGGTGCTTTTGATCGGCGAATCCGCATCGCGATGTGCCTCGACGCGATCGCGCATCGACGCCGGCGACGTGCCTAACGATCCGATAATCGGGCTGCGGCCTTCATGAATCCAAAACCAAGGTGGCGCTTTCGCCTGCTGCAGTGAGGTTCCGTTAAGCGCAACCGCGCATGGTCCTCCGCAAGAACACGGGGACGGGTCATGGACGAACTTCTGCGAAAGACAGGGGACGGGACGCTGCGCGTGCCACGGGCGCCATGCTGAACGTACCGACGCTCTGGACGGTCTTCGTCATCAACTTCCTGGCGCTGGGCCTGATCTGGGCCTATGTCGCGCATGCCTACCCCAAGCTCGAGGCGGCGCGGTTTTGGACTGCATCGGCCTTCGTCGGTGCGGCGGGCGCGATAACGGCGTTGGCCCGCCTGCTCGTCGATTCCCTGCTTCCCCTTATCCTTGGCAGCGGGTGCGTGATTCTTGCGGCCTGCCTCGCAGCCATGGGCATTCGACGTTTCTACGACCGGCCGGTCTCCTGGCGGGCGAGCGCGCTGATCGTCGGGCTGACCATGGCGGTGCTGCTCTTCTTCACGTTTGTCTACGACAGCATGATCTTGCGCATCACCTCCTACGTGATCGGGCAGTCGCTGCCGCTCGCATTGACGTTGAGACTGCTGTGGTCGGAGCGGGACGGTCGCGCCGCACCGGGAGCGCGGCTTGCTGGTCTCGTGATCGTTATGATGATCGGGATTCAGGCTGCGCGGGCGATCGGCAACATGCTCGGGGGTGACTTCTCCGCATTGGCCAGTGGCCAGGCTCACGCAGTCATCGTGCTGACGATGCTGTTCCTGTCGATGACGCTCAATTTCGGCTTCCTGCTGATGGCGATGGACCGGCTGCGCAACGAGGTCGCCGACCTCGCGCTGCTCGACGACCTCACCGGCGTCGCCAATCGCCGCCATCTGTTGCAGCGCCTCGCCGAGGAGTGCGCCCGTTCCGAGCGCAGCGGCGAGCCGTTCTCGCTGCTGGTGATCGATCTCGACGGCTTCAAGGCCATCAACGACACCCATGGCCATGCCGCGGGCGATGCCTGCCTGCAGCACTTCACCCTGATGGCGCAAACGCGCTTACGGCCCGGCGACATGCTCGCCCGCACTGGCGGCGACGAGTTCTGCGTCGTGCTGCCGTCCTCCTCGCTGCGCGAAGGCGCGCTGATCGCCCGTCGTGTACTCGAGGTTTGCCGCCAGGATGCCGCCGGCTGCTCCGGCAACGACATCCCGATCGCGATCTCGATCGGCGTTGCGGAATGGGATCGCGGCATCGGCCAATTCCCTGACAGGCTGATCGCGCACGCCGACCACGCGCTCTATGCCGCCAAGAAGAACGGCAAGAACGATTTTGCGGTTTACGATCCGGCCCCGCCGCTCTCGCCCGAGTCGGTCGAAGCCGTGCGTAGATTCGCGTAGATCTGCTATGCTGGGGTCCGTTGTTGGACTCTTGTGATGCTGTCCCGCCTTGTCGCAGCTGTTCTCGCCGCTGATCGGCCCGACCGGGGCGCAGGTTGCGGCCTGGAAGATTCTGGTCCAGGTCCTGCGCGCGCGTTACGGCATCCCGCTCGACCACGTCTATGCCCACAACTGGATCGACTACAAGGACGCCCGCTATTGCGAAGGCTGCTGGCTCGCGACGCTGGCGAGGATTTGGGGAGAGTAGGGCTGGCAAGTGGCTTCACACCGACTGCGCCATCCAGCCGAAGAAGCCCCGGATCAATCCCGGCTGCTTCGGCAGGATGATCGACACGGCGCGTGTTCGTTCTCTGGATGCGGCCCGATCATATTGGGTCGGCTAATCTGTCGCGTGCGTTCAAGCTGCCCGCCCGGGCGTCCTGCCGATATGCTGCAACTCACAGAACAAAAAAAGCCGGCGTTGCCGCCGGCTTTTCGTCGCTTGTCGATCCGCCAATTCTTGGCGCGAGAGCCTGCGCTTAATGCGCGGCTTCGAGCGCGGCCTGTTCGGCCCTTGCAATCGTGCCCTTGACCGCGGTCTGCACCTTCTCGAAGGCGCGGACCTCGATCTGGCGGACGCGCTCGCGCGACACGCCGAACTCGGCGGCAAGGTCTTCCAGCGTCATCGGCTCATCGGCGAGGCGGCGAGCCTCGAAGATGCGGCGTTCGCGCGGGTTGAGCACGCCCATCGCGCCGTTCAGCGCGTCACGGCGGTGATCATACTCCTCGTGCTCCGCCATCATGGCTTCCTGGTTGGGCGTATTGTCGACCAGCCAGTCCTGCCATTCGCCGGCTTCGCCGTCGTCGCGGATCGGTGCGTTGAGCGACGCGTCGCCACCGAGGCGGCGGTTCATGTCGATCACGTCCTGATCGGTGACGCCGAGGCGCTTGGCAATGATCTTGACCTGGTCGGGACGGAGATCGCCCTCATCCAGCGCGTTGATCTTGCTCTTGGCCTTGCGCAGGTTGAAGAACAGCTTCTTCTGGTTCGCGGTGGTGCCCATCTTCACGAGCGACCAGGAACGCAGGATGTACTCTTGAATCGACGCTTTGATCCACCACATGGCGTAAGTGGCGAGACGGAACCCCTTCTCGGGTTCGAAACGCTTCACCGCCTGCATCAGGCCGACATTGCCTTCCGAGACGACTTCGGAGATCGGCAAGCCGTAGCCGCGATAGCCCATGGCAATCTTGGCCACGAGCCGGAGATGGCTAGTGACGAGTTGGTGCGCCGCGTCGCGATCGTCATGCTCGCGCCAACGCTTGGCGAGCATATATTCCTGCTGCGGTTCCAGCATCGGAAACTTGCGGATCTCGGCGAGGTATCGAGAGAGGCCGGATTCTCCATTGAGGACCGGCAAAGCAGCGGTACGGGCCATGATGAAGCCCTCCAAAGGTTCAGGCCCCCGATAGCGGCGGGCCAGGCAGACGACCGCTTGGTTAAAGCCGGCCGTAGCTGCGATGTTCCACGTTGGTCATTTCCAACGCAGGCGCAATATACTCCATCGGCGGTCAAAAAGGGAAGGATTGCTGACGTCACGTCCCCGTGTGGCAGCCATAACTTTTTGTAAGGTAAGGACTTTCTCAAAGCCCCTGCGTCATAGCGCCGCTTTCAGAGTGCTTTCCAGGAGAAGCAAATCCTCCGGCAGACCCGCCTCCCAGTGAAGAAGTTCTCCAGTCCTGGGGTGCTCCAGTACCAGCAAATAAGCATGCAAGGCCTGCCGCCCAAGCGCGGCAAGAGCGGCCTGCGACTCGGGTCCGAGCTGGTTCGCCTTGGTCTTGAAATGGGGGCCATAGACTGCGTCGCCCATCAGCGGGTGGCCGATATGGGCGAGGTGGACGCGGATCTGGTGGGTGCGGCCGGTCTCGAGCTCGCAGGCCAGCAGCGCCGCGGTCGGCTTGCCGTCGCGTCCGGTAAAACTCTCGAGCAGCTCCCAATGGGTCACCGCCTCGCGGCCGCCCTGGCGCACCGCCATCTTCTCCCGCGCGTGCGGATGGCGATCGATCGGCGCATCGACCGTGCCGCGATGGCGGCCCGGCAGCCCCCAGGCGAACGCCATATAGCCGCGCCGCATCGGTCCGGTGCGGCCGTGGTCCGCGAATTGGGCGGTAAGCGAGGCGTGCGCGAGGTCGTTCTTGGCAACCACCATGAGCCCGGTGGTGTCCTTGTCCAGCCGGTGCACGATGCCGGGCCGGCGCACCCCGCCGATGCCCGACAACGAGCCGCCGCAATGGGCGATCAGCGCGTTCACTAGCGTGCCGGTCTCGTGCCCGGCCGCGGGATGCACCACCAGTCCCTTCGGCTTGTTGATGACGATGATGTCGTCGTCCTCGAACACGATATCGAGGGCGATGTCCTCCCCCTTCGGCTCCGGCGGGGCCGCCTCCGGCACATCGATTATGATCGTATCGCCAGAGGTGACGTGATAAGCGGGGTCTCGGACCGCGGTGCCTTTGAGGCTCACCGCGCCCGCCAGAATCAGGGCTTTCAGCCTTGATCGCGACAGGTCGGGAAGGCGCGCCGCCAGGACGCGGTCGAGCCGGGCCGAGCCCTCGTCGCCTTCGACCGTGACCTCTAACCTTTGCGCTGAGCCAAGACTTTCCATGACGACGTCTGATACCGCTGTTCCCGAACCGACCCCCGAGCAGGCCGCGCTGTTCACGCGGGTGCGGCGGATGATGCTGATCGCGGGGTTGACCACGGCGCTGGCCGTCTGCGCCGTCCTGATCGCGGTGGGCTACCGCCTTTTCAAGTCGGAGGGAAGGGCGGAGGGTCCCGTGAGCGACGTCATCACTACCTTGCCGAAGGGCGCCAAGATCGTCTCCACCGGCGTCGCCGGCGACCGTCTCGTCGTCACGCTCGACATCGGCGGGGTCATTGAGATCCGCACCTTCGAGGCCCATAGCTTGAAGCCGGCCGGAAAGCTGAAATTTGCCAATGAGCCGTAAGGCCGGCTCGGAACTCGCCAAGGCCATCGTCCTGGCTTTCTGCTAGGACGACGACGTTGCGCATGCCCGAAACCCTCAATCCCGGCTTGCCGCCGGCAAAATTCGCGGCTATGTCCTCTCCCTCACGCTCCCTTCGTCTAGCGGTTAGGACGCGGCCCTCTCAAGGCTGAAACAGGGGTTCGATTCCCCTAGGGAGCGCCATTTGTGCCCAGGACTGGGCACTCCAAAACCCTGCCACCTTTCGGGCTAAAGCTGTAGCGGGCGAGGACAAGCCCGTCGCACGGTTCGGCGCAGGCGCTCCCTTACGCGGTGGTGCCGTCGATCGAGCGGCGGATCACCCGCTGCACGTCTGCATTCGACAGAAACAGATCGTGGTTGATTAGGCCCCAGCCTTCCTGCGAGGCATCGACCACGCGGACACCGAGCTGCGCGATGACGGCCTTCTCGGCGGCGCCGACCCTGGTCATTCCACCTGCGATTTGTCCCGACAGCGCCAGTGCGCGATCGTTCGTCGCGGCGATCACGGTGATTTTGCCGGCAAGCGGACCGATGCGGTGGATCGCCGACGAGAACACGTCCATGTCGATATCAGGTGCGGCAAACACGACCGCGCCGATCTTGCTCGTAACGGTGTCGCCATATCGCGCATAGAGCTGACGCAGGCTTTCGAGCGACAGCATGGTTCCCATGCTGTGCGCAACGATGTGCACGCGGCCGGCGCCTGGAGCCGACACGAGCGCAGAGAGCACGCCTTCGAAATCGTCGCGGGACCACATCGCGCTGTCGCGGTCATAGGCATAATCGAACAGTCCTGCCTTGGAGGGCCAGGAAAACACCATGGTCCGGCCGCGGAACCGGATCCCGTCGGAGAGATGGGCGGCATCGAGCGCCGCCGTCTCGAATGTCTGCTTGAAGCCGTGCACATAGATCAACACGTCGCCTCCGCCGGCCTGCGCAACGAGATCGCCAACGTTGGCCGACATCGGTTCGACCCGGTCGAGGCGCCAATCGCCAAGTCCAACCGAGGCGAGAGAAAGGCGGCTCTCGTCCGGCACCGCCAGCTTCGCCCGTGCGACCGTCATCGTGGTCGCGCGCTCCGGCCCGAACCAGGGTTTGGTACGACCGCCGTTCACCGGCTTGCGCGTGGTGGCGACGAGCAAGGTGGGGTCAATCGAGAGGGACGATGCGTCAAAGCGCGCGCCGGTCGCACCCAGGCCGGCGCATCCGCCGAGCGTGAGGGCACTCCCAGCGGACATAAGTCCGCCGAGTAGAGCGCGGCGCGAAACAGAATGATACGAGTCGCGTTGCAGGAAACGTTGGATGATCACACGGAACCTTTGGGAACTGTGCCCACCGTAACGCGCCCCGCCTAACTCCCTGGATGACAATGGGGGCGAGAAGACGGCGGCGCGCCAGCAGCTTCAGAACGCCGTCGCACGGTGTTGAAGTCGCCTGGGCCCGATCGGTCCGTTGCGAAGCGGCAGACCCGCGCGCATCGATCCAAAGCGTGCTGAGATCATGTTAGGCTCCGAGCTGGCTCTCAACCTCTCGGACGCTATATGGCGATTCTGATCCCTAGCCTCGGCTTCGCACGCTTCGATACTCGCGGCGAGCTGCGGCTCGCGGAGCGCCTCAAGGACTTCCTCGAAGAGAATGCTGTCGTTTGGCACAACCTTCCGGTAGGCCCTCAAAGCCGGCATCCGGACTTCATCATCGTTCACCCAGCGAACGGCCTGCTCGTGCTTGAGGTGAAGGACTGGCGCCTGGAGTCGCTCGTGTCGGCCGACAAGATAAAAGTCGAACTGCTGACGAGTCGTGGCATCGTGCGGGAGAGCAATCCCCTGGAGCAGGCGCGAAAGTACACGTTCGACGTCGTACGCGCGGTGGAGCAGGATGGGCAATTGCTGTTTCCGGCCGGTCACCGCTTCATGGGCCGATCCATCCTTCCGTTCGGCTTCGGGGTCGTATTCACCAATATCACGCGTAAGCAGTTCGATCAGACCGATCTAAAGGAGGTGTTCGCAGAGCATCTATGTGTGTTCAAGGACGAAATGACGGAGGGCGCGGACCCTGAAGAATTTCGGTCCAGATTGTGGCGCATGGTCTATCCGCGCCTTGGAGAGCCTCTGTCGATGCCGCAATTCGACCGGCTGCGCGCGCTGCTCTTTCCCGAAATCCGGATACGACAGATCGCCTTGCCTCTTGACGAAGCGATGGCGCCCAACCCATCCGACCGGACGCTTGCAGTCATGGACATGCATCAGGAGCAGATTGCGCGCAGCTTGGGAGAGGGGCATCGAATTATTCGCGGCGTCGCTGGATCAGGTAAGACGCTGATCCTTGCCTTTCGAGCCGAATATCTGGCGCGTGCCGCGACAAAGCCGGTACTCATCCTGTGCTACGCCAACGGCATCGCTGGACGACTTGAGGATGCCATGCAGGATCGTGGCGTGGAGGACCGTGTTCAGGTCCTCACCTTTCATGCTTGGTGTTACCGGATGCTGCGGACTTACGGGATTCCTGCTCCATCCGAACGAGAATATCCTGATTACGCAGAGAGACTGGCTGCGAGCGTTTCGGAGGTCATGAAGGCTGTAGATCAGGGGCATATTCCAGCGGAACAGTATGACGCTGTTCTGATCGACGAGGCACACGACTTCGAGCCGCAATGGCTCGCGCTCGCGGCCAGGATGGTGAACCCGCGCACGAAGGCGCTGATGATCGTCTATGACGACATACAGGCCATCTACAAGGGACGTGAGCGCCCGGTATGGAAACAGCTTGGAATTGAAGCGTCGGGCAGAACGACCGTGCTGAAGGTCAATTACCGCAATACCGCGCAAATCGTTGCCTTTGCGAGACGCTTCGCTTCTGACGTGATCGGTGCTCCGGGCACGACGGCCGATGATGAGCATCCCATCCTGCTGCCCGAAGATGCGGGTCGGCAGGGACTGGCGCCAGACGTACGGCAGTGTGTGAGCATCGACGCAGAAGCTCACTGCATCGCCGAGTGGTTTCTCGGGCGGAAAAAGGCGGGGTACGAATGGCCGCAAATGGCTTGTCTTTATCCGGAGCACTGGATTGGCGAGCGGGTCGCTCAGGTCCTCACCAAGCATGATGTGCCGATCGATATGGCGAAGAACAACAAGAACAGAATTTCGACTAAGCGCGTCGCTGTGCGTTTGTTGAGCATGCACACAGCGAAAGGACTCGAGTTTCCGTGCGTCGCCATTGCAGGGCTGGGCTTGCTCGGTCGCCACGGCGAGGCGATCGAGGAATGTGTTCGACTGACGTATGTTGGAGTTACTCGGGCGACTCACGAGGCGCTCTTGACCTACTCAAGTGAGTCGGCGCTGGTGCAGCGGTTGATCGCGTAGACCGCGAGCAGTGGCGATGGAGCACCGCCATGCGACAGTCTCCAGGGCCAATTGATTGATGGCAGCGCTTCGGGGGTGAGCTTGTGGTATTGGCGATCAACATCCGGGCCGACAATAATTCGGCGGACAAGATCGAGCGGTTGTGGAATCAGGTCGGCGCGTTCGAGGCCAAGCCTTCGATGCGTGCGCTCGACTACCGTCCGCATTTTACATTTGCGATCTACGACGGGCCCGCGATCGATGAAGAGACTGCATGGGACGCCATGCTGGCAGCCGCAGTCGGCGAAACGCAACTGTGCATCGAATTCAAGCGAATTCGCTGGTTCGAAGGTTCTCCGCTTGTGCTCTTTGCGGAGCCGGCGGTCGACGAGGCTCTGGCGCGCATCCATCGCGCCATCAGCGCGGCAATCGATCCAGCACACTGTCGTCCTCACTACCGGCCCGGCGCGTGGATACCGCATTGTACGCTCGGCACAGAAATCGCCGCCGAACGGCGCAATGATGCCATTGCCTTTGCGCTGGCGTTCGATCGCAAGATCGAAGTGACGTTCGACGTGGTGGATTGCGTTGCCTTTCCGCCTGTGCGGATCGTCGCCGAGCGGCGGTTGCTGCCGTAGTTAGTCGTCGCTTCACGGAATGCCCTTCCATGCGAGCATGATGCGTCGGCTTCGAGGGAGGTGGTCGTCGTTCCCGGAATCTGCCTTGATGCGATTTCAGCGCGGAGGAGCTTCGATATGAGCGGCTTGGTGATCTCTGGCGGCCGGGTGGTGGATCCCGCGAGCGGAATGGATGCCGTTGGCGACGTGGCGGTGGTAGATGGGATTAGGGTCCTTCAACACTTTGACGCGCAATCGCCGGCGAGGTGGGGCACTCGCCGGCGACGCATCGCCATCATCGGGGATGCCTATTGCCGCGTCAGGCGAACCACATCCTGCCGCAACAGATAGAGCGACACCGCCAGCAGCACGACGTCCTTCATTAGGAACGGCACGTTGCCCGTCATCGCCGGAAAGCCTCCCGCGGCGACATCCCAGCCCTCCGGCATGAACGGAATGATCGTCACCGTCGCGATGAAGGTGCCGGTCGAGCCGAGCGCGCCGAGGATTCCGAGCCGCTTGTCCCAGAAGCCGGCGAGCAGCAGCGTGCCGAACGTCCACTCCGAAAGGCCGAGGAAATAGCTGGCCCCGGCGTGGCCGAACAGCGGATAGAGCCACCAGATCAGCGGCCCGTTGCTGATGAACGGGACCAGCCTTTCGAATTCGTATGGAAACCACTTCTGGTAGCCGAAGAACAGAAACATGGTCACCATCGCGGCCCGGACGATGTGATAGTCGAGATCCTCCGCAAGCAGGCCGGAATTGTGCAGCGTGCGGACGAGCGCACTTTGCGTGGTGTTAGTCATCGCGGTCACGGTCGTAATCCTTTCATGGATGATCGGACATTGGCGATCGGACTTGGCGCGGTCGCCTATGCGACCGGGGGGAAGTCGATCTCGGTGTCGTTGATGCGGTTGAACACATTGGTGAAGACGGTGGTCGCGAACGCCAGGCTGATCTCCACCAGTTGCTTGTCGGTGTAGCCCGCAGCCTTGATGGCGGCGAACTCCTCGTTGCTGACGGTACCGCTCGATTGCGCGAGCTTGCGGACGAAGCGGATCAGCGCATCGCGCTTCTCATCGCCGGTCGCGCGGCGCTCGCGGATATTCTTCAACTCTGCGGGCTGGAGGCCCGCGAGCTTGCCGAGCAGGCTGTGCGCGGCGACGCAGTAGTCACACCCGGCGACCTCGGAGATCACGAGCTTGATGGTTTCCTGGTCGCGCTTTGACAGCGAGCCCGCGGCGAGCACGCTGTCGGCGAGCAGGATGGACTTGAGCGCGTCCGGGCCATGGGCGCCGATCGCGGCAAACGTGTTCGGCACGCTGCCGATCGCCTTCTTGATCTGGCCATAGACTTCAGCGGTTGCGCCGGTTGCGGTTTCGAGACTGGGAACGGAAAGACGGGACATTGTTGGCACTCCTTGTTGGGTTGGTGAACGATTGCGGAGTGACGATAGGGCCCCGTTCTGATACTTTGAATGTCGATAAATCTCGAATGTATGCTCAATCGTCTCGTGTGGACGTATGCAGGAGATCGCGATGGATTGGCTGAGCCGGCTGTTCGAGATGATGTCCGTGCGCGGCCGGCTCGACCTGCGCTGCGCCTACGGCGCGCCCTGGCGCATCGACCAGGGACCGGGCAGGCCAAACGAAATCCCGTATCACGCCGTGCTGGCCGGCTCGGCGATGCTGGACGATCTGGCGGGAGGGCGGCCGCTGAAGCTCGAGACCGGTGACATCCTGCTGCTGCCGGGCAATCCCCGCCACGTCATTCACGACGGCAGCGGGGCCGCGCCGCTGCCGGCGCGCAACCGCGTCTCGCTCAATTTCACGATCAGCGAAAATCCCGGCTCGGGGGAACGGCTCGATCTGTTATGCGGACATTTCGCCATCGCGCCGCCGCACGACCGCCTGCTGCGCAGCTATCTGCCGCCGCGCCTCGTCGTACATGCCGGCACGGACGCCGGCGGCAGGGACACGGCAGGGCAACTCGCTGGCCTCGTTGCCTTGATGCGCAGCGAGTCCGCAGACGATCGTCTCGGCGGCCGTGCGATGCTGAACGCGCTGTCGAGCGTGATGTTCGCGCTGGTCCTGCGGCTTGCGAGTCTTGCGGACGACGCGCCGCGCGGTCTGCTGGCCCTGGCGGGTCATCCGCGCCTTGCGCCGGCGGTGGCCGCGCTGTTCAACGAGCCGGCGCGCGCATGGTCGCTACCCGAACTCGCGCGTCTGTGCGGCATGTCGCGGGCGACGCTCGTGCGGCAATTCCAAGACAAGCTTGGCCGCTCGGCCGCCGATCTCCTGACCGACATCCGGATGACGCTCGCCGCGAACGAATTGAGAAAATCATCCTTGTCGACCGGCGCGGTGGCTGAAGCTGTCGGTTATCAATCCGAGGCGGCGTTCCAGCGCGCCTTCAAGAGCCATATGGGCGTCACGCCGGCACAGTGGCGTAAAAGCCAGGAGCCAGTCCCGGACATTTCCGGAAGGTCTGCCGCCGCCGATGCAACGCTTGCGGAGAAGCGCGAAGTGGATCCTGCTGGCAAGCGCAGACCAGCGAGGCGCGGTGACGCGTCTTCGCTGGCCTAGAGTCTCGACAAAAGGTGCAGATCACGCCTTGACGGCGGCTGCCCGCTGAAGAACCGGAATCATGTCTTCAGGCTCGGGCCGGCGGGTATAGTCCGGGTTTACTTCCGAGTAGAGGATCACGCCGTCCTGGCCGATGACGTAGCGGCCCGGCATCGGCAGCGTCCAGTTCGGATCGTCGTTGAACGTCGGCAGATCGTTCTTCAGCTGCTTGTAGAGTTCGACGAGATAGTCGGGCAGATCGAAGCGCAGTCCGAACGCGGCGCTGACCTTGCCCTTGGCATCGGAGAGGATCGGGAAGGACAGCTTATTCTGGCGCACCGACTTGCGGCTGTTCGGGGCGGTCTGCGGCGAGATCGCAATCAGCGAGACGCCGTACTTATCGAACTCCGGCTTCGCCGCTTCGAGCGCCTGCAGCTCCATGTTACAGTACGGGCACCAGACGCCGCGGTAGAAGCTGAGCACGAGCGGGCCGCGCTTCAGCAGATCCGCCGAGTTGACGACGTTGCCTTCAGGGTCGGTCAGAGAGAACGACGGCGCGACATCGCCGGCCTTCTTGGCGCGCTGTGCGGCGCCTGACTGGATCAGTTCGGCGGTGGCGCGGTGCATGATTTCAATGACGGCGTGGGGCACGTTGTAGGGCGGCTTTCCGGCTTCGAAATCGGCTTTGAAAGCGTCGAGCTTGGCTTGCAGTGACATGGCGTTCTCCTTGGCCTTCGCGTGGAGGGCGGCGGCGCCGCCCCGTTCGGTTGAACTCACACGCAGCAAGGTAAAGGAGCGCGCCATTCGGGGTAGCAGGACCGTCCGACTAGTGGTTATTCCCATTAGGAATAGGCATCGCGCAGGCTCAGCAGCCGCGGCAGATGACCAGCCTGCGATCCAGCTCCTGGTCGAAGCGCTGTTGCTGGCGCTCCCACGCCGAAACGGTCTCCGATTGCGGGACGTCGGCCCGGTGCGGTTGACGGTGCCCGGCCGGCGCAGGCCACGGCAGCCGCGCGGTCGCATGTGCCGGCGAGAGCAGGCTGATGAAGACGGCCGTTGAGGCGATGGTGCGGATCAAGCGATACAGGATCGATGTGCGGGACATGGCGACACTCCTTGGTCAGAGGAGGCTCGGGATGAGCAAACTCCGTTGGCTGTCACCGTACTCATCGATCCGAAACGCTGAATGCCGCGTGGGATCGAAGACATGCTCGTTCGTCTCACCGTGGCCGGCGCGTCATGCGTTGAACGTACGCTCGAAGAAATCCACGAATGCGCGTGCCTTGGCCGTCGCGGCGCGCCCGGCTGGAAGCATCGCCCACAGGTCGAGCGCCGGCAAACTCCATTCTGACAGGACCGCACGCACGACGCCCGATCGCAGCTCGGGACTGAACATCCACTCCGAGGCGATGGTGAGACCCGCATCGGCGAGCACCGCAGCCCTCACGCCTTCCGCGGCGGTCACCCGCAATCTGCTTTGCACCTGCACCGCCAATTCAGTGCTCTCGCGCCGAAACGACCAGACGCTGCCTTCCTGGAGATAAAGAACGGCCTGATGCTTGCGCAGTTCACTTGGCGTTGATGGCGTGCCCGCGCGATCGAAGTAGCCTGGCGTTCCCAACACGAGACGTTTGCACCGTGCGATACGGCGCGCGGTCAGCGTCGAATCCGACAACCTTCCCATGCGGAGCGCCACATCGATGCCCTCCTGAACGAGGTCGATCTGGCGGTCGTCGAGGACGACCTCCAGGTCCAGCTCCGGATTCTGCGCCAGAAACTTCGGCAGCAGCGGAACGAGATGGATGCGGGCGAAGGTCACTGCGGCACAGATTCGCAATCGGCCTTTCAACTCGGCGCCGGCGCCGCGCGCGGCGAGCTCGGCCTCAGTTGCTTCTTCAAGCGCTCGCCTGGCGCGCTCGAGATAACCGAGCCCGGCTTCCGTCGGGGTGAGGCCGTGCGTCGAGCGCGTCAGCAGCTTGACCCCGAGATAGTCCTCGAGCTGGGCGACGGATTTCGACACCGCCGGTTGGCCGACCCGAAGCTGCCGGGCGGCTCCGGAGAAGGAGCCGGTTTCAACGACCCGCACGAACGTTTCCATCGCAGCCAGCCGATCCATCCTGTTCTCCAAGGAATGAGCGATCTTGCTCACGTCCTACCTGCCACGCCGCGGCGGATTTGGCCATTCACAAGGCATCCGCGGCCCTCATGCGAGCATGATGCGTCGGATTCGATGGAGGTGGTCGTTGCTCCCGGAATCTGTCTTGATATGAATTCAGCGCGGAGGAGTTTCGATATGAGCGGCTTGGTGATCTCTGGCGGTCGGGTGGTGGATCCCGCGAGCGGAATGGATGCCGTTGGCGACGTGGTGGTGGTGGACGGCAAGATTGCCGCGGTCGGTTCCTCGCTCGGCAGTGCCGAGCGGGTGATCGACGCGGCCGGGCTCGTGGTTGCACCCGGCTTCATCGACCTGCACGCCCATGGCCAGTCGATCCCGGCCGACCGCATGCAGGCGTTCGACGGCGTCACCACGACCCTCGATCTCGAAGCCGGCGTGCTGCCAGTCGCATCCTGGTACGAGCGCCAGGCGAGGCGAGGCCGCGTGCTGAATTACGGCGCTGCCACCAATTGGGCCTTTGCGCGCATCGGAGCGATGACGGGATCGAACGCGGAAAGCTCGCTGGAGGCGTTCGGCAACGCCATGCGCGACCGCCGCTGGATGGACAACGTCGCAACCGATACGGAGATCGCCGGCATCCTCGAGCGCCTCGCGCGCGGCCTGAATGAAGGCGGCATCGGCATCGGCATTTTGAACGCCTATGCGCCCGGCGCCGGCGTGCAGGAGCTGACCGCCGTGTGCCAACTCGCGGCGAAGCAGAACGTGCCGACCTTCACCCATGTTGCCTACATGTCGCGCATCGACCCCGAAAGCGCGGCGGAGGCCTATATCCGCTTGATCGGCTATGCCGGCGCCACCGGCGCGCACATGCACATCTGTCATTTCAATTCGTCGAGCAAGACCGACATCGAACGCTGCCGTGTGCTGATCGAGAAAGCGCAGGCGCAGGGCCTGCCCATCACGGTCGAGGCTTACCCTTACGGCACCGGCTCGACCGTGCTGGCGGCCGCCTTCTTCAGCGATCCGCAATTCGTCGAGCGCAACGGCACCGGTTACGACTCGGTCCAGCGCGTGACCGACGGCTATCGCTTCCACGACCGCGAGGAGCTCTTGAAGGCGCAGGCCGACGAGCCGTCCTCGCTGGTGCTCTGGCATATCCTCGACACCGAGAACAATGCGCATCATCGCGACCTCCTCGACATGTCGGTGCTCTATCCCGGCGGCGCGATCGCCTCCGACGCGATGCCGTGGACCCTGTCTGACGGCACCACCTACAAGGGCGATGCCTGGCCGCTGCCGGATGACGCGACCTCGCATCCGCGTTCGGCCGGCTGTTTCACGAAATTCATCCGCGAATGGGTGCGGGAACGCAAGACCGTGTCGCTGCTTGAAGGTGTACGCAAATGCGCGCTGATCCCCGCAGAAATCCTGTCGCAGAGCACGCCCGCGATGCGCGCCAAGGGCCGGCTCGCGAAGGACGCCGATGCCGACATCGTCGTGTTCGACTATGAGAAACTCTCGGACCGCGCGACGTTCACGGCGATGAACCGTCCGTCGGAAGGCGTGCGGCATCTGATCGTCAGCGGCCAGCCGCTGATCAGTGACGGCGTATTAGACGTGGCGGCGCGGGCTGGCCGGCCCGTACGCCGTCCCGTCGTCGGGGGCTGAGCCATGGCGGTCCCCATTCTCCTCGTGACGGGCTTTTTGGGGGCGGGCAAGACCACGGTGGTCAATCATCTGCTGGCAAACGCGGAAGGACGGCGTATTGCCGCAATCGTCAACGATTTCGGGGCGATCAACATCGATGCCGAGCTGATCGCGGGTGCGAGCGATGGCGTGGTCAGCCTCGCCAACGGCTGCATCTGCTGCTCGCTCGAAGGCGACCTGTTGCGCACGCTCTCGACGCTGCTGCGGCGCCATCCCAAGCCTGAGTACATTGTCATCGAGACCAGCGGTGTCGCCGATCCCGCCGACATCGTCCGCAATTTGATGGATCCCGTAATCCTGCGCGAGGCGCCGCTGGAAACCGTGCTCTGCGTGATCGACGCGGCAACACCGCCGGCCGCGCTGGACGACGCGCTTCAGCGCTCGCAGTTGCGCGTTGCCGATATCGTGGCGTTGAGCAAGCTGGATCTGGCGGATGAAGGCGCGGGCGTGCGGATGCGCAAGGCCATTCGCGTGCAGCGGGTGCCGGCCGTGGTGGTCGACGCGAAGCACGGCGAGATTCCAGCGGCGCTGCTGTTTCCCGCGAGCGATCGCGCGCCCGCGCCGCGCGAGCCGGGGCCGCGACGGCCCGCAGAGGAACGCTTCGAGACGCTGAGCTGGACCTCGGACCAGCCGCTCTCGCTGCCGCGCTTGCAGCAGGCCATCAGCAAGCTGGCACCGAAGCTGGCGCGCGCAAAGGGCCTGTTCGAAACGGTCGAGCAGCCCGGGCGCACGATGGTGTTTCAATTCGCCGCCGGCCGTGCCACGCTCGCACCGGGCGATGCGCCAACGCCAGGTGTGCCTCGATCACGCATCGTCTTCATAGCGGAGCTCGGGGTACTCTCGAAAGCTGAACTCGACGAGATCATGGCGGCGTGCGTTGCTACGGTGTGAAGCCGCACGCTGCCTCAATCCTCCACCGGCAATCCATCGCCGTGCACATACCACTCCGCGCGCGATGCCCACTGCACATGCCGGTCGGGCGTCGCACCGAGCGGCTCGTCGAATGCGCCGGCGTGGACGATCGCCTCGCGCGCGCTGCGCGTGAGATGCGGCATCGGGCTGCCGCACATCTTACAGAACGCGGTCGCAAAACTTTGCGCATTGGAGGGATCGAAGCGCACGACGGATGCTTCGCCGCGCAACCAGCGTAGCGCGCCCGCCTTCACGATGGCCTCGGTAGAATGCGCGGTGCCGGTCGCCTTGCGGCAGCGCGAGCAATGGCAGTTGAGGAAACGATCGAACGGACCCTCGACCTCGAACGCGACTTCGCCGCATAGGCAGCTTCCCCGGAACGCAGCCACCTCACTCGCCCTCCGGCTCGGCCGGCTTCTCGGCCGCTTCTTCGGCGTGAACCGGCGGTGCACCGTGCGCGCCGCGCAGCCGGATCATGGTGTCGATCACGTCGACGTCGATCTTCAGCATGTCGAGATCGCGCGTCATCTCGCGCACCTCCTGGCCCTTGCGCGCCAGCTCTTCGGAGACGTCGACCGCCATCCTGCGCTCGCTCACATTGCGTTGCGTGTTGACAAAAAGTTTGGCGCGCATCCATTCGAGCCGGGCCCGCTGGGTGTCGCGCTCGAACTTCTTCTCAGCATAGCGGCGTCGCGCCTCCGCATAGGCGCCGACCAGGGCAGTGTCCGGCAGGCTCCACAATTGCTCGACCGACATAGTCATGCGGTTCAGGTCCCGGGTTCGGCTCGGCGGAGGCTTGCTCCGCGGCCTATCAGACCCTTCCAGCCGGCAATTCTCAAGAGGATGTTGGCAGAACCCGGGTGCTTACGCGAATTCCGCGATGCCGTGGCCGACGGACGTCGCCGGGCTCGAACGCGCGTTCGGCGACGAAGCCCAGCTGCGCAAGATCGCCGCCCAGACGATTGACCTCGTGCACGGCGAGAGGGGCGTTAGGTGTCGGCCACATACGGTCGCGGTATCGGCCCCGCGTGGAGTTCAGGGAACCCGAATGTTTAAAGCTTTGCTAACGCGTTCGGGATAATCTGACATATCAGCCCCGCTAATTCTTGCGAGCACCGATGATTTTCTCCCGCATCAGTTTCAAGCTGGTCCTCATTGTCGGCATCGGCCTCCTCGGCATGATCGCGCTGGCGCCGATCGCGCTCTCGAGCCTGCGCAGCCAGATGATCGCCGATCGCCAGGCCAAGACGCAGCACATGGTCGACGTCGGCTACGGCATCCTGGCGCACTACCAGAAGCTCGAGAGCGAGGGAAAACTCCCGCGCGAGCAGGCGCAGGCCGCCGCGATGGCGGAGATCAAAAGCCTCCGCTACGACAAGGTCGAATATTTCTGGATCAACGACATGAGTCCCAAGATGATCATGCACCCGATCAAGCCCGAGCTTGACGGCAAGGATCTCGCGGGGATGAAAGATCCCTCCGGCAACGCGCTGTTCGTCGGCTTCGTCGATGTCGTCAAGAAACAGGGCGCGGGCTTCTACAGCTATCTCTGGCCGAAGCCGGGATTCGAGCAGCCGGTCGCGAAAATCTCCTATGTGAAGGGCTTTGCGCCCTGGGGCTGGATCATCGGCACCGGCATCTATCTCGACGACGTCGACGCCGTGTTCCGCCAGGATGCGATGACGTTCGGCCTTGTGTGTCTCGCGGTGTTCGTGCTCGTGCTCGGCGCCTCCTTCGTGATCGGCCGCAGCGTGACCCGGCCGCTTGCCAAGATCACGGATCTGACCGAGCGGCTTGCGTCGGGCGATACTGCGTTCGAGGTGCCCTACACCGATCGTCGGGACGAAGTCGGCGGGCTCGCCAAGGCGCTGGCCGTGTTCAAGGACAATGCGTCGGCAGTGGGCCGGATGCACGCCGAGCAGCAGGAAGCGAAGCAGCGGGCCGACGACGAGAAGCGCAAGACGATGGCCGAGCTCGCCGGCAAGTTCGAGGCGAGCGTCCATGCCGTCGTCCGCGACGTTTTCGACGAGGCGCGCGCGATGCAGCAGGCCGCGCAAGGCATGTCGGAGACCGCGAACAAGGCGACCGACCGTGCGAGCTTCGTCGCCACCGCCTGCCAGCAGGCATCAAACAACGTGCAGACCGTGGCGTCCGCTGCCGGGGAGTTGTCATCGTCCATCGCCGAGATCAGCCAGCGCGTGGCGCAGGCCGCGTCTGTCGCCGACAAGGCCGCCGCCGACGGTCAGCGCACCAACGACACCGTGCAGGGGCTGGCCGCGGCCGCGCACAAGATCGGCGAAGTCATCGACCTCATCAACCAGATTGCCTCGCAGACCAATCTGCTGGCCCTCAACGCCACCATCGAAGCCGCCCGCGCCGGCGAGGCCGGCAAGGGCTTTGCCGTGGTCGCGAGCGAAGTGAAATCGCTGGCGAGCCAGACCGCGAAGGCGACCGACGAGATCGGCGCGCAGATCACCGCGATTCAAGCCGAGACCAACCAGGTCGTCGGCAACATCGAGAGCATCCGCGTGACCATCATGGAGGTCAACGAGATCTCCTCGTCGATCGCGGCCGCAGTCGAAGAGCAGGGCGCCGCCACGCAGGCCATCGCCCGCAGCGTGCGGGAGGCAGCCTCCGGCACCGATCAGGTCTCGCAGAACATTTCCGGCGTGACCGACGCGACGGCGGAGACCGGCCAGGCCGCCGGTCTCGTGCTGCAATCGAGCGGGCGGCTGACGGTGAAGCTGCAATCGCTGGAGAACGAGGTCAGCGCCTTCGTTGCCGGCGTGCGGGCGGCCTGACGCGCCAGCTTGCGCGGCGTTTTTCCGCGTCACGGCATCGCCGTGACGCGGACGAACTGTTTATCTTGACATGACGTTCGCCGTGCTCGACGTGTAATGACGTCGGTCGAAGGCACATCTGTGCCTCAAAAAGAAAAGCGCACGGGAAAGACGTCATGAGTGCAGCCCTGAATGAAAAGGACTACCTCGCCACCTTGTACGGGCTGTGGGAGAAGGCCTGGCCCAAGGGCATGCCGCGCTCGCCGAACTATCTGCATGGCGAAGTTCCCTTGACGGAATATCTGCGCGCTTGGGCGAAGCGCAGCCCCACGCGACCTGCAGTGATCTTTTACGGGCACGTCACGACCTATGCGGAGCTCGACCAGCAGTCCGACCGCTTTGCGGCGCTGCTGCAGGCGAAGGGCGTGCGCAAGGGCGATCGCGTCGCCGTGTTCTTGCCGAATTGTCCACAATTTCACATCGTGTTCTTCGGCATCTTGAAGCTCGGCGCGGTCCACGTCCCCGTAAGCCCGCTGTCGCGCGCGTTCGAGCTTTCATATGAGCTGAATGACACGAAGGCCGAGGTGATCGTGGCGCTCGACCAGCTCATTCCCGTGGTCGAGCAGGTCAGGGGCGAGGTGAGCCTGCGCGAAATCATCGTCACCAGCTTTGCCGACGTCGTGCCGGCAACGCCGGCATTCCCGGCGCCGGACTCAATCCGCGCGCCGCGCGTCGCGGTCCCGGGCGCGACCGATCTGCTGCCGGCGCTCGCCACGATGCCCGCACCGATGCCGCTGCCTCAGCCGGGCCTCGATGAGGTCGCCGCGCTCAACTACACCGGCGGCACCACCGGCATGCCCAAAGGCTGCGTCCATACCCATCGCGACATGGTCTATACGGCCGCCGCCAATTACGGCGTCTCGGTCCTGTCGGACGAGAGCAGCGTGTTCCTGTCGTTCTTTCCCGAGTTCTGGATCGCGGGAGAAAACTTCGGCCTGATCTTCCCGCTGTTCTCCGGCGGGACGCTCGTGTTGCTGGCGCGCTGGGATGCCGTCGGCGCGATGGCCGCGATCGACAAGTACAAGGTCACGATCACGGCGATGCCGGTCGATGGCGCGGTCGAACTGATGGACCATCCGCGCTGGAGCGAGTTCGACCTGTCGTCGCTGAAGCAGGTCCGCGTGGTGTCCTTCGTCAAGAAGCTCAACGCCGACTATCGCAAGCGCTGGAAGGATCTCACCGGCACGATCCTGATGGAGGCGGCCTGGGGCATGACGGAAACCCACACCTCCAACACATTCACGGCCGGCTTCCAGGACGACGATTTCGATCTCAACAATCAGCCGATCTTCGTCGGCCTGCCGGTCCCCGGCGCCGAGTTCAAGATCACCGATTTCGAGACCGGCGAACTGTTGCCGCTCGGCGCGGAAGGCGAGATCCGGGTGCGGACGCCGTCGCTGCTCAAGAGCTACTGGAACAAGCCCGAGGCGACCGCGGCGTCGCTGATCGACGGCTGGCTGCGCACCGGCGATATCGGCGCCATCGACAAGGACGGCTTCCTGCACTTCCTCGGCCGCCGCAAGGAGATGCTGAAGGTCAAGGGCATGAGCGTGTTTCCGCCGGAGATCGAGGCGCTGCTGGGGCAGCATCCGAAGGTGCTGGGCTCCGGCGTGGTCGGGCGCGACGATCCTGACAAAGGGCAGGTGCCGGTCGCCTATATCCAGCTCAAGCCGGAGGCGGTCGGCACCATCTCGGCGGACGATCTGCGCGCTTGGTGTGCCGAACGCATGGCCGTCTACAAGGTCCCGGAGGTGCGCATGATTGATGCACTGCCTTTGACGGCCACGGGCAAAGTGAAGAAGCAGGATCTCAACCCGAACCAGCCCGTTGCAGTCTGAGTGAGACACCGATGTCGTTCAAAAAGCTCCTGATTGCCAATCGCGGCGAGATCGCCATCCGCATCGCGCGCGCCGCGGCCGACGCCGGCATCGCGACGGTTGCCATCCACCCCGCTGATGACGCGCTGTCGCTACATGTGCGGGTCGCGGATGAGGCGGTCGAAATCCCCGGCCGCGGCGCGCGGGCTTATCTCGACATCGAGGCCGTGGTGAAGGCGGCAAAGAGCGCGGGCTGCGATGCCGTGCATCCCGGCTATGGCTTTCTCAGCGAGAACGCAGCGTTTGCCAAGGCGTGCGCCCATGCCGGCATCGTCTTTGTCGGGCCAAAGCCAGCCGCACTGGAGCTGTTCGGCGACAAGGTGGCGGCACGGCAATTGGCCAAACGCTGCGGCCTGCCGATCATCGCCGGCACCAACGGACCGTCGAGCCTCGAGGAGATCACGGCGTTCTTCACCTCGCTCGGCAGCAATGCGGCGATCGTGATCAAGGCGATGGCCGGCGGCGGCGGCCGCGGCATGCGTGTCGTCGAGAACGCGGCCGATCTCGCGGAAGCCTATGCGCGCTGTCACTCCGAGGCCAAGGCGGCATTCGGCTTCGACGGCGTCTATGCCGAGCGGCTGATCCGACAGGCGCGCCATATCGAGGTGCAGATCGTCGGCGACCGGCACGGCGCAATCTTGCACCTCTGGGAACGTGAATGCACCGTTCAGCGTCGCCATCAGAAGCTGATCGAGGTGGCGCCGAGCCCCTCGCTCAGCGATGGCTTGCGCGGCCGTATCATCGAGGCGGCAAAGCAGCTCGCAACAGCCGCGTCTTACGACAATCTCGGCACCTTCGAATTCCTGGTCGACGGCACCGCCGAAGACAGCTTTGCCTTCATCGAGGCCAATCCGCGGCTCCAGGTCGAGCACACCGTGACGGAAGAGGTGCTCGGCCTCGACCTCGTCCGCACCCAACTGGCGGTCGCCGCAGGTAGCTCGCTGGCCTCGCTCGGGCTTGTGCAAGGCGAGATCCCGAAGCCGCGCGGCTATGCGATGCAGCTTCGCGTCAACATGGAAACGCTGGACGAAACCGGCGCGACGCATCCGACCGGCGGCGTGCTCGCCGTCTTCGAGCCGCCGTCGGGGCCCGGCGTTCGCGTCGATAGTTTTGGCTACGCCGGGTACAAGACCAGCGCGGCGTTCGACTCGCTGCTCGCAAAAGTCATCGTGCACCCGCCGGGTGAGGCCTGGCATGATGTCGTGGCAAAAGCCTCGCGCGCCCTGCGCGAGTTCCGGATCGACGGCGTCGTCACCAACATTGCCTTCCTCCAGGCGGTGCTGGCGCATCCCGATTTCAGGACCAACCGCATCGCGACTGACTTCATCGATCGCAACATCGCCAAGCTCGTCGAGGCGGCGGACGGCGCGGCCAAGCCACTCTACTTTGCGGCGGCTGAGCACGGCGGCTCGCATGCCTCCGAGGCGCATGTTGCGCAGATCGTGCCTGAAGGCGCGGTGATGGTCGCAGCACCCTTGCAAGGGACCATCGTCACCATCCAGGTGAAGGAAGGCGAGGTCGTGCGTCCAGGCCAGCAGCTCGCCGTGATCGAATCCATGAAGATGGAGCATCTGGTCATGGCCGAGCAGGGCGGGCGTGTGACAAAACTCGTCGCCGGCGATGGCGTTACGCTGCTGCACGGCGAGCCGATCCTCTACCTCGAGCCGCTCGATGTCGCAGCCGATGCGTCGACCGCAGAAGCCGACATCGATCTCGATCACATCCGTCCTGACCTCGCCGAGCTGATCGCGCGCCAGGCCAACACGCTCGATGCCAACCGTCCGGCCTCGGTTGAGCGCCGCCGCAACACCAACCAGCGCACCGCGCGCGAGAATGTCGCGCAGCTCGTCGACGACGGCTCGTTCATGGAATATGGCAGCCTGGCCATCGCCGCGCAGCGGCGCCGGCGCAAGCTCGACGATCTCATCAAGAACACGCCGGCCGACGGCCTCGTCATGGGCATTGCCACCGTCAACGCCGAGAAGTTCGGCGGAGATGCCGCGCGCTGCATCGTCGTGGCCTATGACTACACCGTGCTCGCCGGCACGCAGGGCCACATGAACCACAAGAAGATCGATCGCATGCTCACGCTGGCGGAAGACTGGCGCGTGCCGCTGGTGTTTTACGCCGAGGGCGGTGGCGGCCGTCCCGGTGATACCGACCGGCTTGGCATGACCGGCCTCGACGGGCCGTCCTTCGTCCAGTTTGCAAGGTTATCCGGCCTCGTGCCTGTCATTGGTGTCGTCTCCGGTTATTGCTTCGCCGGCAACGCCGCGATGCTCGGCTGCTGCGACGTCATCATCGCCACCAAGAATGCCTCGATCGGCATGGGCGGCCCCGCGATGATCGAGGGCGGCGGGCTCGGCGTCTATCATCCGGCCGAGGTCGGTCCGGTCTCATTCCAGTCGCCGAATGGCGTCATCGACATCCTAGTCGAGGACGAGGAAGAAGCGACAGCAGTCGCGCAAAAATACCTGTCCTATTTTCAGGGCGCGGTAACGGACTGGGAGGCTGCCGACCAGCGCCTGCTCCGCCGCGCCATCCCCGAGAACCGCCTGCGAGTCTACGACATCCGCAGTGTAATCGACCTCGTTGCGGACAAGGAAAGCGTGCTGGAGCTGCGCCGCGACTACGGCGTCGGCATGATCACCGCGCTGATCCGCATCGAAGGCAAGCCGTTCGGCCTGATCGCCAACAATCCGCGCCATCTCGGCGGCGCGATCGATGCAGATGCGGGCGACAAGGCCGCGCGCTTTCTTCAGCTCTGCGATGCGTTCGACCTGCCGATTGTCTCGCTCTGCGACACGCCCGGCTTCATGGTCGGCCCTGAGGCCGAGAAGACTGCAATCGTGCGTCACGTTTCGCGCATGTTCGTCATCGGCGCGAGCCTCACCGTGCCGCTGTTCGGCATCGTACTGCGCAAGGGCTATGGGCTCGGCGCACAGTCGATGATCGGCGGCGGCTTCCACGCCTCCTTCTTCACCGCGGCCTGGCCGACCGGCGAGTTCGGCGGCATGGGGCTCGAAGGCTACGTCCGCCTCGGCTTCCGTAAGGAGATGGAGGCGATCGCCGATCCCGAGGAGCGCGAGACGTATTACCGCAACAAGGTCGCCGAGCTCTACGCCAACGGCAAGGCGGTCTCCATCGCCTCGGTGTTCGAGATCGACAACGTCATCGACCCCGCCGGGACGCGGCGCTGGATCCTGGCAGGGCTCCGCTCGGTGCCGAAGCCCCCGGCGCGGACGGAGAAGAAGCGGCCATGCATCGACACCTGGTGAGGGCAGTGCAGCAATAGGTTGCGTCCCGGTTCCGGATTGACATCCTCGCCTGTAGTGCCAGACTTTGCACAATAATGCAGGGTGGAGACGTCTGCGATGGCCAGCCTTTCGGCCTCGAACCATGTCGCCCGTGTCTTGTCCGTGGCCAATCATGTGGCCGACGTCGACGCCTCGTCACGTATCGAAAACTCCTGGCGGCGCTGCCTGATCAGCCACAAGCTCGATCCTGCCCGGCAGGGCCCGCCGAAAACGCTCACCCAGACTGAAATCCGTCACGTCGCCGCGCCGATGGAAGAGACCATCCGGGTGCTCACGCCCGAGCTCGATGATCTCTCCCGCGTGCTGCGCGATGCCGGCTATTGCGTTAATCTGGCTGATGCGAACGCGACCATGCTGTTCAGCCGTCTGCCGGGCGAAGCCGACGCAAAGATGTTTATGGACTGGAAGATCTATACCGGTTCGAATTTTGCGGAGACTTTTGAAGGCACCAACGGCCTCGGCACCGCGCTCGCCGAGCAGAAGCCGATCCTGGTACATCGCGACGAGCATTTTCGTGCGCAATGGCACATGTTCTCCTGCGCCGTGGCGCCGCTGTTCGACCAGGCCGGGCGTCTCGCCGGCGCGGTCAACATCACCTCATGCCGCGAGGATATCGAACGGACCGCGCACCAGCTCGCGCTGGCGGTGACGATGGAAGCGACGCGGCGCATGGAGGGCGCAATCTTCCGTGATCATTTCCGCAACGCCTGGATCGCCACCGTGCCTGATAACGGCGGCAGCGGCCTGCTCGCCTATGACGACGACCGCCGTATCGTCGGCGCCTGCCGCTCGGCGCGTGCGCTTCTGGGCCTTACCGACGGCCTGATCGCCTCCGGCATCGATCTGTCGCGCTACATCAAGCTCGACCATCCGCGCAACACGGACGAGATCGTCGAGCTGCGCCGCGCCGATGGCCGTCCACTCGGACAGAGCCAGATTGCCCCGCCGCAGCGCGCAAGATGCTCCACGTTACACCGTGATGCATCTGCCGATCACCTCGACGCGCTGCACCGCCTTGCCGGCCGCGATCCCGGCCTGGTCAAGAGCGTGAAGCGGCTGAGGAGCATTGGCGATCACAATCTGCCGGTGCTGCTACATGGCGAGACAGGCGTCGGCAAGGACGTGTTCGCACGCGCCATTCACGCGGCCAGCAACCGCGCGCGCAACAACTATGTCGCGCTGAATTGCGCGGCAATGCCGGAAAGCCTGATCGATGCCGAACTGTTCGGCTACGAGGCCGGCGCCTTCACCGGCGCGCGGCGCGACGGCTCGAAAGGCCTGATCGTGCAGGCTGACGGCGGCACGCTGTTCCTCGACGAGATCGGCGACATGCCGATCGCGCTGCAGACGCGCCTTCTGCGCGTGCTGGAGAATCGCGAGGTCTGGCCGCTCGGTTCGCTCAAGCCGGTGCCGGTCGATATCCGCCTGATCAGCGCCACCCACCGCGATCTCGGCCGCATGGCGGAGGAGGGCGCCTTCCGCGCCGACCTCTATTTCCGCCTGCGCGGCATGGAGGTGCGGCTGCCGCCCTTACGCGATCGCGCCGACCGTGACGATATCATCCGCCAGGTCGCGAGCGAGGAGGCCCCGAACTGCCGCCTCTCGCCGCAAGCCTGGGCGCAGCTCTCGGCCTATCCCTATCCCGGCAACATGCGTCAGCTCCGCCACGTGTTGCGGCTCGCCGGCTGCACGGCGGAGGATGGGGTGATCACCGATGCCGATCTCGATCTGCCGCCGTTCGGCGGGAGGACCGCGGAGACGGATCTCGAAGCGGCCGAGCGTGCCATGATCATCGAAGCACTCTGCAAGCACGGCGGCCGCGTCACCGAAGCCGCGCGAACCCTGAAGCTCAGCCGCGCGACTCTGTATCGGAAGATCAAGCAGCTGAAAATCGAGACCGCGCAGTAGCGCTCTTACGAAAAATCGGTCCAGCTCAGGTGCCGCGAATCGAGGTCGCCGACTGAAACGGTTTCGCGGATTTCGTGCGGTGTGTGGAAGCTGCTGCGCAGATAGACAAGCGGCTTGGCTCCGTCGGAATGCAACGCGCTACGCACCGCGCCGAGGAAGATCGAATGCGTCCTGGTCTCGAATTCCTGCGCCAGCACGCAATCGAACGCGGCGACCGCATCCGTCAGCACCGGCGCACCAGTCGCCCCGCGCGTCCACTGCCCGACGGCAAAGCGGTCGTCGCCGTTGACGCCCTTCTGGCCGCTGAAGGTCAGCGCCAGCAGCGCGTGATCCTCGTGCAGGAAGTTGATCGCGAAGGCGCCTTCCTCGCGGATGCGCGCGTGCGCGCTGGCGTTACGGTTCACGCAGACGATTAGCGAGGGCGGATTGTCTGATAGCGAACAGGCCGATGTCACCGTCAGCCCGGTGCGCTTGCCGTGCTCGGCACCGACCGTGACCAAGGCAACCGCGCCGGCGCATTGGCGCATCGCCTGCTTGAAATCCTTGGCGTCGACGCTCACGCGGACATCTCCGAGATAGATGCGGGGTGCGGCACGTTCGCGCCGCACCCGTTTGGGGTCAAGCTGCCTTCTTCGCGGAGCCGAGATGCTTCAGGCGCGGCATCACCTCCTTCTTGAGCAGCGCGAGCGAGTGGTGCCAGGCCTCAGCCTTGTGCTTGTAGTCGAAGCCGAACACCAAGAGCACGCCGAAGCCGCCGACCTCGTCATAGATCTTCTCGATCTTCTCGGCGACGGTCGCCGGCGAGCCGACGACCCAGTTCCGCTTGGCGCAATATTCAACGGTGACGTCGCTATCGGGCACGTCGGGGGCGTGCTTCAGATAATCCTTGAAGCCGAAATGGCCGAGCAGCGGCAGGAAGTATTCGCTCATCATCCGGCCCATCATGTCGCCGGTCGAGAGCCTCCACGCCTCCTCATCGGTGTCGGCAACGAACACCTCGCGCACCAGACGCCAGTCCTGACGGTTCGGCTTGCGCCCGGTCTTGGCGGCGCCGATCTCCACCGAGTCCCAATGGCTCGAGACATAGGCCGGGTTGAGATTGAGGCTCATCGGGATGAAGCCGCGCTCGCCGGCGAGCTTGAGCGTGTCCGAGTTCTTCGAAAGTCCGGCAACGCCAATTGGCGGATGCGGCGCCTGCAGAGGCTTGATGTGCGGCTTGAGGAAGTCGAACATCGTGTCCGGCTTGGTCACCGTCCAGAACTTGCCCTTGTAGGTGAAGGGCGCGGGATCGGACCACAGCTTCAGGATGAGCTCCAGCGCCTCGCGGGTCATGTCGCGGTTCTGCCCGCTCATGCCGTCGACGTTGAACATCGCCCAGTCGCTCGGTAATCCTGAAGCCGCCACCCCGAAATTGAGCCGGCCCTCGGACATGTGGTCGAGCATCGCGACGCGGTTGGCGAGCTCGGCCGGGTGGTGATAGGGGAGCAGGAAGCCACCCGGCCCGATGCGGATGTTCTTGGTCTGCATCAGCGCTTGCGCAATCAGCAGGTCCGGCGTGGGGTTGGGTTCCCAGGGCGCGGTGTGGTGCTCGCCGACCCAGGCTTCCTGGTAGCCAAGCTCGTCGAGCCAGCGCATGACCTGCAGGTCCCAGTCGTGTCCTTCCTTCAGCCCGCACTCCGGCGGATGCGAAGGCATGGTGAAATAGCCGATCTCCATGGGTTTCCTCATCTGATGTTGACGCGTCTTGTTGCGCGTTCCAGGACGTGAACAGGACCTGCTTCAGCAAGCGGTGTGCCAGCGCGGCGGGCGCCTCAGACCGGCGAGAAAACGCTGGTTTGGGGCGGCAATTGTCGATATCCCGGGGCAGATTTGCGGTGTGCCCGTCTCATTGTCGCGAGACGGCATCTTAGCCGTGAGACGAGGATACGATTCGAAATGACCGAACCCGCTTTTGTCGCGGTGGACTGGGGCACCAGCAGCTTCCGGATCTGGCTGGTCGATCGCACAGGCCAGGTGCTGGCCGAACGCCGCACCGATGAGGGCATGCTGGCGGCGGCCAAGTCTGGCTTCGCCGGCGTGCTGCAATCGCACCTTGCCGCGGTCGCCGCGCCGCATCATCTGCCGGTGCTCGTTTGCGGCATGGCCGGCGCCAAGACCGGCTGGGTGGAGGCCGGCTATGTCGACACGCCGGCGCCATTGTCGGCGGTCTTGAAACAGGCGGCACGCGTGCCGGGCGAGGCGCGCGACATCCGCATCCTGCCCGGCATCGCCCAGCGCGACGTCAGGGCGCCGGACGTGATGCGCGGCGAGGAGACGCAATTGCTCGGCGCGCTCGGCCTCGATGCCGCGGGCGAGGCGCTGGTCTGCATGCCCGGCACGCATTCGAAATGGGTGGGAGTGAAGAACGGCACCGTTGCGCATTTCTCCACCTTCATGACCGGCGAGCTCTTCAGCGTCGTCTCGCGCGAGACGATTTTGTCGCTCGCGGTCGCCGGCGCCGACGATGTCGAAGATGTCGCGAGCTTCAAGTCGGCGGTCAAAGCCGCCTACAAGGCGCCGGCCTTCGCCGCCAATTTGCTGTTCGGCGCGCGGTCGCGCCAGCTGCTGTTCGGCGGCTCGCCGGCCGCGGCGCGCGAGACACTGTCGGGCACGCTGATTGGTGTCGAGCTCGCGGCAGGCCTTTCCGGCAGCGTGCCAGAAGCCGGCGTCACGCTGATTGCCTCGGGGCGGCTGGCGATGTTGTACCGGCAGGCCTTCGGCGCGCTGGGGGCTAACGTGAACCCGATTGATGCCGATGAAGCAGTGCGCCGCGGCCTGTCGATGGCCGCGGCAGCGATCTGGACGAGATGAGAGGATTGTTGAGATGAGCGTTCCCTTTCCGTCGATGAAGCGTCCGCTGGTCGCGATTTTGCGCGGTGTCAAGCCCGAGGAGACCGAGGCCATGGTCGGCGTGCTGATCGAGGCCGGCATGACCGCGATCGAAATCCCGCTGAACTCGCCGGACCCGTTCCGCTCGATCGGCACCGCCGCGAAGCTCGCGCCGGCCGGTGTGCTGATCGGCGCCGGCACGGTGCTGACCGCCGCAGATGTCGATCGTCTCAACGATTCCGGCGGCAAGCTGATGGTCTCGCCGAATGTCGATACGCAAGTGCTCGCGCGCGCGCATCAGCACGGCATGGCGACGCTGCCCGGCGTGTTCTCGCCGACCGAAGCGCTGCTCGCGGTGCGCTCCGGCGCATCCGGCCTGAAATTCTTTCCGGCCAGCGTGCTCGGCGCGCCCGGCATTGCTGCGATCCGCGCGGTGCTGCCCGTGGGCGTGATGATCGCCGCGGTCGGCGGCGTTTCCGACCAGAATTTTGCCGAATACATCAAGGGCGGCGTCACCGCCTTCGGGCTCGGCTCCAGCCTGTACAAGCCCGGCATGACCGCCGCCGATGTCGCCGCGCGCGCGAAGGCGACGATCGCCGCGTATGATCGCGCGATTGCCAAAGTTTGAGCCGCCAATAAACAAGCCGTGATGCCGTCGCGGTCACGCGTTATCCTGTCTGCTCTGCCGGTGGGATCGGGAGACTGCCGCGCTAACCCCGCTTTGCCGATGGCACGGGCAATCGCTCGTGGCGGCGCTGGAAGCGCTGCCAGTGCAGCACGATGCCGATCAATGCGGCCGGCACGAAACCGAGCGCGATCAGGAAATGCGGCAGCTCCTTCGGCGAGACGAAGGCGATCGCGATGTCGGAGATCAGCCAGAGCGCTGCGAATATCACCGCGAAATCCGTGCGCGGGCAGCGTAGATAGTAGACCACGGCGGTGATGACCACGGCGGGCCCGATCGCGAGGGCGATCATGACCGCCGTGAGCTCCTTCGGCGTCAACGCGTCGAGCACCATCGAGGCCAATAGCCAGATGGCAGCAAACATGGCAATGATGTCGATCGGATGCCGCAACCCAATACCTCTCGCGGGAATGCGCTATGGTTGAGTCCCAAGCCTTCGACGTCAAGCCTTCGACGTCAGGCTCGTTCCGTCAAGTAAAATACGCCTATTCCTCGTCGTTCCCGGGCGTCGGGCGCAGCATGAAATGACCGAAGGCGGAGGCGATCGGCTTGTCCGGGTCGTCCTGCCAGGCCCTCGCCTCGAAGGCGACGATACGCCGGCCCTGTTTCACGATCGAGACATTGGCAATGGTGTCGAGCGCCCGGCCCGAGCGCAGATAGTTGACAGTGAGCCCAATGGGCTTCGGCAGCGTCGCGATCCCGAGCTCGCGCCGCACGCCCAGAATCGCCGTGGTCTCGAGGAAGGCGCCGGTCATGCCGCCATGGATGGCGGGCAGGATCGGATTGCCGATGATTTTTGGCGAGAACGGCATCGTCAGCGTGCCGTCATCATTCACGCGAATGCCGACGGCGCGCGCGAACGGGCTGTTGGCGAACGGGCCATCCGGATCCTCCGGCGCTTCCAGCGTCGGGATGCTGCGCGAATCCATCCGGCGGTCGGCGAGCATGTTGATGCGGTTGGCGCCGATCATGAAGCAGGCGGTAGCGGTCGCCACCGGATCGTCCTCGGACTCCTGGTAAGCCGTGGAGCGCACGAAGGCGATCGAGCGCGTGGTGCGGTAGCAGATCGAATGCGCCTTGATGGCGAGGCCGGGCGTTGCCGGCTTCTGGTAGTCGATGCGCAAATCGAGCGTCGCAATCGCGCTGGTGCCGTCGAGCGCGAGCTGCACGGCCATGCCGCAGCTCTCGTCCAGCATCGCGGTGACGACGCCGCCATGCAGTACGCCGGTCTCGGTGTCGCCGACGAAGACGGGGCGATAGGGCAGGCTCGACCAGGCTTCGCCCGGCGCGAACCGGTCGAGCCGGAGCCCGCTGATATGGCCGTAGTCGGAACGGCGGCCCTTGATGGCCTCGGCGAGTTCCTCGAACCGAAGCGTGGTCGATGAGCTAGGCATGGCGACGTTTTAGACTAGTGTCGCGCAACGCGCAAAACTCCGCATTGTAACCCCGCACGGCCCTGCAAGGGCCGGTTTGGTCTCGACAGAGCCGGCCGAAGCGACGATGGTGGGCGCTTCGTTCGTTCGACCTATCGGCAAGGAGCGCCCATGACCGACCCCGAAATACCCACCGCCAACCAGGGGCCCGTCACCATTTCCAATTCAAGCTCCGAGCGGGCGCCGATCATCTATTTCGACGGTGCATCCTGCTTCGGCCATCACAACGGCGCGATTCAGATCGAGCTCGCCGCGAACCTCTTGATGCCGGTCGGAGCCGCCGTCAGGGTCGACGTGGTCCAGACCGCGCATCTGCGCTGCAGCCCGGCCGCAGCGCTCGCCTTGCGCGAAGCGCTCGACAAGGCGCTTGCAATGCTCAAGCTCGGACAGCAGCAGCCGACGGAGGAAATTCCGACGGTGAAGAATTGAGGTTCTTGAAAGGCGATCGCATTTCAATGTGATCGCCGACGCTCAGCCGACATGCACCTTCGGCTTCTTGCCGCCGTTCCACTTGCCGTCGAGCGCGCGCTCGATCTGGGCGGCGAGTTGCAGCAACAGGCCGTCATTGGCCTGCTTGGCGATGGCCTGGATGCCGAGCGGCAGGTCATGCTGCTGGCTTGCCAGCGGCATCGAGATCGCCGGTATGCCGCAGAGATTGGCGAGCGGCGTGAAGGCGAAGAAGCGCCAGAGATTGCCGAACCAGTCGAGCACATCGGGATTGTCGGAGATGGTGAGATATTCCTTGGTGCCGACCTTCGGCGTCGGCAGCGCGGTGATCGGCGTCAGGATCACGTCCCAATGCTCGAAGAAGCTGCCAAAGCCGCGCGACGTCGTGTTGAACACGGCCTGCATCTTCGCCCGATCGGCGAAGCTGGTGTGGCGTCCGGCTTCCCAGATCCGGATGTTCATGGGCTCGATCAGATCTTCCGGCGGCTTTTCCAGCCCGCGCGCGGCCAGCATGTTGGAGATCACCACGGCAAAATTCGAGATGTAACAGGTGGTCTGCGCTGCGAAGGCGGCGCGGAAATCGAGTTCGGGCAACGCGTACTCGACGTGATGGCCGAGGCCTTCGAGGAAGCGGCCGGTCTTCTCCAGTTCGGCAGCGATCTCGGGCGTCGCGGTGTAGTCGCCCCAGGTGTGCGACAGCGCGATGCGAAGCTTCGATGGATCGCGCTTGATCATCTCGGAATAGGGCTGCGCGGTGGTCCAGAACGGCATGAACTCGCCGGGCGCCGGCCCGCGGGCATGGTCGACGAAAGCCGCGGTATCGCGCACCGTGCGCGACTGGCAGCCCTGGATCGAGACGAGGCCAGTGAGGTCGGACATGTGCGGCGCCAGCGAAAACACACCGCGCGAGACCTTCAGGCCGATATTGCCGTTGACGCCGGCGGGAATGCGGATCGAGCCGCCGCCGTCGGTCGCATGCGCGATCGGAACCACGCCGGCGGCGACCATCGCGGCGCTGCCCGCCGATGAGCCACAGGTGGTGTAGTCGGTATTCCAGGGATTGCGGGTGACGTAGACCGCCGGATTGTCGGCCGAGCTGCACACGCCGAATTCCGGCGTCGTGGTGCGTCCGATCAGGTTGAGACCCGCCTGGCGGAATTTGCCGGTCAGGAACGTGTCGGCGCTCGCGCGATTGCCGCGCATCAGCAGCGATCCCATCTCCTGCAGCCGGCCCTTCATGGTCGGACCCAGATCCTTCATCAGGAACGGCAGGCCGGCGAACGGACCGGCGAGGTTGGCGCCGTCCTTGGCAGGATCGGCGATCACGTCGTCGAACAGCTCGACGACGCCTGACAGCGTCGGATTGACCTTGGCGACGGCGGCTGCAGCCTGACGTGCCAGTTCCTTTGCAGTCAGCTCGCCCTTGCGGACGCGCGCCGCGAGGCCAATGCCATCGTGCTGCGCCCATTCGTTCCAGCTCATCGGCAAAGTCATGAAGTCAAAATCCCCTTGGGTGCGGCGTCACCTTTTTCGCAAAGGGCCCGCGTGAATCAACTGAGCCGGCGCGAAGGGCAGGGTTGCGCCGGGCGGAGAGGTCGGGGCGTGCTTAGGACAGCCGCGCGATCACCGCAACCGGTCCGCCGCCCGCCGGCCCCTGATGCTCGGCGCCGCCGGAAACATAGACCGCGCCGGTGCCGGCAAGGCCCGCGATCAGGCCACCGACGGCGGCACGGGCGTGGCGTGTCGAGCTGATGTCGGTGTCTTCCAGCATGGTGTGGCGGAAGCCGCGCACGGTGCCGTTTGGCGAAGCCTCGGCCTTGGCGAAGATGTTGACGAGCTCGCGGCCCGGCTGCGACGTGGTGCCAGGATCAAGATCAAGCCCAACGCTCGTCAATGCCGACATCACCGCCGCGGCATCGATGGCATCATCCATCACGGCGTGCCCGATCTCGAATTCGCTCGCGGAGCTTTCGGAGTTGCCGAGCACGATGACGACGTTGTGCATCAGCTCGATTCCTGATGAGGTCGAGGCGACCTTCGAGAACAGATCGTAGCGCCGCAGCACGTCGCCGTCGCTGATGTCGGCGGCGATTTCACCGAGCGCGACTGCAACGCCGAGCGCGGAGGCGCCGCGCGAATAGGCCATCGAGCTGTAGGCGCTGATGGTCGCCGTCTTGTGCCCGCGCGAGCTTGCTGCCTCGACACGCTCGCTGGTCAGCAGCGGACACTTGATCTGGACGAAATGGACGTCGGCAGGATCAGCGATGCCGGCATCCGCCATCGCATCCTTCACCGCCTTGGCGGTCTCGGTGATCTGCGCGGCGCGGCCGAGCTCTTCGGCCAGGAAATCGCGCGTCTGCGCCACGCCGATGCTCAGGCGCTTGCCTGAGATGCCTGCCGGCGGCTTCGTAACTTCCTGGCGCGTGAACACCGTGATGTGCGGGCTGAGCACGCCCTCGGTGCCGCCGGACATCACGAAGGCGATGCGCTGCTCGACCTCATGCGGCGTCAGACGAAGCCTTTGCGCCAGGGCCGTGCACAGCGCGGCGACGGCATATTCCCGAGTGAAATCATTGACGCCGCCATTGCCCTCGGTCTTGCCAAGGATCGCCAGGATCGAGGTCGGATCGATCGCGCCAGAGGCGATCATGCTCATGAGGCCGGAGACGTCGCCGGGGCCCTTGGTGGCGACCTTGAAAACGCCGACCGATATTGTCCGCATGGATGGTCCTCAGAGTTCGGTGGTCCGGCGAAACAAGCAAGCGTGGAAGCGGGGATGGATGTCAAGGTGCTGCGGCAATCTCCATCGTCGTCCTGGCGAAAGCCGGGACCCATTACCCAGGGAGGCGTTTGGCGAAGACTCGTCGTTCGGTACTGATATCGACCGCAACCGATACATCACGCGGTATGGGTCCTGGCTTTCGCCAGGAGGACACCGGTGGTGTGGCAAGACGACGAACCCGCGACATCCCCACGATTGTGGCGAGATCGCATCTGTTCACCAAAAAATCCTCTGTCGACGGTTGCGCGCCGCACCTTGATGAATCAACCTTGGTTGGTCCATAAGCGGCGTCCCGCGGCCGGAATTTCGGTTTGCGTCGCGTGCTTGGATATAGAGGAAATCTCGCGTGGCAAATATCAACCAGAAAATTGCGCAGGAGCTTGGGGTACGGGCGGAGCAGGTCGAGGCGGCGGTGACGCTGCTCGACGGCGGTGCCACGGTTCCCTTCATCGCGCGCTACCGCAAGGAAGCGACCGGTGCGCTCGACGACGCGCAATTGCGCACCCTGGAGGAGCGCCTGGGCTATTTGCGCGAACTCGAAGACCGCCGCAAGGCGATCCTCGAATCAGTCCGCGAGCAGGGTAAGCTCGATGCGGCGCTGGAAGCCTCGATCATGGCTGCCGACAGCAAGGCGCGCCTCGAAGACATCTATCTGCCGTTCAAGCCCAAGCGCCGCACCAAGGCCGAGATCGCCAAGGAGGCCGGCCTCGAGCCGCTCGCCAATCAGCTCATGGCTGAGCCCGGCAACGATCCCAAGCTCGTCGCCGAAGGCTTCATCAACGCTGAGAAGGGCGTTGCGGATGCCGCGGCTGCGCTCGACGGCGCCCGTGCCATCCTGGTCGAACGCTTCGATGAAGACGCCGATCTGATCGGCGTGTTGCGCGAGGAGATGTGGACCAACGCGCGCATGGCCTCGAAGGTGCGCGACGGCAAGAAGGCCGAGGGCGAAAAGTTCGCCGACTATTTTGATTTCTCCGAGCCGCTGACCAAGCTGCCGTCGCATCGCATCCTCGCGATGTTCCGCGGCGAGAAGGAGGAGATCCTCGATCTCCAGATTCAGGCCGAGGCCGAAGTGCCGCCGGCGGGCGTCCCGGGCGCCTATGAACTGAAGATCATGAAGCGGTTCGGTATCGCCGACCTCAAGCGCGCCGGCGACCGCTGGCTGATCGACACCGTGCGCTGGGCCTGGCGCACCAAGATCCAGGTGCATCTCAACATCGATTTGCGCATGCGGCTGTGGAATGCGGCCGAGACCGAGGCTGTCCGCGTGTTCGCCTCCAACCTGCGAGACCTCTTGCTGGCGGCGCCCGCCGGCACCCGCGTCACCATGGGGCTCGATCCCGGCTACCGCACCGGCGTCAAGGTCGCCGTAACAGATGCGACCGGCAAGGTGGTCGATACCGCCGTGATCTATCCGCACGAGCCGCAGCGGCAGTGGAACGAGTCGCTCGCGATCCTCGGCAAGCTCGCGATCAAGCACCGCGTCGAGCTAATCGCGATCGGCAACGGCACCGCCTCGCGCGAAACGGACAAGCTGGCGGGCGATCTCGTCAAGGGCCTCACTGATCTGAAGATGAGCAAGATCGTCGTGTCGGAAGCGGGCGCGTCGGTCTATTCGGCCTCGGCTTTCGCCTCGGAGGAGCTGCCAGGCCTCGACGTCACGCTACGCGGCGCGGTCTCGATTGCCCGTCGTCTGCAGGATCCGCTTGCCGAGCTCGTCAAGATCGAGCCCAAGGCGATCGGCGTCGGCCAGTATCAGCACGACCTCGGCCAGGCCAAGCTCGCAAAGTCGCTTGATGCCGTGGTCGAAGACTGCGTGAACGCGGTTGGCGTCGACGTCAACACCGCCTCCGCGCCGCTGCTCGCCCGCGTGTCCGGCGTCGGCTCCGGCCTTGCGCAGAGCATCGTCGCGCATCGCGACGCTAACGGCCCGTTCAAGTCGCGCAAGGCGCTCAAGGAGGTGCCGCGGCTCGGCCCGAAGGCGTTCGAGCAGTGCGCGGGCTTCCTGCGCATCCTCGGCGGTGAGGATCCGCTCGATGCCTCCGGCGTGCATCCGGAAGCCTATCCGGTGGTGCGCCGGATCCTCGCGGCCACCAAGAGCGACATCAAGGCGCTGATCGGCAGCAGCGAGATCGTGCGCGGGCTAAAGCCGAAGGATTTCGTCGACGAGACCTTCGGTCTGCCGACCGTCACCGACATTCTGCGCGAGCTTGAAAAGCCCGGCCGCGACCCGCGTCCGGCGTTCAAGGCCGCGGTGTTCAAGGAGGGCGTCGAGGAGATCAAGCACCTGCAGAAAGGCATGATCCTCGAGGGCACCGTGACCAACGTCGCCGCGTTCGGCGCTTTCGTCGACATCGGCGTGCACCAGGACGGACTCGTGCACATCTCGGCGATGTCCAGGAATTTCATCAAGGATCCGCGCGAGGTCGTGAAGCCCGGCGACATCGTCAAGGTGAAGGTGCTGGACTTCGAGGTTGCCCGCAAGCGCATCTCACTGACCTTGCGCCTCGACGACGAAGTTGGCGCCAAGAAGGACGCCCCCGGCATGCAGCGCGACAATGGCACGCGCAACTCCAACCATATGACGTCGTCGGCGCCGCGCAAGCAGGAGTCCTCCGGCGGCGGCGCGCTCGCCGAAGCGATGCGCCGTGCAGCCGAGAAGAACGGCGGCAAGCGGATGTGAGTTCTAATCTCTTCCCCCGCTCTTCTGCGGGGAGAGGCAGTGATAGAGCCCCGTGTCGCCCCTAACTTCCGCGTCAGAATCTGGCGCATTTGTAAGTTGAAGGTGACGGCGCATTTTCCTCATCTGATCCCCTGGAGCGGCGAGACTGTCGCCGCGACAAGGAGGATATTCAGATGAACAACAGGCTTCTCACCGGCTTCGTCGCGGCGGCCATGGCTGCGACATTGGCGGTCGCTTCGCCGGTTCTCGCCCGAGGTGGAGGTGGGGGCGGCGGCCACGGTGGTGGTTTCAGCGGCGGCGGGCATGGCGGTTTCGGCGGCGGCTTCGGTGGCGGCGGCCATTTCGGTGGGGGCGGCATGCGCATGGGAGGCATGGGCGGCGCTCATTTCGGCGGCGCTCAATTCGGCGGTGCTCGCTTCGGCGGTGCTCGCTTCGCCGGCGCACCGATGGCGGCCCATGCGGGCTTTGGGCCGCGTTTCGCCGGCGGGCCAATGGCTGCCCGCGCGGCCTTCGTTGGGCCGCGCTTCGGTGGCGCTCGCTTCCACGGCAGACCATTTATCGGCCGCCACGCCTTCTTCTTCCGGCATCATCATCGCTTCGCCTTCTTCGGCGCACCCTTCATTTACGCCGGCTACTACGACGGCTGCTGGCGCAGGAGCTGGACGCCTTATGGGTGGCAATGGGTCAATGTGTGCGGGGACTATTGGTACTAGCATCGCCGGACCGCACCATTGTCGCGATCGCCACCGGGCAGTTCCGCTCAGCCCCGGAACGGGATAGTCTGGTGGCGACCGTCGCGCGGAGCACGTCATGACAGGAGGCCACCGCCGCATCTTGGTCGTCGAGGATGATCCGGAAACCGCAGGCCAGCTCGTCGAGGAGCTGACGACCTCCGGCTATGACGTCGATCTCGCCGCCACGGGACATGAAGCGCTGAGCCATGGCGTGGCGCGCGACTATGCCGTGATCACCATCGACCGCATGCTGCCCGACATCGACGGCATCGCCGTGATGCGGCAGATGCGCGACGACGGCGTTGCCGCCCCTTTCCTGATCATCTCCGCGCTCGGCGAGGTCGATGACCGCGTGCGAGGCCTCCGCGCCGGCGGCGACGATTACCTCGTCAAACCGTTCTCCTTCGTCGAACTGCTCGCGCGCCTCGAGGCGCTTGGGCGCCGCAGCGAGACCATCGCCAAGGAAACGATCCTGCGGGTCGGCGATCTCGCCGTCGATCTGATCGCGCGCAATGCCAGCCGCCGTGGCCGCAAAATTCCACTGCTGCCGCGCGAATTTCAGCTGCTCGAATATCTCGTCCGCAACGAAGGTCGCGTTGTCTCCCGCGCGATGCTGCTCCAGCACGTCTGGGACCTGCATTTCGATCCCTCGACCAACATCATCGACGTCTATGTCGGGCGCGTCCGCCGCAAGGTCGACGATGCCCAGGCCTATCCATTGATCCATACCATCCGCGGCATTGGATATTGCCTCCGTGCTCCTGGCTAAGACGCTTCGCTCCTCGACCTTCCGGCTGGCGCTGATCGCGATTGCGATCTTCGGCCTGATTGTCGCGGCGATCATCGCCTATGTCTATTTCGGCACGCTCGCTTACGTGCGAAGCCGGGTCGGAGATGTCGGCGATTACAGCGGTTTCACTGCGATGATCGAGCTTGCGACGATTGCGGTCGCCGTGCTGCTCTTGGTGCTGGCGGGCCTCGCCGCCGTGCTGGTGACGCGGCGTACGGTCGGGCGAATCGAGGAGATCAACGCCGCCAGCCGCGCCATCATGCTGTCCGGCCTCGACCGCCGCATTCCCCTGCGCGGCAGCCATGACGAATGGGACCGCGTCGCCGAAAACCTCAACCAGATGCTCGACCGCATCGAGACGCTGATGGGCGAGGTCAAGCAGGTCAGCGACAATGTCGCTCACGATCTGCGCACGCCGCTGACGCGCATGCGCGGCCGGCTGGAGAAGGCCTATCACGCCCCACGCAACAATGAGGCCGATGCCACGCTGATCGGCGATACTATCGCCGACCTCGATGCGGTGCTCGGCATGTTCGCCTCGATCACGCGGATCTCGGAGATCGAGACCCGCGCCCGCCGCAGCGCGTTTCGCGCGCTCAACCTTGCCGAGATCGCCGGCGAGGTCGTCGAGCTCTATGACGCCGCCGCAGAGCAGGTCGCGACGCGCCTGAGCTTAGGCGGCGACCGCCAGGTCGCTGTGACCGGCGACCGCGACCTGCTGTTCGATGCCATCGCCAATCTCGTGGACAACGCCATCAAGCACGGCCGCCCGGGCGGAAAGGTCACAGTGACCTGTCGCAACGCCGGCAACGGCGCGATGATCGCCATCGCCGATGATGGTCCGGGCATCGCTGCCGATCAGCATGACCAGGTGTTCAAGCGCTTCTACCGCCTCGAGCAGAGCCGCTATACGCCAGGCAACGGCCTCGGCCTGAGCCTGGTCGCAGCGGTGTCGCGCCTGCACGGCGCCGAGATCGCGCTGCATGACAACGCGCCGGGCCTGACGGTCGAGCTCAGCTTCCCGGCCGCGCTATAGCTCGATCACACCGCGGCGCGCCGCATGCGCCACCGCATCGGTGCGGCCGGTGGCGTCCAGCTTATCGAGCAGCGAGCCGACATGGAATTTCACGGTATGCACGGAGATGTTGAGCTGGCGCGCGATCATCTTATTGGAAGCGCCTTCCGCCATCAACGCCAGCACGTCGAGCTCGCGCTGCGTCAGTGCGATGTCATCGGGCATGAGGCGCGGATCGCGTGCGACAACGCTCGCCATGGCGGTCTCGCCCGGCGCGGCAAGGCGAAGCCCCGAGACATTGCCGAGCAACGTCGCGAGGCGATCGGCGAGGGTGGGATCGTCGATCTCGAGCGACAGCACGATCTCCGGCGCATTGTCCTCGCTCACGCCTCCGGCCTCTCGCCAATCGTGACCTTGAAGCTCGCCGGCTCGCCGCCGCGGCGGACCGCGACACCGACGACTGTGCCAACGCTCGCCGGTCCCAGCGTCCGCGACAGGGCGCGCACACTGGAGAGCTTCTGGTCATTGACCGCCACAATCACGTCGCCCTGGCGGATGCCGGCCGTGGCCGCCGGACCCGTCTTGTCGACATTCATCACCATCGCGCCGATGCCGTCGTCGAGCCGCAGCGGCTGGAGGCCGAGTCCGAGATATCCGCGGGCGATGCGGCCGCGCGCCTCCAGCTGCGCCGCAACGCGCTCGATCGTCGCCGTCGGGATCACCAGCACGCGCCGCGGCCCGAGCACGGCCATGCCGAAGGCCTCGCCCGAGGCATCGAGCGCGAGGCCGCCCTCCTGGCTCGGACGCAAACGAACATCGAGCTCGATCCGCGCATCGAGCTCGCCGCCGCGCAAGGAGCGCCAGCCCTTGCCTGATACCGACACCATCCCGAGCGCCGCACTCGGGGCATCGCGATTGGTGGAAACCACGACCGACAGCGTGCCGAGGGCAGGGACCGCCGTGGCGAGCTTGACCGGGGCCATGCCGGCCTCAGTGCGCAGCAATGCGATGTCGGTGGTGTGGTCGCGGCCGGCGATCGTGGCGGCAACGGTGCTGCCATCGGGAAGGGCGATCTGCACGTCGCCTTCGTCCGCCAGCGCTTCGTCGGCGGTGACGATCAGGCCCGGTTTCCAGACGAAGCCGGTCGAGCGGGAGCGATGCGAATGGACGGAGACGATGGACGGTGCGACGCGCGCCACCACATCGGCGAGCGCGGATGATAATGAAGACAGAGGCGTGGAATCGGTCATGGCAGGCTCCTGTAAGCTGCCTTCAATCTGGGATGCCGCGGGCGATTGCGAAACTGCCCGGTTGGCCAGGACAGGGCTGCGGCGGATGGTCCATCGGCAGTTCGCTTGCCGGTCAAACGATACCGTGTTAGTCGCGCAAGCTGAGCTGCAACACGCCCGGGACCCTTCCCCATATGCCCGATTTTCGCGGTGTCTTCCCCTATCTCGTCTCGCCCGTTGATGCGGATGGCACGGTGCGAACGGCGGCCCTCGCAAAGCTCTGCGACGATCTGATCGGCGCCGGCGTGCACGGGCTCACACCGCTCGGCTCGACCGGTGAGTTCGCTTATCTCGGCGCCGCCCAGCGTATGGCGGTCGTGCAGACCACAATCGAGGCCGCGAAGGGCCGTGTGCCTGTTGTGGCGGGCGTTGCGTCGACCTCGACTGCCGATGCAGTGGCCCAGGCGCAGGCCTATCAGAAGCTCGGCGCCGACGGCGTTCTGGCAATCCTCGAGGCCTACTTCCCGCTTGCGGACGCCCAGGTCGAATCCTATTTCCGCAGTATCGCGGACGCCGTGGACATTCCGGTCGTCATCTACACCAATCCGCAATTCCAGCGCTCCGATCTCACACTCGAAATCATCGCGCGCCTCGCCGAGCATCCGGGCATCGGCTACATCAAGGACGCCTCGACCAACACCGGGCGGCTGCTCTCGATCATGAACCGCTGCGGCGATTCCTTGCGCGTGTTCTCGGCCTCCGCCCATATCCCTGTTACGGTGATGCTGATCGGCGGGGTCGGCTGGATGGCGGGCCCGGCCTGCATCATTCCGCGCCAGAGCGTGGCGCTCTATGATCTCTGCCAGGCCGGCCGCTGGGACGAGGCCATGGCGCTCCAGCGCAAGCTGTGGCGCATCAACGAAGCCTTCGCCCGCTTCAACCTCGCCGCCTGCATCAAGGCGGGCCTCGCGATCCAGGGCTACGATGTCGGCGATCCCGTCCCGCCGCAGGCCGCACTGTCGGCCGATGCGCGCAAGGTGGTGGAAGCGGCGCTGCGCGAGCTGGCGTAGGCCCCTCCGGGCATGACGAATCCATGGTGCCGCCGCCCAAAAGCGCGGCTGGTCTCGCATGTCTCGATCCGCTAAAAGGCGGCCCGCATTTCAAGAGACTTCAAGGACCTAGCGGAATGAATATTCTTCCCGGCAATTTGCGTTTCGGAGCGGGGCAACCCGTCAAGCGTTTGGAAGACCAAAGACTGCTCACCGGAAAGGGGCAATTCATCGACGACAAGCCGGCCGACGGCGCGCTGTGGTTGCACGTGCTGCGCTCGCCGCACGCGCATGCGAAGATCGTCGCGATCGACACCAGTGCGGCGGCATCGATGCCCGGCGTTACGGCGATCTACACCGGCGCCGATCTGATCAAGGACGACGTCGGCGCGATCCCGACGCTGAGCATCTTCAAACGTCCGGACGGCAAGCCGATGACGGTGCCGCCGCGTCGGCTGCTCGCCCATCAGGTGGTGCGTTACACCGGCGAGGCAGTGGCGGCGGTGGTGGCTTCGTCACGTGCAGAGGCCCAGAGCGCAGCGGAAGCCATCGTGGTCGAGTATGACGTGCAGCCGGCGGTGGTCGATCCCGTCGAGGCCGTGAAGCCCGGTGCGCCCGTGGTGTGGCCGGAGGCGCCCGACAACATCGTGGGCGCGATGAGCTATGGCGATGCCGCCAAGGTGAATGAGGCGTTCGCCAAGGCCGCGCACACGGTCGAGCTCGACCTGGTCAGCCAACGCCTGGTGCCCTCCGCGATGGAGCCGCGTTCGACCATTGCCGAGATCGACAAGAAGACCGGCCGGCTGCTCCTGCATGTGCAGTCGCAGACGCCGGCCTCGACCCGTGATCTCCTCGCAGAATCGATCCTCAAACGGCCGAAGGACAGCGTGCGCGTGCTGGTCGGCGACATCGGCGGCGGCTTTGGCCAGAAGACCAGCCTTTATCCGGAGGACGGCATCGTCGCCTATGCCGCGACCAAGCTGAACAGGAAGATCCGCTGGCGCGGCGACCGCACCGATGAGTTCGTCGGCGGCACGCACGGCCGGGATCTCACCTCGACTGCGGCGTTCGCGCTAGACGAGAAGGGCAAGGTGCTCGCCTATCGCGTCACGTCGATCGGCTGCACTGGTGCCTACTCCTCGGGTACGGGCAACATCATTCCGCTGGTGCTCGGGCCGTTCGTACAGACCGGCGTCTACGACCTGCCGCTAGTGCATTTCGAGGTCAAGTCGGTGATGACCCACACTGCGCCGGTCGGTGCCTATCGCGGCGCTGGCCGGCCCGAAGCCGTCTTCATCGTCGAGCGCCTGTTCGACGCGGCCGCGCGAAAGATCGGCATGGATCCGCGGGCGATCCGCAAGGTGAACTACATCAAGCCGGCGCAATTGCCCTACACCAATGCCGCCGGCCAGGTGTATGACTCGGGCGCCTTCGCGCACATGCTCGATCGCGCGGTAAAACTTGCCGACTGGGACGGTTTTGCCGCGCGCAAGAAGGCGGCGAAGAAGAAGGGCCTGCTTTATGGCCGCGGCCTCACCTCCTACATCGAATGGACCGGCGGCCGTGCTCATACCGAGAAGGTCAGCCTGCACGCGACGGCGCAGGGCCGCGTCGTGCTGCATTCCGGCACCATGGCGATGGGGCAGGGCTTGCAGACCACCTACACCCAGATGATCTCCGACACGCTCGGCATCCCCATGGACAAGATCGACGTGGTCCAGGGCGACACTGATCTCGCGATGGGCTTCGGCAGCGTCGGCTCGCGCTCGCTATTCGTCGGCGGCACCGCGGTCGCGGTCTCCTCCAATGATCTGATCCAGAAGGCGCGCGAGAAGGCGGCGAACGTGCTGGAGACCTCGGTCGAGGACATCGAATATCAGGGCGGCATGCTCACCGTGGTCGGCACCGACCGGCGCATCAGCCTGTTCGATCTTGCCGAGAAGGAGAGCGGCGCCAAGCTCAGCGTCGATTCCGAAGGCGAGGTCGACGGGCCGAGCTGGCCGAACGGCACGCACATCTGCGAGGTCGAGATCGATCCTGACACCGGCGTATCCAAGGTCGTGCGCTACATCACCGTCGATGACGTCGGGGTCGCCGTGAACCCGATGCTGGTCACCGGGCAGATCCATGGCGGTGTCGCGCAGGGCATCGGCCAGGCACTATATGAGGGCGTCTCCTACGATGCCGACGGCCAGCTCCTCACCGCGAGCTTTCAGGACTATTGCATTCCGCGCGCCGACGACGTCCCGCCGATCGTGGTCACGCTCGATGATTCCGCGCCCTGCCGCACCAATCCGCTCGGCGCCAAGGGCTGCGGCGAATCCGGCGCCATCGGCGGCCCTCCTTGCGTCACCAACGGCGTGATGGACGCGCTCGCCGAGCTCGGCATCACCCATCTCAACACGCCGCTGACGCCGCAGAAGATCTGGCAGGCGATCAGGGAGGCGAAGGTGGGGGCGGTATAATCTACGCTGTCGCAACAAACTCGCTGTCGTCCCGGCTCTGCGCTTACGCTTGTCCGGGACGACAATTGAGAATGCAGCATCAGCGTGGGGTTAAATCCCGAGCATCATCTTCGCAATGATATCGCGCTGGATCTCGGACGTGCCGCCGAAGATCGTGTAGGCGCGGCCGTTGAGATATTCCGGCACCACCGTCAGCATCTCCTCCGGCAGCGCCGGCTCATGGTTGAGCTTGTAAAGTGGACGCATCGGCTCGACCGCAAGGGCGTCATGGCCGATCACGTCGACCCCCAACCGCGTCACGGCTTGCCGGATCTCGCTGTTGCGTAGCTTCAGGATCGACGACACCGCGCCGGGATTTTGCCCCGTCTGCAGCGCCGAGAGCACGCGCAGCTCCGTCATCTCCAACGCATCGATATCGACCTCAACCTCCGAGATGCGCATCGCGATATCGGGGCTGTCGATGGCTCGGCCGGTCAGGTCCGACTCGGCGAGCTCGGCGATCGCCTTCAGTCCTTCACGCAGCTTGGCGGATGCAATGCCGGAGCCGCGCTCGAACTCGAGCAGATATTTGCCGTAGGTCCAGCCCTTGCCTTCCTCGCCGACGCGGTTGGCCACGGGCACGCGCACGTCGTCGAAGAACACCTGGTTGACCTCGTGGTCGCCGCCGATGGTGAGAATGGGACGCGTCGTGATGCCGGGCGTCTTTATGTCTATCAGGATGAAGCTGATGCCGTCCTGCTGCCGCGGGCCGTCGCTGGTGCGCACCAGCGCGAACATGCGGTTGGCGTGATGCGCGTGCGTGGTCCAGATCTTCGTGCCGTTGACGATGTAGTCGTCGCCGTCGCGCACCGCGCGCGTCTTCAGCGAGGAGAGATCGGAGCCGGAGCCCGGCTCGGAATAGCCCTGGCACCAGTAATCCTCGCCGGAGAGAATCCGCGGCAGGTAAAAATTCTTCTGCTCGGGCGAGCCGAAGCCGATGATGACGGGCCCGACCATCTTCACGCCCATCACATTAACATTCGGCACGCCGGCCCTCGCGCATTCGGTCTCGAAGATCCAGCGCTGCGCCGGCGTCCAGTCCGGTCCGCCATGCTCGACCGGCCAGCCCGGCGCACCCCAGCCGTGGGCGTGCAGCGCGCGTTGCCAGGCCATGCCGATGTCGGGGTCTGAGAACACCGACGGCGTCAGCGCGGTGGCGCGCTTCATCTCGTCAGTGAGATTTTTTGCGATGAAGCTTCGCACCTCGTCCTGGAAGGCGCGCTCCTCGGCATTGAACGACAGGTCCATGATGCGCTCCTTGCGTCAGGCAGGCTGGGCGATGCGGCCAAGCTGGGCGTGACGGCTGTAATGATGCGCGCTGCCGCCGAACAGCGTGTCGAAGGCGACGAGGCGCTTGAAATAGGCGCCGACCTCGAGCTCTTCGGTGACACCCATCCCGCCATGGAGCTGGATGGATTGCTCGCCGACGAAACGTGCGCATTTGCCGATCTTCGCCTTGGCGGCCGAAGCGGCGCGAGCACGTTCGACCGGCGGGCTGTCCGCCTTCAGGGCGGCGCGCAGCGCCATCGAGCGGGCTTCGTCGACCTGGATCGCCATGTCGGCGAGGCGATGGCGGATCACCTGGTTGGCGGACAGCGGCCGGCCGAATTGTTTGCGGATCTTGGTGTAGTCCAGCGTGGTGTCCAGCAGCGTCTGCATGATGCCGACGGCTTCCGCGCCGAGCGCCGCCATCACGCGATCGACCGTCCATTCGATCGCGGGCAGCGCATCGCCGCCGTCGCCGAGTAGGGCGTCCTTCGGCAGCGGCACGTCGGATAGCTCGATGTTGCAGGCGTGTCCGCCGCCGAGGCGCGGATAGTCGAAGAGCGAAAGGCGCGGTGCCGTCGCCGGCACCAGAAACAGGCCGATCCGCCCCGATGGTCCCTGATGATCGTGAAGGTGCGCGGAGACGATGATCTCGTCGGCGGCGTGGCCGTCGAGCACGGCGATCTTGCTGCCGGAGAGGCGCCAGCCCTCTGCCGTCTTGTTGGCGGCGGTTGCGACCTTGGTGAGATCGAACCGCGCCGCGCGCTCGGAATGCGCGAACGCAAGCTTTAACGATCCGTCCGCGACCTTCGGCAGTCTCGCCTGCTTCTGCGCCGTGCTGCCGCATCGGTCGATCAACGCAGCACTGAGCACGACTGTCGCGACATAGGGCTCCGACACCAGGCCACGGCCAAAGGCCTCCATCAAGATGCCGATCTCGACCGGTCCGCCGCCGAGGCCGTCGAACTCTTCCGGGATCGGCAGCGCCAGCCAGCCGAGCTCGGCGAACTGCTTCCACACATCAGGGCTGAAGCCGAGCGGATCGTTCGCCGTCTTGCGGCGGTGATCGGCATCGTAGCTCTCGGCCACGAAACGTTCGGCGCTCTCGCGCAGCAGCCGTTGCTCGTCACTGAGATTGAGATCCATTGAGTCTACTCCGCGGCCGCCGGCTTGCGCACGGAGGGATGCAGTCCGGATGGATCGACCACCATGCCGAACTCCTGAAGATTATGGGCGTGACAGAGCTGATGCAGGGCAAAGGCCTGGTCGATCGCCGCGGGCTGGCCCATCACGTCCACGGAGCGGTTCACCGCCTCCTTGGTCAGCTTCAGCGCGAAGGATGGTTTTGATGCGATCCGGCGCGCCAGCTCCAGCACCCGCGCCGACAATTCCGCGCGCGGCACGACCTGATTGCCCATGCCAAGCTGGTGCGCCTCCTGTGCGCTCCAGCTGTCGGCCGTGAACAGGAATTCCTTGGCCTTGCGCGGCCCGAGCTCCCAGGGATGCACGAACCATTCGACGCCGCAGACGCCCATGGTAACGACGGGATCGCAGAACTGCGCGTCGTCGCTGGCGACGATGAGGTCGCAGGCCCAGGCCAGCATCAATCCGCCGGCGATACACTTGCCGTGTACCTCGGCAATGGTCGGCTTGGCGAGGTTGCGCCAGCGCCGCGTGATCTGAAGATAGATTTCCTGCTCCCGCGCGAAGCGGCCGTGCGCGTTCGCCTCGGCAAAGCCGCCCCAATTTCCAATCGGCGGAAAATCGACACCCGCGGCATTCTTAGCTCCGGGGCGTAGATCGTGGCCGGACGAGAAGTGCGGTCCGTTGCCCGCGAGGATGATCACCTTGACCGTATCGTCCTGGACCGCCGCGTCGAAGGCGGCGTTGAGGTCGTAGGTCATTTGCAGGTTCTGCGCATTGCGCGCCTCGGGCCGGTTCATCACGACCCGGACAATCGTCGGCTCCGGCCACTCCACGAGAATGGTCTCGAACGAGGACATGGCGCGCTCCCTGTCTTTTTGTCTTGTTTGCTTCGAGTTGACTATGTCGCATGGTGATAGGCAAGAGGCTTGCGTCAACGGGCTGCTTTTCGCGCCGTCCAGATATCTGGCGTCATGTGCGCGCAATCTGGTAGTTTGCCGCCGATTCCACCGGGAGAAATTTGATGTGCAAGATCCTGACCGTGCTCGCAGCGCTGGCCTCGCTCAGCCTCACCAATTGCGGCTACAACGCGATCCAGAGCGAGGACGAGCAGATCAAGGCCAACTGGTCCGAGGTGGTGAACCAGTATCAGCGCCGCGCCGATCTCGTGCCCAATCTGGTCAACTCGGTGAAGGGTTTTGCGCAGCAGGAGAAGGACGTGCTGCTCGGCGTCACCAACGCCCGCGCCAAGGTCGGCAGCATCCAGGCGACGCCGGAGGTGCTCAACGATCCCGCGGCATTCCAGAAATTCCAGGCGGCGCAGGGCGAGCTCTCCAGCGCATTGTCGCGGCTGCTGGTCGTCACCGAAAATTATCCGCAGCTCAAGTCGGACGCCTTGTTCAAGGACCTGATGTCGCAGCTCGAAGGCACCGAGAACCGCATCACGGTGGCGCGCAACCGCTACATCAAGGCGGTGCAGGAGTATAACGTCACTGTCCGCTCGTTCCCGAACAACCTCACCGCCATGGTGTTCGGCTACAAGGAGAAGCCGAACTTCTCGGTTGAGAACGAGAAGGAAATCTCGACCGCGCCGAAGGTCGATTTCAACCCCGCGCCCGCGCCGTCGAAGTAAGCGCGTTCGGCTCCGATGCGCACCCCACCCACCGCCGTCATTCCCCACGAAAGCGGGGAATCCAGTACGCCGCGGCTTTTCCGCATCTCGCTGGCGTCTCTGGAGTACTGGATCGCCCGGTCCCGCCTCCGCCAAGGCTACGCCGGGCCACGGGGGTGCTCGGCCGCCGAAGCTTTAGCGAAGGCGGCAAGCCGGGCGATGACACTGCGTGTGTGGCACGTGGTCCTTGTTGCAGCGCTCTTCCTTGCTTTTGCCTTCCCAGCGATCGCCGACGTCGCAGTGCCGCAGCTCACTGGCCGCGTGGTCGACCGGACTGGCACGCTGTCGAGCAGCGACATCGCCGCGCTGTCGCAGAAGCTCAGCGATTTCGAGACGCGGAAGGGCAGCCAGATCGCGGTGCTGATCGTGCCGACCACGGACCCGGAGGCGATCGAGCAGTTCTCGATTCGTGTTGCGGAAGCCTGGAAGATCGGCCGCAAGAAGGTCGATGACGGCGCGATCCTGGTGGTCGCCAAAAATGATCGGCATCTGCGCATCGAGGTCGGCTATGGCCTCGAAGGCGCGCTCACCGACGTGACCTCGCGTCGCATCATCGACGAGGTCATCACGCCGAAATTCCGCGAGGGTGATTTCGCCGGCGGCATCTCGGCCGGCGTCGACCGGATGATGCGCGTCGTCGACGGCGAGCCGCTGCCTGTTCCCTCACGCAGCGTAAAGTTTACCAATCTTAACGACATCGGACCGCTCGCCCCAATCGTCCTTTTTGCTTCGCTCATCGTCGGCGGCTTATTCCGCTCGCTGCTGGGGCGGCTGCTGGGCTCGGTCGCGACCGGCAGCTTGGTCGGCATCCTGGCGCTGCTCATCCTCGGATCCCCCGGGATTGCCTTGATCGCCGGAATCGTCGGCTTCGTCCTGGCGTTCATCGCCGATCTGTCTCCGGCGTCGACGGGATCGTCGCGCGGCGGATCGTGGTCGAGCGGCTCCTCGTCGGGTGGCTGGACCAGCGGATCATCATCCAGCGACAGCGGTAGCTTCAGCGGGGGCGGCGGCAGCTTTGGTGGCGGCGGCGCCTCAGGGAGCTGGTAGTCATGAGCATTGAGCGTATCACCCGGCATCTGCTCCAGCACCATTGGCGTGCGAGGCGGGTGTTTCCGCAAGACGTGCTGGACCGCATCGAGCAGGCGATCAAGCAGAGCGAAGCGACGCATTCCGGCCAAATCCGCTTTGTCGTCGAAGGCGCGCTCGACGGCCATCCGCTGTTCCGCAACCAGCACGCCCGCGAGCGCGCGCTCGATGTGTTCTCGCATTTGCGGATCTGGGACACCGCCCACAACAACGGCGTGCTGATCTATCTGCTGCTCGCCGACCGCGACGTCGAGATCATCGCCGATCGCGGCATCGACGCGAAGGTGGGTGCTGCGGGCTGGGAGACGATCTGCCGTGCGATGGAGGCCGCGTTCAGCGCCGGCCAATTCGAGCGCGGCGTGATCGACGGCGTCGCGGCGGTGTCGCGCGAGCTGGCAAAGCATTTTCCGCCGGCGGGTGCGCATCCGAATGAGCTGCCGGACAAACCAGTGGTGATGTGAGGGACCGCAATAGGGAGCGAGCGATTGCCGCCTGCTCCGTCATTGCGAGGAGCCCTTGCGACGAAGCAATCCAGACTGTCACCGCGGAAAGATTCTGTTCGCTGCGCTCGCAATGACGGGGCTGGCAGAGGTGCACGCCCTTAATCATCCAGCTTGTTCAGATCCCGCACTGATTGCATGATCGGCTCGAAATTCGAGCGTGCATCCAGCGCGTCGAACAGTTGCGCGGTGTCTTCCAGAAGGCCGTGCGACCGCGCAATGGCTGTGCGGACGTCCTCCTGCGGCGTGTCGGACAGCCTTCCGTGTCCTGACAGCAGGATCCTGGTATCCAGACCCTTGATGCGCTCCAGCGACTGGATGTAGTCGGAGATGCTGCCCGAGCCGAACACGCCGCCCATCACGCCGCCAGGCATCAGCGTATCGGCGGCGAACAGCAGGCCCTTGTCCTGGTCGAACAGCGTGATGCAGGCCGAGGTGTGGCCCGGCGTGTACATCACGTTCAGGCGAAAATTGCCGAGATCGATCAGATTGCCTTCCTCGAGCCAGATGTCGATATTGATTGGCACGTTCGGCTCGTTGAACATCTTGCGCAGCATTGAGAAATCGTCGCGCAGCATGATTTTGTTGGCGGCAAGCCGATGGGCAGCGACGAAGGTGCGGCGCTCGTTGAAGTGCCAGGCGGCGCCGATATGGTCGAGATGCTCGTGGCTCAGCACCACCATGTCGATCTTCTCCGGCGGGCACCCGACGAAGTTCAGGCACTCCACCATCGCCGGATAATTCGAGGACAGGCCGACATCGATCAGGACTGTGCGCGCCGAGCCGCGGACCAGATAGGCGTTGGCGGCGCGGTTGGAGAAGCGGATCTGGTAGACGTCATCGGCGGCCTGGATCAGCGAGCAGATGTCGTTCTTCATCAGGATCGGGAATGCAGTCGGCTTCCGCTCGCTCATCATTGCGCTGCCCGGTAGGTGACGGCGTTGGAGGCACGCAGACGTTTCGAAAGCGCGTCCATCACCATCAGCGCGAACGCCGGCTGCTGGCTGACGAGATAGACGAAGCGGGCGTGATTGATCCGCATCACGCGCGTGTTTGGCGCGGAAGCGATTGCAGTTGCGGAGCGGGCCGAACCGTCGATCACGGCCATCTCGCCGAAGAACTCGCCCTTGCCGAGTTTGATGATGCTGGTCTTGCGCGCGCCGTCGATCTTGGCGATCTCGACCTCGCCGTCGAGCACGACGAACAACTCGCGGCCGGTCGAACCCTCCTCGAAGATGACGTCATCGACGGCAAACGCGTTGATGCATTTCTCGATCGTCATGGTACCCCCAAACGCCTTCTGGCTGACGGGATAGCCCATGTTAGCCGCGGAACAATGACGGGCAAAGCAACTCGTTCGGCTAAGGGAGGCGCCCTGCCGCAGGGCAGCATCGGCTGACGATTTGTTGCACGCCGCCACGCCGGTTCCACTTTCCCGACCCAATTCGGCCCCGGACGAGTTCCTAAAATTTCGGTAAGCGGGTCCCGAGGTAAGGAATTCGCAAGCAATGAAAGTTACCAAAAGGTCAACCTAGACTGGAGTATTTGAGCCGTGAGCGAAGCAATGCCCGAACTGGCCGCCCAAGACACCGGTGAACGCACCGGCGCCATGGCCGCACCCGCGCCGCAGGCCGTCGAGGCTGCCGCCGGCATCGAGGCGCCCACGATCGCCCCCGATCATGAGGCGCCGCCCAAACCGGACGCCCCCAAGGTCGAGCCGCCCCGGATCGAGGTGCCGAAGCTCGAAGCCAAACCCGAGATCAAGGCTGAGCCCAAGCTCGAGCCGAAGCCTGGCAAGCTCGTCGTCATGGCGCCGTCCGAGCGTTCCTGGGATCGTGAAGAATTTGCTCCGCATGTGGAGGCGGACGAGCCACGCGAGACCGGCAGCAACCGCCGCCTGTCGGCAATGGCCGCCGTGATCGCGATTGCGGCCTGTGTTGGCGCCATCAGCGGCGCGCTCGCGACCGCCGGCATGATTCATTTCGCCAGCCCCGCGCCGGCGCAGGTCGCCGATACCAGCGCGCTCGACGCCTCCCTTGCGCGGATCGATGCCGACATCGTCGCGCTCAAGGCCAATGTCGAGCACACCTCCAAGACCGGCCTCAGCCAGTTCAACCGCGCCAACGACCGCCTCGACAAGCTCGAGAAGGCGCAGGCCGAACCGATGGCCAAGCTCGCAAAGCTGTCCGAGACCGTCGACAAGCTCCGCGCCACGCCGCCGGCAGCCCCGGCGCAGGCCGCAGCGGCTGCGCCCGCGAAGGAGACCACCGGCACGATCGCGCCGACCCCGACCCAGGTCGCGACGGCCGCTGCCGTACCGGTTCCCGCACCCGCCGCGCCCAAGCCCGAGGTCGGCCGCCTGCCGACGGTCGACGGCTGGAGGCTTCGCGACGTCGCCAATGGCGGCGCGCTGATCGAGGGCCGGAGCGGCCTGTACGAGGTCTATGCCGGCGACCCCATCCCCGGAATTGGCCGCGTCGACGCGATCCGGCGCCAGGACGGCCGCTGGGTCGTCGTCACCAGCAAGGGCCTGATCGTCGCGCGCTGAGCGGTTGATACCCGACTAGGTACGAGAGGCGCTTCACCATCGCGTGAGGCGCCTTTTCACTTGAATAGGCAGTCACGTGCGGTGTTAGTGGAGGCATGAGCCGCGCGTTGCGAATTCTCGTTGCTGTTGTCGTATTGTTCGGCGGCGGCATGTCGCCGATGACCGCGGAGAACGCGCCGATCGCACGCGGCACCGCGATCACCGATCCCGATTTGCTGCGCAGGCTCGACCAGAGCGATGCTCTGTCGATTTCCCACCTGCTGCAGCCGGAGCGCAACGCGAAGGTTCCGCTGACGAGTGAGCTTCTGTTCGCGTCACTGCCGCAGCTTAAAGAGATTCCACCGGCGATCGATGCAGAGTTCGATCGCTACAACGCGCAGCACAAGGCCGCTTGGCCGAGCGAGACCATTGGCGTCGGCGACAGTTTCGACGTCCACCTGTTCGATCGGACCGATCTGAAATCCGCCAGCACCCGCTTCGTGCTGGCCGGCATCGTCAACCGCATGGACCGCGCCTTTATGTCGGAAGAATCCTGCGGCGAGATCCGGCTGATCTATCGCCTGGCACGGTTCGAGACCAGGCCGGACGGCAGCAACACCGTGACGCGCTTGCCGATGACCTTCAACCTCGTGATGAAGGCGCGCGATGCGCACCAGACGGATGGCAGCGGCAAGCCCGTCACCTGCGCCGAGGTTGCGCGGCGCTGGCTCGACGATGGCGACTGGCAGGGGCTGATCGGCAGCCGCTCTGCTCCTGAGGATTCGATGATCGATCGCATCGAAACCAACATCCAGATCTCGATCGCGCCGAAATCGGCGTTGCATAATTTCCGCTCCGACTATCTGCTCAAGGTGTTCAAATACGAATCCGCGAAGAAGGTATTCGAGGAATCAACGCTGGAGAACCAGATCGATCGCGATCGTATCCTGGCTGACGACGCGCTCCGGCGCGACTTCAAGGCCTGGCTGCTGACGCCCGCGAACCTTCGCGAGTTCGATCGCGGCACGGTGCTGATTCCGGAGAAGTATCTCGCCAAGGCTGCGATCGCGGCGACACCGGCCGGCTTCGATGCATCGGACCTCCAGCCGGAGTTCGGGATGATGCAAGGCGAAGCAAAAGGCGAGGGCAACAGCGATCCGGTCTTCACCGATGACGACGTCGTCGGCGCACTGAAGCAGGCGGCGGCACGCGGCATCGCCATGGAGAACATCCGCTCGGTTGCCGGCTTCCAGCGCCGCCTCAACGATGTTACCTGTTCGGGCTGCCACCAGACCCGCGGCATCGGCGGCTTCCATTTCCCGGGCGTGGACTGGCTCGCCGACAAGGCGTCGAATTCCACCATCGTGCCGGCATCGCCGCATTTTGTCGGCGACCAGCTCCGCCGCCGCGACATCCTGACCGCGTTCGCCGAAGGCAAACGCCCTGATTTCTCACGTGGATTTGCCAGCCGCCCGCAGACCCGCGGCAGCCGGGAACTCGCCGGCACCGAATATCAGGACGGCTGGGGCGCGCATTGCTCCCTGCAAGATGCGGGATCGGGAACGGCTGACAAGAGCTTCACGTCATGGACCTGTGCTAAAGGTCTCACCTGTCAGGCCGCCGCGGCCTCAAGCCGCATCGGCATGTGCTTCATCAAGACGCGCTAAACTGATCGGGATGACCCATGACGGATACCAGCGACGCCAACAAGGACCGCAATCGCGAGATCGCGCGCAATGAGGAAGCCAAGCAGGTCACCGGCAGCGTTCGCGTCAGCATCTGGGCGGTCGCGGTGGTCGTGATCGTTGGCGGCATCCTGTTCACGCTTGCCTGGCTGGCGCTGCGGTAGCCCTCATTTCGCGTAATTCGTCATCCGCTTGCCCGGTAGCAGCTCGTATGCCGGTTTCCAGCCGGACAGCGCGGCCATGCGACGGAGCCAGGCGTGGATGGCCGGATGGCTCGCCGCGAAATCAAAGCCGTGCTCGTCGCTTGGATAGTGCAGATAGGCCATCATCGAGATATCGGCGACGGTCGGCTTCGCTCCGATTGCAAAGGCATTGTGCTGCAGATGTCCGTCGAGAATGCCGAGGAAGTCGTCGAGCCGCCGGCGAAAGTGCTTCAGCACCTGTGGATCGCTCTTCTCGGTGAAGGCCCGCATGAAGCGATAGGTCGCCATGTAGCCGGTAAGCTTGTGGTTGTCCCAGAACAGCCAGCGGAGCAGCTCGAACTTCTCGTCCTCGGTCTCGGCGCCGAAACGACCATATTGCTCGCTTAGCTTGAGCAGGAGAGGGGCGGTCTGCGTCATCTTCACGCTGTCGATCTCGAGCACGGGAATCTCACCCATCTCGTTGACGGCCTCGCGCCATTCCGCCGTGCGCGTGACGCCGCCGCCGAAATCGGTCCAGACCGGCTCGAACCTCTCGCCGCATAACGTGAGCATCAGCGCCAGCTTGTAGCTGTTGCCGGATTCGGGGAAGTAGTGCAGGCGATAGAGCGGCATGGGACCTCACGAGACGCGATGTTGCGGTGAAGCTACATCGTCCCGCGGTGTCATTGCGAGCGCAGCGAAGCAATCCAGCAATGCATCCGCGGTGGGATTCTGGATTGCTTTCGCTACGCTCGCAATGACGGAGGTTGGAGAGGGCGGCCTGCCCCTCAGCCCACCGCCCCGTTCGACCGCAGCTGCTTGATCGTCGCCTCGTCGTATCCCGCGCCACGCAAAATCTCGTCACTGTGCTCGCCGACGCCGGGCGGCTTGCGCGGTTGCACCTTCTTGGTGCCGTCGATCCAGATTGGGCTGTTGATGGTGAGCATGGTGTCGTTCTCGAATGGCACCAGCACCTCGTTCTCGAGCATCTGCTTGTCGTTTGGAATGTCGTCCAGAATGCCGACGATGCCGAACACCAGGCCGTTGCCGTCGAGGACCTTGCGCCATTCGGCGAGATCCCTGGTCGCAAAGGTCTCATCAAAGATCTTGATCAGTTCGATCGAGCGGGCGTGACGGTCGGGCTTGGTGGCGAAGCGCGGATCGTTGATCAAGTCCTCGCGTCCGAGGCATTTGGCCAGCGTCGGCCACTGCTTCTCCTCGTTCAGCAGCGACAGGATCAGCCAGCGGCCGTCCTTGCACTGATAGTGGTTGGCGACCGCATTGAGCGCGCGCTCGCGCGGGCGCCGTTCGCCGAACTTGGCGCCGCAGAGCTTTGCCTGCGCCAGCACGCTCGCGGCCCACACGCCGTTGGCCATCAAATTGGAGGCGACATGCGAGCCCTTGCCGGTCTTCTCGCGCTGATATAGTGCGGTAACGATCGCGCTGTACAGCGCCATCGCGCAGGGATGGTCGCCCATGCCGGCGACCGAGCGGGCCGGCGTCGTTTCGGTATCGGCGCGGACGAGGTCCATCAGGCCGGAGCGCGCCCAATAGGCGTTGCTGTCGAAGCCGGGTTTGTTGGCTTCCTCGCCCTTCTCGCCATAGCCGGTGAAGGAAGCGTAGATCAGCCGGTCGTTGAGATGGGCGAGATGGTCATAAGTGATGCCGAGCCTGCCGCGCACCGGCGGCGGCATGTTGGTGATGAAGACGTCAGCCTGTTCGACCAGCTTGTAGAGCACGGCCTGCGCCTCGGGCTTGGAGAGGTCGAGCGCGAGGCTCTTCTTGTTGCGGGCCTCGAGCAGCCAGGCGAAATTATGCTCGCCGGTGGGATAGCCGGGCAGGTTCGGCAGATTGCGGTAGGGGTCGCCGGCGCCGGGCGGCTCGATCTTGATGACGTCGGCACCGAAATCGGACAGCACGGTCGCTGCCGCGGGTGCCGCGATGAAGCTCGCGCAGTCCAGAACCCTAAGCCCTGCAAAAATGCCTTTTTCCATCGCGGCGTTGCTCCCTCGCTCTTGTTGTTTCCCGCGCGCTGGAATTGACGCGGGCCAGTCATGGCAGCATTAGACCGATGTTTTGCCGGGATGCAACGGCCCCACGCGCAGGGCTTCGGTGCGCCATTTGGCATCTTTCAGCCACGCGCTTGAATTCATCCCCGTCACCCTGAGGCGGCCGCTTTTTCAGTGGCCCTCGAAGGGCGACAGCCCGGCTGCATCCGGGCCGTTCATCCTTCGAGGCTCGCAGCGCGATGCTTGGCATCGCGCCACTCGCACCTCAGGATGACGGAACTGCGCGCGTGTCGTGAGGGGACGAATCCAGAAGCGGCCTCACTCCTCGCCCGCAAGCAGCGCAGCATTGCCCCCGGCCGCCGCCGTGTTGATCGTCACGGTCTGCTCGGTGGCAAAGCGCGCGAGGTAATGCGGGCCGCCGGCTTTTGGGCCGGTTCCGGACAGGCCGTTGCCGCCGAACGGCTGCACGCCGACCACCGCGCCGATCATGTTGCGGTTGACGTAGATGTTGCCGACCTGCACACCGTCGATGATGGCCTCGACCGTGTCGTCGATGCGGGAGTGGATGCCGAGCGTCAGTCCGTAGCCGGTGCGCTCGATCGCGTGCAGGACTCGCGCGAGGTTTTCGGCGCGGTAGCGCACGACATGGAGAATCGGGCCGAACACCTCCTCGGTCAGCTGGCTGGCGTCCTTGAGCTCGAAGATGTGCGGCGCGACGAAGCAGCCTTCCGGAGCTGTGCCGGCAAAGTGTAGCCGCGCCTCGCTCTTCATCCGCGCAATGTGGGCATCGAGGCGTTGCTTGGCCTCGACGTCGATGATAGGGCCGACATGGTTCGCGATGTCGCTGGGATCGCCGATCTTCAACTCGCGCGCCGCGCCCGCGATCATCTCGATCATGCGGTCGGCGACGTCCTCCTGCACGAACAGGAGCCGCAGCGCCGAGCAGCGCTGGCCGGCCGAACGGAAGGCTGACGTCACGACGTCGTCGGCGACCTGCTCGGGCAGCGCGGTGGCATCCGCGATCATGGCATTGATGCCGCCGGTCTCCGCGATCAGCGGCACGATCGGCCCGTCCTTTGCGGCAAGCGTCCGGTTGATCGCGCGCGCGACCTCGGTCGAGCCGGTGAAGACGACGCCGGCGATATCAGGATGCGCGGTCAGCGCAGCGCCGATGCGGCCATCTCCGGTGACGAGGTGCAGCGCGCTTGCGGGGATGCCGGCCTCGTGCAGCAGCGCGACGGCCTCGCGCGCGATGCGCGGCGTCTGCTCGGCGGGCTTTGCAACGACGCTGTTGCCGGCCATCAGCGCCGCGGTGACCTGGCCGAGGAAGATCGCCAGCGAAAAATTCCACGGCGAGATCGCGACAAAGACGCCGCGGCCGCGCATGGCGAGCGCGTTGCTCTCGCCGGTCGGGCCCGGCATCGCGACCTCGCTGCCGAACAGCTTTCGGCCTTGCGCGGCATAATAGCGGCAGAAGTCGGCAGCCTCGCGCAGCTCCGACAGCGCATCGTCGAGGGTCTTGCCGCCCTCGCGTTGCAAGAGCGCGATGAAATGGGCGCCGCGGCTCTCCAGGAGATGCGCGGCCTGCTCCAACGCCGCGGCGCGCACGGCAGACGGCGTCCGGCTCCAAGCGGCGAAGCCGGCGCGTGCGGCAGTCACTGCCGCGTTCACCTGCTCGGGCGTTGCGTCAGCGACGGGCTTGAGGTCGGTCGTGGTGGCCTTGACGTCGGCCAGCAGCCGATCGAGCGCGGCGCGCTCGCCGAATTCGATGCCGCGCGAATTGCGCCGCTCCGGCGCGAACAGATCGCCCGGCAGCGGGATTTTGGCGTGATGGCCGTGATCGGGACGAACGATGAGATCGACGGGACGCTTCAACAGCGCCGGGACCGGCACGCGGTAATCGGCTGCCTGCGCCACGAAGGACGAGTTGGCGCCGTTCTCGAGCAGCCGCCGCACCAGATAGGCGAGCAAATCGCGATGGCTGCCGACCGGCGCATAGGTGCGGTAGGCGATCTCAGGGTGATCCTTGGCGAGCTGCTCGTAGAGCGCCTCGCCCATGCCGTGCAGGCGCTGGAATTCGAAGCCGCCACTGTCGCCGGCAAGCTCCAGCACGGTTGGAACGGTGAGGGCGTTGTGGGTCGCAAACTGTGGGAAGATCCGCGGCCGCAGGCTCAAAAGCTTCGCGGCGCAGGCGACGTAGTTCAGGTCCGTCATCGCCTTGCGGGTGAACACGGGATAGCCGTCGAGCCCGCGCTCCTGCGCGCGCTTGATTTCGGTGTCCCAATAGGCGCCCTTGACCAGGCGCACCATCAGCTTGCGGTCATGCGCACGAGCAAGGTCGTGAACGTAGTCGATCACCGCGCTTGCGCGCTTCTGATAGGCCTGGATCGCAAGCCCGAACCCGTCCCAACCTTTGAGCGAGGAATCGGCGAGCGTTGCCGCGATCACGTCGAGAGACAGCTCCAGCCGGTCGGCTTCCTCGGCATCGACGGTGAAGTTGAGGTCATGGGCCTTGGCACGCTGCGCGAGGTCCAGCAATTGCGGCACCAGTTCGCGCATGACACGGTCGCGGCTGATCGCCTCGAAGCGCGGATGCAGCGCCGAGAGCTTGACGGAGATGCCGGGACGGTCTGGCAGGGGATGGCCGCCTGCCGCCTTGCCGATGGTTTCGATCGCACTGGCATAAGCGTCGAAATAGCGTTTTGCGTCGGCCGCCGTGCGCGCGCCTTCGCCGAGCATGTCGAAGGAATAGCGCGACTTCTGGCCGGAGCGCGGTTTCCCCCGCTCCAGCGCCTGCTCGATGGTCTCGCCCAGCACGAAATGATTGCCCATCAGACGCATCGCCTGACGCGTGGCGGTGCGCACGGCGGGTGCGCCGAGCCGTTTCACCAGCCGGCCGATGGTGCCGTCGGGCGTCTCGCCGGGCTGGATCACCCGCGCCGACAGGCCGAGCGCCCAGGCCGAGGCGTTGACCAGGAACGCCGTGGATTTGGTCTCGTGGTGGATGAAATCGCCCTCGCCGAGCTTGTCCTCGATGAACTGGTCGGCGGTGCGGGCATCAGGCACGCGCAGCAGCGCTTCCGCCAGCACCATCAGCGCCAGACCTTCCTTGGTCGAGAGCGCGAACTCGCGCAGCATGTCCTCGACCCCGCCGAGCCGGTCGTCGCGCTTGCGGATCGCCTCGATCAGCCGGGTGGCGGTGCGGTCGATCCGCGCCTCCTGCGGGGGGCTCAGATGCGCCGACGGAAAGAGGCGCGCAGCGATGTCGGCGTCATCGGGCGCATAGGGGGCGGTGAAGAGGGCCGGGATGTTGGGCATGGCGTGTCCTGTGGCTGAAATCAGGATAAGGCCGGCATGACCGTAGTTCGATAGACAAGATAATGGTTTTGCCTTAGGAAATGAAGGTCATTGACCTATCAGCGGCATAAAATATGGAACTCGACCGCATTGACCGGAAGATACTCTCGATTTTGCAGGAAGATGGGCGGATCGCCAATGTCGAGCTCGCCGAGCGCATTGGGCTGTCGCCGACCTCGATCGGCGAGCGGCTGAAGCGCCTGCAGCGCGAAGGCTTTGTCGAAGGCTATGGCGCGCGGCTCAATCCGCACCGGCTGGGCCTTGGCCTGCTGGTGTTCGTCGAGGTGCTGCTCGACAAGACCACGCCGGATAATTTCGAGCGCTTTGCGCGCGCGGTGAAACTCGCGCCCGAAGTGCTGGAGTGTCACATGGTTGCGGGCGGCTTCGACTATCTCGTGAAGGCGCGGCTGGCGGACATGACGGCGTATCGGCGCTTCCTCGGCGAGACCTTGCTGTCGATGCCGGGCGTACGCGAGACGCGCACCTATGCGGTGATGGAGGAGATCAAGCGCGACGCACCGTTACCGGTGGGCTGACGACATGCGGTCGCGATTGTCACTGCTGCGGCGTTGATCGGCGATCTCTCCGGGCAGATAGCCTTCCGCGCGCAATCGCAACGCCTGTTGTCGAATGCACTGATCGTCTTCTAAATTTTCTTGGCCTCACTCCCGGAGCAGATCCGGGAGGCAGCAAAGGCTGACGGGCTTATACTTTGAGGTTCTCTGCGGACGTCTTGCCCCGGTTTGCGATCTCTTCATATTCCACCGTCTGTCCCTCGTTGAGCGAGGACAGGCCGGCTTTCTGCACTGCCGAGATATGCACGAACACGTCCTTGCCGCCCGACGCAGGCTGGATAAATCCATAACCCTTCGTCGGGTTGAACCACTTGACCGTACCTTTAGCCATCACGACTTCTCCGCGGGTCTTCCTCCGAGATCACGAACCGCCAGTCCCCGCCAACCGGCCGGTTCGGTCCTAACAGGATACGCGGAATGTGGCGGGCTTGGTAGATCAAAACCACATCCGCATTTTGCCGAAATTCGCTCAACTTCGCGGCGTTTTTGCCGGTTTTGCCCGTTTCGCGGTCAATTGGCTCGCTCACCGTCAATAAGTCGCGGCCAGATAGTCCACGATCTTGCCGACGTCGGCATCGTCGATCGGTGCGCCATAGACCTTGATCATCTTGGTCACCTCGGCCCGCCAGAACCCTTTCTTGTCCTTCATTGGCGGCTGCGTGGCGACGTAGTCGGAGGAGTGGCAGGCGGTGCAATTGCCCTGCACCACCTCGAGATTAGGCCCGGGCTTGAAGGCAGCGACCTCATCGGGGGTCTTGTAATTGACCGGCGCGGCAAGGGCCGACCCAACTGCGGCGGCGACGGCGAGTATGATGGTGGGGAGAAGGGTGCGTTGCATGATCATTCCCCCTCAGGCCACGCTGACGCGGACGGTTTCGACGACGTTGCGCAAATAACCCGCCGGGTTCCAGCGCGGCGTGTCCGGCTGCGTCTCACCGGAATTGCTGGTGGCGCGCACCCTGAGGTCGACTTGGCCTGCCGCAAGCTTCACCGGCAGCTTCCATTCGCGGAACGAGTAATTGCCCAGATCCTTGCCGAGCTTGGCGGAAGCCCAGCTCTTGCCACCGTCGGTGGAGACCGAGACGTCCTTGATGCCTTTGCCGCCGTCGAAAGCGATGCCGCGCAGCGTCGTGCGTCCCGCCTTCAGCTTGGCGCCGTCGGCGACGTTGGTGATGAAGGAGCGGATGGTGAAGCGGTTGATCGGGATCGTCGCCTTCGGCGCGGTGCCGGGCTCGACCGAATTGTCCGGCGTGTCCGGAATGCGATAGGCCGACTTCATCCAGAAGCCGTCGTAGATCGTGTCGACGACGGTGATCTCGTTGAGGTGCTTGACCCAGTAGGTACCGTAATAGCCGGGCACGACCAGGCGGAGTGGGAAGCCGTTGAGGAACGGCAAATCCTCGCCGTTCATGCCATAGGCCAGCATCACCTCGCCGTCGATGGCGTGAGCAAGGTCGAGCGCCTTGGCGAAGTCGGGCGTCTTGTCGCTGACCGGCCCGTCCATACCGCCGAATACGACCTGCTTGGCGCCGGCCTGCACGCCGGCCATCTCGAGCACCGCCTTCAGCGGCACACCGCGCCAGCGCGCATTGCCCATCGCGCCATTGGCGAGCTGGCCGCCGGCGACGCGCGGTTCGAAGAAGCCGCGGCTGTTGCCGGAGCACTGGTTGACGGCGACGATCTCGGTCGCCCTCATCTTCCTGATATCCTTCAGCGACAGGTTGAGCGGCTTGTCGACCTTGCCCTTGACCTCGAGCGTGAACTTGTCGGGATCGAGATTGTAGGGGAGGTCGGCGAGGTGATACCGCACGAAGAACGCGTTATTCGGCGTGATCGGGCCATCGTTGAAGATTGCAAACGGCGTCTCGAGCTGCGGCGGCCGGCTGGTGAGCCCGATCATCGGCCGCTTCTGCGGATAGTTCACCAGCGGCCGTTCGCCGTTGCCGAAGGGCAGCGTAACGGTGTCCAGCGCCAGCGCTTTGGTGGAATTCAGCGTGGCCGCAAGTGCGGCAAGGCCCGCTCCTTTGAGCAGGTCGCGTCGATCGAACATAGAATCTCCTCCCGGAGCTTTTCGTTGGCTCACGGTCATCACCGCGATCCTGCGCCCATCTGTCGGGACGACTCAGGCGAAAGTCAATTCGTGCTTTCGCAGCCGGCCCATGTCGCTGCGTTGCAACACGCCGGTGTTACGCCGGTGAGATGACGTCTAGCTGCAGCGGCAGTGAAGGTGCACCTCTCCCGCTTGCGGGAGAGGTCGGCGCACAGCGCCGGGTGAGGGCTTTCTCCTCTGGGGGATTGTCCCGTTGCGGAGACACCCTCTCCCCGACCCTCTCCCGCTTGCGGGAGAGGGAGCGCGCCTTCCGGGTGGCTTGCAGCTCACGCCGCAGCGCGCTCGCCGTTGGCGACAAGGGCGGACAGTGTCCTCGTATCCGCAACCACGCGCACGACCATCGGCTCGTCGCGACCGCGGATCGCGACCTCCTGCTTGGGCAGCGCGTCATCGTGAAGGCCGGCGGTACGGCGGACCTCTTCGGAGACGATCGCCTCGCAGGCGAGTGCCTTGGTCATGTCCTGGAGCCGGGCCGCGACGTTCACGGCATCGCCAAGCGCAGTGAAGACGATGTGGTCGCGGTAGCCGATGTCGCCGATGATGACCTCGCCGCCATGGACGCCGATGCCGAAGCGGATCGGCTGGCGCAGATCGTGGCTCAGGAGCTCGTTGAGCACGTCGACATGGGTCGCGATGCCGGCCACCGCCTTCAGCGCCTGCCGGCAGGCAGTTTGCGGATCGCTGGTGAGGCCGAACAGCGCCAGCATGCCGTCGCCGACGAACTGGTTAGGCTGGCCGCCGTTCTCGATCACGGCCTGCGACACTGCGCCGAGGAAACGGTTGACGATGAAGACGGTGTCGAACGGCAGCCGCTTCTCGGCAAGCTGGGTCGAGCCGCGCATGTCCACGAACAGGCTGACGAGATAGCGCTCCTGGCCAATCCGCGCCGGCGACGATGCGTTCATCGACAGCATGTGCGGCGTGAACAGCTGGAAGAAGGAGAGATCGGAATTCGGTCGCAACTGGCAGGCAAGCCGGATCGAGGGATCGGCGGTGCCGACGCGGGCCAGCACGAAAGCCTCGCGCTGCGATGGCTCGGGCAAGGCGTCGTGGTCGCCGATGATGCGGATGCGGCATGTCGAGCAGCGGGCGCGGCCGCCGCAGACGCTGGCATGCGGCACGTTGTGGCGCAGGCTCGCTTCCAGCACGGAGAGCCCCTTGGGCACGCGCACCGTCTTGCCGTTGCCATAGGACAGCGCGATCATGCCGCCGCGACGTTCGCGCCAGCCGCGCACCCCGCGGCCGAGCAGCACCAACCCAAGCAGGCCAAAGTAGCCGATGGTGAGGCCGCCGGTGATGCGGTCGAGCGTATCGGCCTCTGCGATCGTGCCGACCTGGCGCTGCGTGTAATTATGCGTGCGCCACTCCCCGTCATCGCTGTCGGCGGCGACACTGCGGCCACCCTGGTAGATGCCGAGCAGCGCCAATGTCGGGATCAGCACCGCGGCCGCCAGCAGGAACGGGGCCGCGCGGACGAAGAACGGCTTCAGCCGGAGCCAGAAATAGATGCCGATGCAGCCGTGCACCCAGGCGACGATGAGCAGGATCGTCATCGTCCAGAGCCGGTTGGATGACGCCACGAAGAACAGATAGAGTTCCTGCGGATACAGCTTCTCGTGCCCGTACAGCGTGTGGCCGAGCCGCACGCCGATCACATGCGCCATCACCAGCGCCGGGATGCTCAGCCCCAGCACGAGCTGCAGCGGCTCGATCGTCCGCCAGCGGAACTGACGGCGCTGATACAGTGCATAGACCCCGAGCCCCATATGGGCGAGGGCTGCGGTGTAGAACACGATCGCCACGGGAAGGAATTGCCAGAACGAGGTGTGGTAATAGACGCCGATCTGCATCGCATCGACCGAGATATTGCCGAGCGCATGGTTGAGGAAATGGCTGACCACGTAAGAGAACAGGATCACGCCGCAGACCAGCCGCACCTGCCGCGCGCTAGTCGAGCGGACGAGTTCGGGCAAGCGTGAAAGGACGGTGGCGGCCATGATTCGGTTGTATCAGTTCACTGAGGAGAACAGCCAGCGCAGAGTTAAATTCCACCTGTGAACGAACGGCCGGATCACATAACCGACAAGGTTACGCAATCCTAAGTCTCGTAGGGTGGGCAAAGGCGCTCTTGCGCCGTGCCCACCATTCCGCGGCATCGTGGGACGGTGGGCACGCTTCGCTTTGCCCACCCTAGGAAAACTGTGGCTATGGATCCCCGGTCGTGTTTCGCTTGCCCGGGACGACGGTGTTCACATTGACTCCCCGTCCCAAGTCGGGGAAAAGCGCGGCCGTGACGATCGCTCCCGACATCACCGTGAAGCCCGACGGCGCGTCGCGCCGGCTGCTCGTCATGGCCGCGCTGATGATCGCCGCAATGACGGTGCTGCGCTTCGTTTACGCCTCCGCGATCGAGCTGCGCACCGACGAGGCCTATTACTGGACCTGGTCGAAGGAGGGAGCGCTAAGCTTCCTCGATCATCCGCCAATGATTGCCTGGTTCATCCGCTTCGGCACCGCCATCTTCGGCGACACCGTGCTCGGCGTTCGCTTCGGTGGCATCGTCGCGATGCTGGTGACGCAGCTCCTGCTCGCCGGCATCGTCCGCCGCCTCACCCATGATGCACGCGCGGTCATGTTCGCCGTGCTGATGCCGGAGGCCGCGCTCTATTACGGGCTGTTGATGGCCAAGGTCGCGCCCGACGTCGCCATGATCCCGTTTGCGGTGGCGATGATGTGGTCGCTGGTGCGGCTTGCGCAAGGCGGCGACGGACGCTGGTGGCTTGCCGCCGGCCTGTTCGCCGGCTTGTCGCTGCTGTCGAAGTTCACCGCGATCATGTTCGCGCCTGCGGTTGCCGCCTTTCTGCTGGTGCCGGATTGGCGCTGGCGCTGGCTGCGCAGTCCCTATCCCTATCTCGCGGTGCTAATTGCGATCGCATTGTTCTCGCCGGTGCTGATCTGGAACGCAGAGCACGACTGGGCCTCGTTCCGCTTCCAAGGCGTGCGCGCCACCGCCAATTACGGCATCTCGCTCCGCACCATCGGCGATTATGTCGGCCTGCAATTTGGCCTCGTCGGGTTCGTGATGCTGCCGGTGGTGCTCTCGGGCCTCGCGATGACGGCCTGGCGCGGCTATCGGAGCCGCGAGCCCGTGGCGATCCTGTTGTCGACGGCAGTGCTGGTGCCGTTCGTTTATTTCTTCTCCAAGTCGCTGACGCTCAGGGTGGGCGACACTTGGCCGATGTTCATGTGGCCGACAGGCTTTGTGGCTGCCGCGGTAAACCTTGCGATGTTGCCGAAAGAAGGCTGGTCGGCGCGGATGGTCCGGTCCAGCATCTTCTGGGTGAAAACGGCGCTGATTTCGGGCATCGCCTTCGTCGTGATCGTGTTCCTCTATTACGTCGCTGCACCCTGGAATTTGCTCGGCAAGATGGATCCGATCGGCGCCGAGGCCGGTTACGAGCAGGTCGCTGCGCGCGCGCAGGCCGCGTTGGATGAGACCGGCGCGACTTGGATCGCGACCACGGATTACCGCACCTATGCCATGATGCGCTGGCTGTTCCGCGGCCGCGTACCCGTGGTCGAGATCAACGAGCGCGGCCGCTTCCAGGACTTTCGCGATCCCGGCATGGACCGGATCAAGGGACATGCGGGACTTTATATCGGCCGCCAGCCCGACGATCATTCGCCTCTGTGGGACTCGATCCCCGCGACGCGCGAGCCGCTGGCGCAAGTCGAGCGGCGTTGGCGCGGCGTCCTGATCGACACCTACACACTCGACAAGCTCACCGGCTGGACCCCGGAGCTTTCGCCGCCGAAGGACTCGCCGCTGTTCCAGTGGCGCATGCTGGCCCTGCGAGCTACTCCTCGTCCTCCTTCTTCCGCAGCAAATCCGTCGCGAGATCCGACAGTTTTGGCGGGGGCAGCGCGGCGAACGGCAGCGGCCTTGTAATGTCGATCGCGGCGAGACCGAGCCGCGCCGTCAATAGCCCGTTCAGCATGCCTTCACCGAGCCGCTGCGACAGTTTTGCTGCGATCCCATGGCCGAGCATCTGCTGCACCAGGCTGTCGCTGGCGGCGAGACCGCCGGTGATGGCGAGATGGGCGATGACGTGGCGGAGCAGGCGGATCATGCCGAGCGCACCGGGCCGGCCGCCATAGAGGCGGGCGAGCTGGCGGATCAGGCGCAGCGAGGCCACCAACACGAACAGCACGTCGAACAGCGCGCGCGGCGACACCGCCGTGACGATCGAGACCCGCTGCGCCGCCGACGACACCAGCCGTCGTGCCTCCGCATCCAGCGGCGACATCAACTCGCGCTCGGCGAGCCGGATCATGTCCGCGCCGTCGATGATCTCGCCGGCGTGGCTTTCCAGCGCGGCGCGGGCGCGCGCGAGCTGCGGGTTCTGGTGCGCGATGGCGATCAGGTCCCGCACGATGGCGCGGCTCTCCTTGCGATCGTCGCTGGCAAGCACCTCGGCGGCGCGCTGATGCAGCTTTTCGATCGTGGCGAGCCGCGCGAGCCCGACCGCCTCGCGACCGACCACGACCGCGAGCGCGAGCGTGGTCACGAATGCAAGAGCGAGCCCGACGAAGCCGAGACTCTCGCTGCGCGTAAACAGATCCTCGACCAGATGCACGACGCCAAGCCCGGTGCCGAGCAGCGTCAGCCCGGCGACGCCGGACCAGAACAGCGCGCCCCAGGGAAAGCTGCGCCGCACCGGAAGTGCGCCTTGCACCGGTACCGGCAGCGTCGACGGATCCGGCTCCGGCGTGATCTGAATGGTGGCGCGACCGATGCGGCTCGTCTCGTCGGCTTCGGTCACGACGACACCGGGGTCGTCGAGCCGGAACGTGGCCGGCCGCCGTGGCTTCGATCGATCGTTCATGCGAGCTTGTCTCCGATCAGGAACTGCAAGGCGCGGTCGAGGCGGATATGCGGTAGCACGGGCTCGTCCGTCCCTTCGCGTTCGAGCTTTGGCGGGCGGAAGCGCAGGAAGCGGAAATCGCTTTTTTCGGCAGCTTCCGTCGACAATCCGCAGAACGTATCGGCGCCATTGAACAGCGGTTCGGGATCGAGCGGAAGATCGCCCGGAAAGGTCGCAACTTCCGTGTTGCCGTCAAAGAACTCGCCGTTAGCGCTTTCGCCCGCGGCCGGCGTGCCCAGGATCGAGGGCAATTTGTCTCGGCCGTGCGCAACCTGCGCCTCACGCGTGGCGCGGACGGCGGCAAGCGCGATGACGTCGATCTGCGCGCCAGTATCTTCGGCCCGCGCTACGGCGCGGGCGACCGCGCGGCGCAGCACGGCCTCTAGCCGGTCGTGGCTGGAATGATGCAGATGATCCGCTTTCGTCGCTGCGAACAGGATGCGGTCGATGCGCGGCCTGAACAGGGCGGAGAGGAACGTGCTGCGGCCGATGTTGAAGCAATCGAGAATGCCTGATAGCGCCGCTTCGAGATCGTGCAGCGCCTCGGGGCCCGAATTGAATGCAGCGAGCGCATCCGCCAGCACGATCTGACGATCGAGCCTGGCAAAATGATCGCGGAAGAACGGCCGCACCACGACGTCCTTGTAGGCCTCAAACCGGCGCACCATCATTGCCCAGAGCGATCCGTCTGGGGCCTGGCCGCCGACGGGAATGTCGAGCGGCGCGAAGGTCAGCGCGGGCGTGTCGGCGAGACTGCCGGGCATCAGGAAGCGGCCGGGCGGCAACAGGCTCATGGCAAATCGTTCGTCGCGGCACGCGCGCAGATAGCTGGTGAATAGCTTTGCGGCCGTCAGCGTCGCCTGCTCGTCCTCGCGTGCTTCGGGCTTGAGCGTCGCGAGATGCGCGTGCCACTCCGCCGCAAGATGCGCGCGCGGCGCTTCGCGCGACAGCGCCAGGCTCTCTGCCGACCATTGCTCAAAGCTCTTCTGAAGTAGCGGCAAATCGAGCAACCACTCGCCGGGATAGTCGACGATGTCGAGCGTCAGGGTGCGGTCCGCGCCATTGGGGCGCTGGTAGTCGATGACGAGGCGTAGCTCGCTGATGTCGACCGTCGAGCTCGGCCAGCGCCGCTCCTCGATCAGTGCGCGCAGATGGCTCTCATAGGAAAAGCGCGGTACGGCATCGTCGGGCTGCGGCGCCAGACGCGCCCGCGCGATCCGGCCCGAGGCATAGGCTTCGAACACCGGAAACCGGCCGCCGCGCGTCAGCCCGTGGATCAGCGCGGTGATGAATACGGTCTTACCGGCTCGCGACAGACCGGTGACACCAAGCCGTACCGTGGGATTGAAGAAGTGCTCGCCATAGTCGATCAGCGCCCGGGCCGACAGGCGCGCCTCCTCGACCATATCCTGTAAACTGAATGCCATATGAACGTGATTGACCTCGGGGCGGGCGGAACGGTGAAGCCGTTCACAAAAGTGGCAATTGCGTGAGGAAAATCAAGCTTCATACTTCCACCGCGTTTGTCGGCAAATCAGCCGTTTGAACGACGCGCCGGCCTCGAAACACCCATAGAGAAGAGTACTGCCTTCGTCATTCGGATTGCCATGACCGTCTTCCAACTGAAACAGCTCGCATCCAACTCCGTCCACGCCGCGGCCGACGCGATCGGCTGGAATTACGATCGCGCCGAGCTGATTGCCGATGGTATCGTCCACGCGATTGGCGTGCTCTGTGGCATCATCGCCGCGACCGTCCTCGTGGTGCTTGCGGCGGTCTATGCCGACACCATCAATGTCGTCGGCGTCTCGATCTATGTCGCAGGCCTGCTCTCGATGCTGGTGCTGTCGGCGACCTATAATCTCTGGCCCGTGTCCCCGGCCAAATGGCTGCTGCGAAGGTTCGACCATTCCGCGATCTATCTCCTGATCGCTGCGACCTACACGCCATTCATCCTGGAGCTGAAGGACAGCGTGTTCGCGCTGGCGCTGCTGATCTGCGTCTGGTGCGTTGCGATTGCGGGCATCGTGCTGAAGCTGCGCTATCCCGGCCGGTTCGACCGCGTCGCGGTTGGCATCTATCTCGCCATGGGCTGGAGCGGGATGATGCTCTATGACGCCGTGGTCAAGGCGCTGCCTGCGCTGGCGCTGGGCTTCGTGCTCGCGGGCGGCGTGCTCTACAGTCTCGGCGTGATCTTCCACGCCTGGCGGCGGCTGCGCTTCCAGAATGCGATCTGGCATGGCTTTGTCCTGGCCGGCGCGGCATGCCATTATACCGCGGTACTCGACCTCGTGTTGAGCTGAGCGAGTCCCGCCAAGCGGGACAAGACAAATCAAGAATAGAGGAGACGTCGCATGCAGGTGACCGGCAAGGTCGTGGTCGTCACGGGCGGCGCCAACGGCATCGGCAAGGCGCTATGCGAGGCCTTTCATCAAGCGGGCGCGGCCAAAATCGCCGTCGCGGATATGGATGCCGCCAATGCGAGGACGGTCGCGGCGACGGTCGATGGCGCGGCCTTCAAATGCGACGTCGCGCAGGAAAAGGACATTTCGCACCTCATCGAGGAGACCGAGCGGCAGTTCGGACCGATCGATCTGTTCTGCTCCAATGCCGGCATCGGCGGCGGCTTCGATCCGATGTCGGTCAATGCCGGCGGCGCCTCCGACGAGCCGTGGCAGCGGAGCTGGGCGATCCACGTCATGGCCCATGTTTACGCGGCACGGCATTTGATCCCGCGCATGAAGGCGCGCGGCGGCGGCTATTTCCTCAACACCATCTCGGCCGCGGGTCTGCTCTCGCAGGTCGGCAGTCCCGCTTACTCCACCACCAAGCACGCCGCAGTGGGCTTCGCCGAAAACCTCGCGATCTCGCACAAGGCCGACAACATCAAGGTCTCGATCCTCTGCCCGCAGGGCGTCGACACCAACATGCTGCGTTCGATCCCGAAGGGCCCGCAATCCGGCGACGGCGATCTCACGCCCGAGCAGGTTGCGAAAGACGTGCTCGCCGGCCTCGAGCAGGAAACCTTCCTGATCCTGCCGCACCGCCAGGTGCTCGGCTACATGCGGAAGAAGACCGAGAATTACGACCGCTGGATCGGCGGCATGGCCAAGATCCAGGCCAGGATGCGGGAAGAGTTCGGGAGGTGACCGTTAGGTAGTTTGGCAACGCTGTCGCCAAACTCTCGATGTCGTCCTGGCGAAAGCCAGGACCCATTACCCCAAGGAGCAGTTGTAGCGCGAGATCGTCATTACCAACGTTCGCCAAATTGGCTGCGGTGGTAATGGGTCCTGGCTTTCGCCAGGACGACGATGGGAGACAGCGCGCCCCTAATGCTTCTGCCCGTACAACACCGGCACCGCAGAATCCACGACGACCTCGACGAGGCTCGTGCCCTCAAACGCCAAGCCGCTCTTCAGCGCCTCGCCCAGCTCCGCCGCCTTGCTCACCCGCACCGCGTGGCAGCCCATGCCTTCCGCAAGCTTCACGAAATCGATCCCCGGCAGCTCCAGTCCGGGCACGTTCCGCACCTGCATCACCTGGCTGAACGAGCGCATCGCGCCGTAGCCGGAATTGTTGATGACGACGATGGTCAGCGGCAGCTTGCGTTGTGCCGCGGTCCACAGTGCCTGGATCGAATACATCGCCGATCCGTCGCCGATCAGGCAGACCGTGCGGCTGTTCGGCTTGCCCAGCGCCATGCCGACTGCGGCGGGCAGCGAGTAGCCGAGCCCGCCGCTCGCCATGGTGTAAAAACTGTCCTGGCCGGGCATCGGCATGAACTTTTGTATCGCCGGCCTATGCGAGGGCACTTCCTCGACGAGTGAGGCGCCATCCGGCATCGCCTGCGACAGCGCGCGCAGCAGGAATTCGACCGGCAGCGGATCGGCGGCTTGCGGTGCCGGCGGCAGCGTGCGGACTTTTGGGGCGGCGCGTTTGCTCTCTGGCAGGAGGCCGAGCAGCAGGCTTAGCGCCGGCTTCATGGTGGCGATGATGCTGGTGCCGACAGGCGTCACCGCTGCGGCATCCGCATCATCGGTGATCTGGAAGATCGTCGCGCCGCCGTCGAAGATCGCGGCGTGGCCCTCGACATGGAAGGTGAACACCGGCGCGCCGATCACGATGACAAGGTCGTGCTCGCGCAAGGCGTCGGAGAGCTGTGCCGGTGAAGCATGCAGAAAGCCCGCGAATTGCGGATGACGTTCGGGGAACGAGCAGCGCGCCGAGAACGGGCTGACCCATACGCTCGCCTTCGCCTTCTCGGCGACGCGCACCATCAGATCCACCGCGCCGGCGCGGTCGACGCCGGGGCCGACGACGAGGGCAGGGTGTTTTGCGGAGCCGAGCGCCGCGACCAGCGCCTTCATCGCCTCCGGCTCGGGACCCATTTCCCGGCTGACCCTGCGCGCCTCAACGGGCGCACAGGCATGGGCCCAGTCGTCGATCGGGATCGAGACGAAGGTCGGCCCACAGGGCGGCTGCATCGCGGTGTAATAGGCCCGCGCGATCGCGGCCGGCACGTCCTCGGGCCGGGCCGGCTCGACGCTGTATTTCACATACGGCCGCGGAAATTCCGAGGCGCGCTCGGCATAGAGGAATGCCTGCAGCGGCAGGATCGAGCGCGCCTGCTGGCCCGCGGTGATCACGAGCGGGGTCTGGTTGCGATGCGCGGTATAGATGTTGCCGAGCGCATTGCCGACGCCGGCCGCCGAATGCAGATTGACGAACCCGGCATTGCGCGTCGCCTGCGCATAGCCATCGGCCATGCCGACGGCGGAGGCTTCCTGCAGCGCCAGCACATAGTCGATGTCGTCGGGCCAGTCGCTGAGGAACGGCAGCTCGGTCGAGCCGGGATTGCCGAAGACGCGTCTGATGCCGAAGGCGCGCAGCAGGTCGAGCGTCGCTTGCTTGACGGTGACGGACTTGCTGCCGGTCTTGCCGTTCTTGGACATGGTTTCCGTCCCTGTTGTTGATTGAGGCTGTTGCACCAACCTCCGTCATTGCGAGCGCAGCGAAGCAATCCAGACTGCTATCCGCGGAGGGATTCTGGATTGCTTCGCTGCGCTCGCAATGACGATGAGGAGAGAGCGGTGGCTCACCACACCGCCGTCCCCTTCATCGTCGGCTGCCCCTCCGCATTCGCGGTCCACAGCTCCATGCCACGAGCGGTCTCGTTAGCGTTGATGGAGAACTCGCTTCCCTCGAACAGCGGCTGCACGCCGCGATACGAAAACTTCTTCGGCGCCTTGCCGCCGTGCAGCTTCGCCGCCATCTCGATGATCAAAGCCGCCTGTAATGGTCCGTGGAAGATCAGGCCCGGATAGCCTTCGACCTTGGTGACGTAGTCGCGGTCGTAATGGATGCGGTGGCCGTTGAAGGTCAGTGCGGAATAGCGGAACAATAGCACGGGATCGGACACGTGCGTCTCGCGGTGCTGCGCTTTGGGCGGCGGAGGCGGGGGCTTGGCAGTCGCCTGCGCGCTCGTCATCTCGCGATAGACGATGTCCTGCCGCTCGCGGATGGCGACGCCGCGTGGGCAGGAGATAGTGTGCTCGACCGAGACGAAGCACAGCGTGCCGGTCGATCCTGATTTCACCTGCACGTCGGCAATGCGCGAGGTTCGGGTCGATTCATCGCCGACGCGCAGCGGCTGCAGGAATTCGATCTCACCGCCGGCCCACATCCGGCGCGGCAAGGGCACCGGCGGCAGGAAGCCGCCGCGGGTCGGGTGGCCGTCGGCCCCCAGCATCGACATCGGAAACACTGGCTGCGCCAGACACCAGTGCACCGTGAACGGCGCGGTGTCGCCCGTCTTGGGCTCGCCAATCTCCTGGAAAAGCGTCGCGCGCAGGCCTTTGACGAGCTGTGCGGTGACGATGTCGGTGGCCTCCGTGCTGCGGCCGATCCACAGCCTGAGGTGATCAATGTCGAGCTTCTCGGTCATGACGCCTCGGTTTTCTTATTTCTTGGAGTTTGGATTTTCGCCGATGCCGGGAACGGCACCATAGCTGCGCGTCTCGCCGACGATGATCGGCGCCGGCGCGGGATAGCTGACGCGGCCGTTCGGCGTATCCACTTCAATGCGGCGCAGATGCGGATGGTTGGTGAGGTCGGTCATGGTATTGACCTCGGCGAAGGCGATGTCGGCATCGGAGAGCCGTTTCAGCAGCTCGTCGCGCGTCATCCTGCCGAAGATGTCCGCCACCGTCTTGTCGGTGAAATCGCGGTTGCGCACGCGCTCCACCATGTTGGCGACGCGGGGATCGGCCGGCAGGTTCGGCTGGTCCAGCACTTCGGCGCATAGCGTCTTCCACTCGCGCTCGCTCTGGATCGAGATCAGGATGTCCTTGCCGTCTTTCGAGGTGAACACGCCGTAGGGGGCGATCGAGGGATGCCGCAGGCCCATCCGCTTCGGCGGATTGCCGGCCTCGGCGTTGAGCAGCGGCACGGTGCACCAGTCCGCCATCACGTCGAACATGGAGATGCGGATATCGGCGCCCTTGCCGGTGCGTCCGCGCGCGATCAGCGCCTCCAGGATCGCCGCATGCGCGGTCGCGCCGGTCGCGACATCGACGATCGACATGCCGACGCGCGAGGCCCCGTCGGGATTGCCGGTGATCGACGCGAGCCCGCTCTCGGCCTGGATCAGCAGATCATAGGCCTTGCGGTGCGCGTAGGGGCCCTCGTCGCCATAGCCGGTGATCGTGCAGGAGATCAGCTTTGGATAGTCCTTCAACAGCCGTTCGCGGGAGAAGCCAAGCTTGTCCATCGAGCCCGGCTTGAGATTTTGAATAAGCACGTCGGCGCTGGCGATCAGCCTTTCCAGCTCGGCGCGGCCTTCTTTCGTCGTGAGATCGACCACCGCCGATTGCTTGCCGCGATTGAGCCACACAAAGTAGCTGCTCTGGCCCTTGGCCGCCGCGTCATAGCCGCGGGCGAAATCGCCTTCGGGCCGCTCGATCTTGATCACCTCCGCGCCGGCGTCCGCCAACCGCGAGGAGCAGAACGGCGCCGCCACCGCCTGCTCGACCGCAATCACCCTGATCCCGTCCAATGCTCCCATGATCGCGGCCTCAGTACGAGCGGGGCATGCCGAGCACGTGCTCGGCGACGAAGGAGAGCACGAGGTTGGTCGAGATCGGCGCGACCTGATAGAGCCGCGTCTCGCGGAATTTGCGCTCGACGTCGTATTCCTCGGCGAAGCCGAAGCCGCCATGGGTCTGGATGCAGGCGTTCGCTGCCTCCCAGGACGCATCGGCCGCGAGCATCTTGGCCATGTTGGCCTCCGCGCCGCAGTCGAGCCCGGCCTCGTATTTGCGCGTGGCTTCCTTCACCATTAGTTCGGCCGCGCGCATCGAGGCGTAGGCTTTCGCGATCGGGAACTGGATGCCTTGATTTTGGCCGATCGGCCGGCCGAAAACGCTGCGCTCCTTGGCATAGTTCGTCGCCTTGGCGATGAACCATTTGGCGTCGCCGACGCATTCGGCGGCGATCAGGATGCGCTCGGCATTCATGCCGGAGAGGATGTAGCGAAAACCCTTGCCTTCCTCGCCGATCAGATTCTCTGCCGGCACCTTCATGTCGGTAAAGAACACTTCGGTGGTGGCGTGGTTCATCATGGTGCGGATCGGGCGGATCTCGAGGCCATTGTTCTTGGCTTCGCGCATGTCGACGATGAAGACGGAGAGGCCATCCGTGCGCTTCTTGGCTTGCTCCTTCGGCGTGGTGCGCGCCAGCAGCACCATCAGGTCGGAATGCTCGGCGCGGCTGGTCCAGATCTTCTGGCCGTTGACGATGTAGCTGTCATTGCCGTCCTTGCGCGCAAAGGTCTTCAGCGAGGAGGTATCGGTGCCGCTGGTCGGCTCGGTGACGCCGAAGGCCTGCAGCCGCAACTCGCCGCTCGCGATCTTCGGCAAGTACTTTGCTTTCTGCTCGGCATTGCCGTGCCGCAGCACGGTGCCCATCGTGTACATCTGGGCGTGGCAGCCGCCGCCATTGCATCCCGCACGCTGGATCTCTTCCAGGATTGCAGCGGCCGCCGAAAGCTTCAGGCCGGCGCCGCCATATTCCTCGGGGATCAGCACGGAGAGGTAACCGGCCTCAGTCAGCGCGTCGACGAAAGCTTTGGGGTAGGCCATCTCGCGATCGAGCTTGCGCCAGTATTCGCCGGGAAACTGTGCGCAGAGCTTTGCGACGGCTTCGCGGATGTCGGCGTAATCTTCGGTGTGGTGATCTTCACTCATGGCGTTTTCCGTTTAGTGCGGCAGTCAAGATAACGCCGGCCGATCCTCTGGCGTTGTGAAAACATCGCCAGCCCCCTATGCTCGTTTGCTATAGCGTATGGAGTAGCCTTCCAGGATTGGCAAGCATGGATTTCCGGCAGCTCAGGACCTTCAGTTGCGTGGCGGAGCTCGGCAGCCTCTCCAAGGCGTCCGACACGTTGCGCGTGGCGCAGCCCGCGCTGAGCCGGCAAATCAAGCTGCTGGAACACGAGCTGCGCACCGAGCTGTTCACCCGCAACGGCCGCGGCATGGTGCTGACCGAAGCAGGGCGCCTGTTGCTCGCGCGCACCTCCGGCATCGTACGGCAGATTGACCAGATCCGCGACGACATCCAGTCGGCCAAGGGGCCGCCGTCGGGCCAGGTCGTGCTCGGCCTGGTTCCGACCGTGAGCTGCGTGCTGTCGGCGCGCTTTGCGCGGCGCTGCGTCGAAAAGTTTCCCGGCATCTCGCTGCGCATCGTCGAAAGCTACAGCGGGCATCTGGTCGAATGGCTGCATCGCGGCGAGATGGATCTCGCCATTCTCTATGGCCGCTCGGCCGATCTGCATCTCAACGTCGAGAGCCTCGGCCGCGACAACATCGTCGCGGTCGGCCCGCGCGGCTGCGGTCTTGCGCGCAAGAAGAGTGTCGATGTCGGCTGGCTGTTGCGGCAGCGGCTGGTGCTGCCCAGTCATTCGCACGGCCTCCGCGCGCTGATCGAGCATGCGGCCGCCCAGCGCAAGATCAAGCTCGACGTCCAGCTGGAAGCAGATTCGTTCCGCGTGCTGACGAGCCTGGTCGAGGAGGGCCTCGGCTTTGCGCTGCTGCCGCCATCGTCTGTCCATGGCGAGGTCGCCGACGGGCGGCTGGAAACCGCGTTCGTCTCCAAGCCGATGACGCGCGAGCTCATTTTCGCCTCTCCGATCGACCGCCCGGCCTCGACAGCCTCGCTCGCCATCACCGCGCTCCTGCGCGACGAAGTCGCCGCCTGCCGCAAGGAAGGCGTGTGGGACATCCGGCTGGCTTGATAGCCAGCGCTGAATTCCCAGAGGGACTTAGGACACAAGCCCGCTGCCGGCCCTTCGCATATTGAGCGAGCTGTCATGCCGGAATTTTATATCTGGGGTGCCAACGCCCGGCCAATGCGAGTGCAATCGGCAGCTGCGTCCAAGACCTCGTCATTGCGAGCGCAGCGAAGCAAATCCAGGAATCCTTCCGCGGTGGCAGTCTGGATTGCTTCGCTGCGCTCGCAATGACGGAGTATGTCGCGGCAGCGCGGCCTACCCAGGAATCCTGACCGGCAGCGACTCATATCCCTTGATGAAGCTCGAATAGATCCGCTTGGGTTCCCCGACCACCTCGATGCGGTCGAAGCGCTTCAGCATCTCCTCCCAGACGATCTTGAGCTGGAGCTCGGCGAGCCGCATGCCGACGCAGCGGTGGATGCCGAAGCCGAAGGAGAGATGCGTGCGCGGCCGCGGGCGGTCGATAATGAACTCGTTGGGCTTCTCGAACATCTCCTCGTCGCGGTTGCCCGAGACGTACCACATCACGACGCGGTCGCCCTTCTTAATGTGTTTGCCGCCGATCTCGGTGTCGGCAAGCGCGGTGCGCCGCATATGCGCCAGAGGGGTCTGCCAGCGGATCACCTCCGGCACCATGCTGTCGATCAATTCCGGATTGGCGCGGAGCTTGTCGTACTGCTCGGGATTCTCGTTCAGCGCCAGCACGGAGCCGGTCATGGTGTTGCGTGTGGTGTCGTTGCCGCCGACGATGAGCAGGATGATGTTGCCCATGAGGTTGTCGGGGTCCATGTGCCGCGTGGCGTCATTGTGGGCCATCAGCGACAGCAAATCGTTGCGCGGCGCGGAGTTGACGCGCTCGTTCCACAGCTTCGACATATAGGCGTAGCACTCGTCCATCTCGCGGCGGCGCTGCTCGGCGGATGCCACGATGCCGCTCTTGGGCAGCGCGGTCGAGACATCGGACCAGCGCGTCAGCTTGCGCCGCTCTTCCCAGGGGAAGTCGAACAGGGTCGCCAGCATCTGCGTCGTCAGCTCGATCGAGACGCGCTCGACGAAGTTGAAGGTCTCGTTGCGCGGCAAATTGTCGAGCACGGTCTGCGAACGCTGGCGAATCAGCTTTGCGAGCTCGTCCAGATGCTGAGGGGTGAACATCGGCGACACGGTCTTGCGCTGGGCCGAATGCTGCGGCTGGTCCATCGCAATGAAGCTCGGCCAATCGTAGCCCTCCGGCACGTCGCGGATCGAGATGCCGCCGAGCGTCGAGTCCGAGGAGAACAGGCCGTGATTGGTGTCGACATGCATGATGTCGTTGTATTTCACCACCGACCAATACGGCTCGATCGGCGCGTTGGTGCAGTAATGCACCGGCTCTTCCTTGCGCAGCCGCTCGAACCACGGCCACAGCGCATCGTCCTGGAACAGCCTGGGCGCACCGGGGTGGAATTGCGCCAGCGGCGTCGCATAGGCTTCCTCACGGGCCCTGCGCATGCGTTCGGCCTTGTCCACTTTAACCGGCGCTTGGATGTTCATGCTGGTGACTCCAGTGTTTCGGTATCACCTCTCCCGCTTGCGGGAGAGGTCGGCGCGTAGCGCCGGGTGAGGGTTTTCTCCTCTGGGGGATTGTCCCGTTGCGGAGATACCCTCTCCCCAACCCTCTCCCGCAGGCGGGAGAGGGGGCGCAGCGCCCTCGTGGGTGTAGCTCGGATCTCACGCTGCAATCTTGACCGGCAACGTTTCCAAACCCTTTACAAAGCTCGAATACACCCGCCTCGGTTCGCCGACCACGTCGATATGGTCGAACCGCTTCAGGATCTCTTCCCAGATGATCTTGAGCTGGAGTTCGGCAAGCCGCAAGCCGACGCAGCGGTGGATGCCGAAGCCGAAGGAGAGATGCGTGCGCGGGCGGGCACGGTCGATGATGAAGTCGTAGGGCTTGTCGATCGCCTCCTCGTCGCGGTTACCCGAGACGTACCACATCACGACCTTGTCACCTTTCTTGATCTGCTTGCCGCGGAACTCGAAATCGGCGAGCGCGGTGCGGCGCATATGCGCCAGCGGCGTCTGCCAGCGGATCACCTCGGGCACGAAGCTGTCGAGCAGCGCGGGGTTCTCGCGCAGCTTGCGGTACTGCTCGGGATGCTGGCTCAGCGCAAGAAGGGAGCCCGACATGGTGTTGCGCGTGGTGTCGTTGCCGCCGACGATCAACAGAACGAGATTGCCGAGGAAGTTCTTGGCATCCATGTCGCGGGTGGCGGCGCCATGCGCCATCATCGAGAGCAGATCGCTCTTCGGCGGCTGCTCGATGCGCTCCTTCCACAGCCGCGCAAAATACTGCGCGCATTCCGTCAGCTCGATCTGCCGCTCATCTTCAGTCGCGACCAGGCCGCCGGGACCGGGAATGGTGGTGGCGATGTCCGACCAGCGCGTCAGCTTGCGGCGGTCCTCCCAGGGAAAGTCGAACAGCACTGCGAGCATCTGCGTGGTGAGCTCGATCGAGACCTGGTCGACCCAGTCGAACACTTCGCCACGCGGCAGATGGTCAAGGCATTCGGCCGAGCGCTTGCGGATATTGAGCGCGAGATTGTCCAGATGCGTCGGTGTGAACATCGGTGCGACGGTCTTGCGCTGTGCCGCATGGCGCGGCGGGTCCATCGAGATGAAGCTCTCGCGACGCAGATCCGGATCGATGTCGCGGATGGTGATGCCGCCGAGCGAGGAGGCCGACGAGAACACCGAATGGTTCGTCTCGATCTCCATGATGTCGTTGTAGCGCGTCACCGACCAGTACGGCCCGAACATCGAGTCCCTGCAATAGTGCACGGGATCTTCCCGGCGCAGCCGGTCGAAATAGGGCCAGAACGTATCGGTCCTGAACAATTCGGGATCGCCCGGATCGAACTGCTCCAGCGGCAGCGACGTCGCGCGCTCGCGCAAAGCGTCGAGCTTGGCTGCGTTCTCGATGGTCCCATGCATGACCGTTCTCCCTCGCGTTCTCCCGGCGCGTTTTTATGAATTCTGCGCTGCGGGATTTGATTTGTAATTACAGCCGGTTGTCTGCGCCGGAGCAAGGGAGAGTTTTGTCACATCCAACCTTTGCGAGAGGGGACGGGCGGCCGTCACGCGGATGTGTCAATGTGATCTCCCGCACGCCGTTGGTTTGCGGAATGGTGCAAGAAATCGACGGGAATCGAGGTAAATCGACCCGGCGATCTTGGGGATCGACTAACCGTTTAATCTATAGTTTGATCGTATCATTTCAGCATCCTGAGGTTGCGGACGTGAACGACATGCAATGGACCCCCATCGGCTCCGAACCGGTCCCGCCGCCGCTGCCGCCGACGCGGGTTGATTTCACCGGCGACCGCTCCGTGTTTCGCAAAATGGTCACCAAGGGTGCCATGCTGGAGCTGGTCACTTTCGGCTTCTACCGGTTCTGGCTGGTCACCGACATCCGGCGGCATCTGTGGTCGAACACCGTGATCGACGGCGACGCCGCCGAATATACCGGACGGGGCAAGGAGCTCTTGATCGGCTTCCTGGTCGCGCTCGCGATCCTGGTGCCGATCTATCTTGCCTATTTCCTGGTCGGCATCGAGTTCGAGCGCTGGAAGGGCTTTGCCTCGACACCGCTGTTCATCTCCTTCTACGCTTTCGGCCAGTTCGCGATTTTTCGCGCGCGACGTTACCGGCTGACCCGCACGGTCTGGCGCGGCGTGCGGTTCTGGATGGACGGCTCCGGCTGGGCGTATTCATTCCGCGCAATGGCGTGGGGCTTGCTGGTATTCCTCACTCTTGGCTTGGCGCTGCCATGGCGCGAAGCGTCGCTTGAGCGCTACAAGATGCAGCACACCCATTACGGTGATCTGCAAGGCGACTTCGAGGGCAACGGCTGGGAGTTCTTCAAGCGCGGCTGGTGGCTGTGGCTCCTGAGCCCGATCGCGGTCGTGATCTTTCCGCTCGCCCCGTTCTTCTATGCCGAGTTCAAGGCGCGTGAATGGCGCTGGTGGCTCGACGGCATCCGCGTCGGCGGCGTCAGCCTGTCCTCGGATCTGCCGCACAACGCGTTCTACGGCCTCTACTGGAAGGTGATCGGCTGGTGGCTGCTGCTGAGCGTCCTGTTTGGCCTCTACGTTGCCGGTGCTGCCGGACTGCTCGCTGCGGCCGGCGTGCCGGCCACAGGCCCCAACGCGATCGCGCGGAGCATTCCGCTTCTGGTGACGACGGTGATCGGCTATCTTGCCCTGGCGCTTGCGCTGAACGTCGTCATGCGCATGTATCTCCAGCACGATATCTGGTTGAAGGCGCTCGAAACGCTCGAGGTGCATGACATCGGCGCGGCGGCGGATGTGCAGGGGCGCGGCGATCTCGCCAGCGCACTTGGCGAAGGCTTTGCCGATGGGCTCGACGTCGCAGGATTCTAGCTCGTGACCGACACATCCGCTGAGGCGGCACAGCCCGCAAAGCCGACGATCTTCTTCGACGGCGTGTCAAGCCGCAGGCGCCAGGTTTCGCTGGCCCTCGGCGATGCGCTTGGGATCGTCGAGGAGGGTGGAACGCCGGTGCTCTGGGCCTATGACGATATCCGCCGCGCCGACAGTCCGGCCGGTGTCCTGCGGCTCGCCTGTACCACTGCGCCACCGCTGGCGCGGCTTGAAATCCGCGACCTTGCGCTGGCGGCGGACGTGGCCTCCCGCTGCGTGCGTCTCGACGAGCATCAGACCACGCGCCGGGGTGTTGCAAAGATCGTCGGCTGGTCGATGGCGGCCGCCGTCTCCATCGTCTGCGTCATGCTGTTCGGCGTGCCGCTCGCTGCCGATCGTCTCGCGCCGCTGGTGCCGAAACCGATCGAGCGGCGCATCGGCGATGCCTCGGAAGTTCAGGTGAAAACCATCTTCGGCCGCAACGTATGCGAAGATACCGCAGGTAAGGCTGCATTCACAAAATTGGTCAACCGCCTGCGCGATGCTGCCGGCCTCGACGACGATGCCATGACGGCGGCCGTGCTGCCGACCGCGGTGCCGAATGCGTTCGCACTACCGGGCGGCAAGGTCTACGTGCTGAACGGGCTGCTCGATAAGGCCGAAAGCCCCGACGAGCTTGCCGGCATTCTCGCCCACGAGCTCGGCCATCTCAAGCATCACGACAACATGCGCGGCCTGATCTACAACGGCGGCACCTCGTTCCTGATCGGCCTGTTGTTCGGCGACCTCACCGGCTCGTCCGCGGTGATCTTTGCCTCGCGCAGCGTGGTCGAAGCCTCCTACTCGCGCGAGGCCGAGACCGCCGCCGACAGCTTTGCAATCGAGATCATGCATAAGCTCGGCCGCTCGCCGAAGCCCGCGGCCGAGCTGATGTTCCGTATCACCGGCAAGGAAGGCGGCAGCGGATTCACGATCCTCGCCAGCCATCCGCTGACCGAGGATCGCCTCGCGCGCATGACCAGAGAAGACCGCCCCGCCAGCGGCCCGCCGCTTCTGACGGACAAGGAGTGGCACGCGTTGAAGGGCATTTGCGGCAGCGGGAAGATCTGAGTTTTCCGCTTATCTCGTCCCGTAGGCGCGGTCGCCGGCATCGCCGAGCCCCGGCAGGATAAAGCCGTTCTCGTCGAGGCCCTCATCCACCGCAGCCGCCCAGATATGCACGTCCGGATGCAAGCCGCGCAGGCGCTCGAGACCTTCCGGCGCCGCGATCAGGCACGCGAGGCGGATATCCTTGGCGCCGCGCTCCTTCAGCCGATCGATCGCGGCCACGGCCGTATTGGCAGTCGCGACCACAGGCGTCACCACGATCGCGAGGCGCTCGCTCAGATCCGACGGCGATTTGAAGAAATATTCGACCGCGGCAAAGCTCTGCGGCTCGCGGTAGAGGCCGATATGGGCGACGCGCGCGGTCGGTACCAGGTCCATCATGCCGTCGACGAAGGTCGTGCCGGCGCGCAGCACCGGCACGAACACCAGCTTCTTGCCGGCGATCTTGGCCGAGTGCATCGTCGCCAGCGGCGTGTCGATCACGATATCAGTGAGCGGCAGGTCGCGCGTCACCTCGTAGCAGAGCAGCATGCCGATCTCCTTGATCAGCTCCCGGAACGACTTTGTCGAGATCGATTTGTCCCGCACCAGGGTCAGCTTGTGCTGCACCAGCGGATGATCGACGATCGTGACGCCTTCCATGATCGGATGCTCCAAAAATTCATCAAGTCAGTGCGGTGGTGCAACAATGGGGGGTTAGAAAACCGTGCCGTCGCTGATCACCTTGAGCGGCGGCGAACCGTCGGGACGGCGTGCGAAGGCGATGGCCCGGCCGGCCGCCCAGGTGCCGCCCTCCAGAATGCTGGCGAGTGGTAATGATTCAGGCGTGCGGCCGAGCTTTGCGCGAATCAGGTCGGCAAGCCGATCGAGCAGCGCAACGGTAAGCGCACGCCACTCCACGACGAGCAGCGAATCCACCGCGTGCGCGCGATCGGCGTCCGTGGCATCGCGCAGGCGCAGCACCTCGTGATCGACGAACAGGCCGCCATTGCGATATTCGGCAAGTCCGGTGAGGCCGTCGATGTCGATGACCTCGAACCCGGCGCGCTGAAGCGGCTCGATCAGCGAATAGCTCAGCCATTGCGACAGCTTGTGCAGCGGCACGAGGCCGGCGGTCGCATCATCAGCCCTGATCGCCAGATGATGCCAGCAATCGCCGAGCGGGACACCCGCGAGCTCGAGCCGCGACGGCCAGATCGGTCCGAGCTGATTCAGCACCGCGGACAGGATCGCGGGTGCGGGAATGGTGCCGCCCGTCGCCTGCGCGGCGATGTGATCGAACAGGCCGCCCGGCCGCGGCGTGTCGTGCATGCCGAACACGTCCGCGCGATCCTTCATCAGTCGGCCGAGCCGCTGCAGCAGATCTGTGCGCCCCTCGAGACCGAGCAGCAGGTTGCTATCTCTTATTTGGAAAGCAGATGTGAGCGCGACCAGCGGCAGCTTTGCCAGCACGTCCGCATCGGCCCTGAACGGCGCGCGCGCATCGCGGGAAAGGAGGCCGCCGGCAAACATGTCGAGGCTTGCGATTGCCAGCCCCTCGGAGCGGCCGATGCCTTGTCCCGTCACAGCGTCGCGATATCGCCATGTCGCGCCCGCGCCGGCGTCGAGCAGCACGCTGACGATGGCGAGGTCGAACTCCGCACGCGCCCGTGCCGCGCGATCAGGCCAAGATGCCGCATCGGCCAATTGCGCCCAACGGTCGACGCCGCCGAACACAAAATGGCGCCACCGCGCGTGGAAGGGAATGTCGAGCCCCGGATAGGCTTTTCGCGTGACAGCCAGCACGGCCTCCGCAACGCCATCCATCCGGTCGAGATCGATGGTGAAATGCGCGAGCCGGTCGCTCAAGGCCAGCTCGAGCATTTGTCCGCCGCGTGCGCGCACCGCCTTTGCGGTGAGCAGCGCGCGTGCCTCTTGTTCTGAAACGTCCGCCATCACCAGATCAATATTTTTCCAGCGAACGGCCGACCACGCCATCGACGTCCTTCTCCGGCGCGATGTCGGTCGAGTAATAGCCGGCGGCCTTCTTCGCGGCGATCTCGACATAGGCGTCGGCGGGGATCAGCTCCGGCGGAATCGGCACGCGCTCGACAATGTCGATGCCCTGCGAGGTCAGCGCGTCGTATTTCATGTCGCTCATCGACAGGAAGCGGTCGATGCGCTTGAGGCCGAGCCAGTGGATGGTATCGGGCATCAATTGCTGGAAGCGCGCGTCCTGCACGCCGGCGACGCATTCGGTGCGCTCGAAATAGGCGGCGGCCGCGTCGCCGTCCTCCTGGCGCTTGCGCGCGTTGTAGACCAGGAATTTGGTGACCTCGCCAAGCGCGCGGCCTTCCTTGCGGTTGTAGACGACGAGCCCGAGCCCGCCCTCCTGCGCGCCGCGCGCAGATTCCTCGATGCCGTGGATGAGATAGGGCCGACAGGTGCAGATGTCGGAGCCGAACACGTCGGAGCCGTTGCACTCGTCATGCACGCGGCAGGTGATCTTGGTGCGATGGTCCGGCAGTTTTGTCACATCGCCGAACATGTAAATTGTGGTGCCGCCGATGGGTGGCAGGAACACCTTCAGGTCCGGGCGCGTGACGAGCTCGGGGAACATGCCGGCGGTCTGCTCGAACAGCGTGCGGCGGAGCTCGGTCTCGTTGGTCTTGAAGCGCTCGGCAAGGCCAGGCAGATACCAGACCGGATCGATCGCGACCTTCACCACCGAGACGCTGCCATTGGCATGCACGACCTCGCCGTCGGCGCGCAGTCGCTTGGCCGCGAGCGCCTCGCGAATTTCAGGCAGGTCGAGCCGCGCACGTGTCACCGCGATGCTCGGGCGGATATCGACGCCCTCGGCGATGTCCTTGCCGAAATTCTCGGCGACCAGATGCCCCCAGGGATCGAGCGCGACGATTTTGGCGGGATCGCGCCATTGCTCGAACGGCCCGATGGTCGCGGCCGGAAACGTGTTGGTGAGATCGGGCCTACGAATCGGATCGAGCGCGCCGGCGGAGACGGCGAGCGCGCGATACATCGCGTAGGAGCCGCCATGGCTGCCGATCACGTTGCGATCCCCGGCGCGCGACACCGTGCCGATGATCGGCCCGCGGGCGCGTGCATCGGCTGCGCCCCAGTGAATCGGAAAGGCGGCCTTGCGGCCCGGCTCGGGGTGCGAGGTGAGGCGGATGTGGTCGGTACGGTTCGCGCGGCTCATGGCCAAACTCCCAAAAAGCCAACGGCCCGCCGCTCGGACGGGCCTGGCTCGGTGGCGTTGCCGGCGCGGATGCCGGCGATGCAATCCAACATATTGTAGCGGCCAGCCACGACAGACAAGTTAATCGTGTGGTGCGGCCAGCAACCGTTCGCGCGCTCGCCCCGAACCACGCCGGTATCCGCCTTATATCTATGTAATCATTCAAATTTTGAAAGGGGAGGGTCTGCGCCCGTCCAAACGGGCGACTGGATAAAACCGTCATATTCAGACATATCGACCGGATCGGCTCTGTCCCCGGAGAATGTCATGCCCACCGCCGGCTATATCGATCCCCGCAATGGAAAGCTCTATCCGCTCAGCGAGCCGCGCTGGTGCTCGGACGAGCGCACGCCGCTGCTGGTGACGTCGGGGGCGGGGATCTCGCGCGGCGATATCGACAGCGGCACGCGGTCGCTCTGGCGGTACCGTGCGGCGCTGCCGGTGGAGATCAAGGATCCGATCACGCTCGGCGAGGGCTGCACGCCGCTCGTGCAGCAGGCATGGGGCGACCTGCGTCCGTTGTTCAAGCTCGAATGGTTCAATCCGACCGGCAGCTTCAAGGATCGCGGCTCTGCGGTCATGCTGTCCTTCCTCCGGCAGATCGGCGTCGACGCCATTCTGGAGGACTCCTCCGGCAATGGCGGCTCGTCCATGGCCGGGCTTGGCGCTGCCGGCGGCATGCGCGTGAAGATCCTGGCGCCGACGTCGACGTCGCCGGCCAAGATCGCACAGGTGCGCGCCTACGGCGCCGAGGTGCAGCTCGTTGAGGGGCCGCGCGAGGAGTCGGAGGCCGAGGCCATCAGGCAGTCGCAGCAGACTTTTTACGCCAGCCACAATTGGCAGCCGTTCTTTCTCGAAGGCACCAAGTCGCTGGCCTACGAGATCTGGGAAGACCTCGGTTTTCGCGCGCCCGACAACGTCATCGTGCCCGTCGGTGCCGGCAGCAGCCTGCTCGGCTGCGCCTTCGGCTTCCGCGAGTTGTTGAAGGCGGGGCAGATTGCAAAGCTGCCGCGCCTGTTCGCGGCCCAGCCGCTCAACTGCTCGCCGATCGATGCCAGCTTCAAGGCCGGCGTCGATACGCCCGTCGCGCGCGAGGTCAGCAAGACCATCGCGGAGGGCACCGCGATCAAGCATCCGCTGCGGCTGCGTGAGATCATCGGCGCTCTGCGCGAAAACGGCGGCGGCACGGTTGCGCTCACCGAGGACGAGATCGTGGCCGCTCTGCGCCGCCTCGCACGGCAGGGCCTGTTTGCCGAGCCCACCAGCGCCAGCGCAGCCGCCGCGCTGGAGAAGCTCTCCGCCACCGGCGCGATCAAGGCCAATGAGACCACGGTGGCCGTGCTCACCGGCACCGGGCTGAAGGCCGCGACCACGGTCGCCGATCTGGTGCAGTAGGGCGATGCGCTTTCCTCCGTCATTGCGAGCGAAGCGAAGCAATCCAGAATCTTTCCGCACAGGCAGCCTGGATTGCTTCGCTGCGCTCGCAATGACGCGGCAGAGGTTGGGCGAACTATTCGTTCAGATCATTCACGCGCTTCACCCATGCCCGCACGTCCGCGAGCACCTCGGGCAGCACCGACCTCACTTCCAGCACGGTCATGCCTGCCTTGATGCGCGGATCGTAAAGCAGGTTGAGGATGTACTGGTCGTAGACGTCGAAATAGCCCATCGACACATTGTCGTTGAACATCGTCCACGGCACGCTCGCGGTGTCGTTGATGGGCCCAAGCGACTGCAGCACCTCCTCATAGGCGCAGTCGAGGAAGGTAAAGTCGCCGTTGTCGACGGTGAGAATGACGTCGGAATGCTCGATCTCGAATTGCTCGTTCTTGCGGAAGCCGGACAGGCATTGCGGATCGAGCGAGGTGCGGATCTCGCGGGCCTTCTCGGCGCCGTAGAAGCTCGCGATGGCGCGGTAGAGGTCGCGGTCGCGCACGAGCTTCACCCGCACATTCGCCGCCTCGCTGGCGTCCGTCATGGCGATGTCGAGATGCTGCACGTGCTTGCCGATATCGGCGACGACCTTCGCGAGCTGCGCCTTGCGGTCGGCACGGTCGGTCTCGGCGAATACGCGCACCGGCCCGTCGAACTTGCGGATCCGGTCGACGCGGCCGGCGAGGTGATACTCGGCGCCGAACGCGGTCTTGAAAAAACCGTCCACGATCTCGGCGTCGGTAAAGCTCTTCTTCTCGGCACGCTGGCGCGAGGCGATCGCGGGCAATTCGCCGGCGGTCGCCATCGTCGCGGTGTCAGGCACAGATGCGAGCGCCGCAAATGACAGCAGGGCGAAGCGAAGGGCAGTCGAGGGCGGGACCAATGCGCTCATCGTCGCGCAACGCTGCCGTATCCGCGAGGCGTGCACAAGTCCGCAAATTCGGGCGCCTTGCGGGTTCCCATAGTGCGTCGTGCTCCGCTCAACCTCTCCCGCTTGCGGGAGAGGTCGCGCCGAAGGCGCGGGTGAGGGTTCTTTCCTCTGGGGGATTGTCCCGTTGCGGAGAGATCCTCTCCCCAACCCTCTCCCGCAAGCGGGAGAGGGAGCGCCCCTCGAGCGTGGAGGCAGTTGCCCTCTAGTTATTCAGCACGACCACGGTGGTGCCGACCCCGACGCGGCCGTAGAGGTCGGTGACGTCCTCATTGGTCATGCGGAAGCAACCCGAGGAGACCGCCTGGCCGATCGTCTCCGGCTCGTTCGAGCCGTGGATGCGGTACAGCGTCGAGCCCAGATACATCGCGCGTGCGCCGAGCGGGTTCTCGATGCCGCCCTTCATGTGGCGCGGCAGGTCCGGCCGGCGCGCGATCATCTGCGACGGCGGCGTCCACTCCGGCCATTCCTTCTTGGCGGTGATCCTGTGCACCCCGCCCCAGCGGAAGCCGTCGCGGCCGACGCCGATGCCGTAGCGCAGCGCCTGGCCGTCCGGGAGCACCAGATAGAGCCGGCGCTCGGCCGTGTTCACCACGACCGTGCCCGGCGCGTAATGGGTCGGATACATCACGGTGGTGCGCGGAATCGGGCTCGCGCCGCCGCCGAGATAGCCGGTGGAGCTGGTGCCCGTGAAGTCTATCAGCCCTGCCGCGGATGCGTCGGCTGCCCCCGCCAGCAGCAGCCCCATCGCGGCAATCGGCGCGGCAAAAAACCGGATCATTGTTTTCCCCAGCAAATATTCGATTCAACGAAAACCAAGTGTCCATATTTGTGCGCATTTCGCAAGCCACGCCGCCGTGAGGCCCATCATTCCCGGCGTTTGGCGTTACCAAATCGGCAACCGCGTCAATTTGCCGAAAAGGATTAGCCAAACCGTCGCAACGTCGCGCGGGGCAGGGCCGCAATGCCCGCTATTGCTTTGACGGGCCGAGCGAACAATGATTGATCGGATGGATCGAAATTGCCTGTGGGAGCCTTGGGATGAACGGTGCGGAAAGCCTGGTGCGGACGATGGTCAAGGGCGGGGTGGACGTCTGCTTCACCAACCCCGGCACTTCCGAGATGCATTTTGTCGCAGCGCTCGACCGCGTGCCCGGCATGCGCTGCGTGCTTGGCCTGTTCGAGGGCGTGGTGACGGGCGCGGCCGACGGCTATTTCCGCATGAAGGGCCTGCCTGCCTCGACGCTGCTGCATCTCGGTCCCGGCCTCGCCAACGGTCTTGCCAATTTGCACAACGCCAAGAAGGCCAATTCCGGCATCGTCAACATCGTCGGCCAGCACGCGGTCTACCACATCGGCTACAACGCGCCGCTGACCTCCGACATCGAAGGCCTGGCCCGGCCGATGTCGTCCTGGGTCCGCACCTCGCCGGATTCAAAATCGGTCGCCGCTGACGGCGCCGCGGCGATCGCCGCCGCCAAAAGCGCGCCGCCGCAGATCGCAACCCTGATCCTGCCCGCGGACACCGCCTGGAACGCGGCCGACGGCATCGCCGAAGTGCCGGCCGAGCAGCAGCGCGCGAGCTACTCGCCGCAGGCGGTCGAGCAGGCCGCAAAAATCCTGCACGGCGACGGCGAGGGCACGCTGCTGCTGATGACCGGCAGCGCGCTCAGCGAAAAGGGCCTGGCGCTGGCCGAGCGTATCGCCGCAAAGACCGGCTGTACCGTGATGGGCCCGACCTTCCGTCCGAAGATGGCGCGCGGCCGCGGCCGCTTCTCGATCGACCGGATTCACTACGTGATCGAGAACGCGCTGCCGATGCTGGCCAAATTCCGTCACATCGTGCTGGTCGAGTCCGACGACCCCGTCGCCTTCTTCGCCTATCCGAACAAGCCGAGCATGCTCAAGCCCGAAGGCTGCGACGTCCATCGCATGACTTCCTGGGGCGAGAATTCGGTCGCAGCGCTGGAGGCGCTGGCCGGCGCCGTGAAGGCGAGCGCTAAGGACGTCAAGCCGCAGGCGTTGCAGGAGCTGGTGAAGCCGACCGGAGCGCTGACCTTCGCCTCGATCGCGCAGGCGATCGCATGCGCGATCCCCGAGAACGCGATCATGGTCGACGAATCCCTCACCACCGGCCGCGGTTTCTTCCCGCCGACGGCAGCGGCCGCGCCGCACGATTGGCTCCAGAACATGGGCGGCTCGATCGGCTTCTCCACGCCGCTGTCGATCGGTGCCGCGATTGCCTGCCCGGACCGCAAGGTGATCACCATGGTCGGCGACGGCAGCGCCATGTACACGATCCAGTCGTTGTGGACGCAGGCGCGCGAGAACCTCGACATCGTCACCATCGTGTTCGCCAACCGCATCTACCAGATCCTGCGCGGCGAGTTCGACAATGTCGGCGCCGGCGAGCCCGGCCAGCGCGCCAACGACATGCTGAGGCTCGACCGTCCGACACTCGATTTCGTCGCACTGGCAAAGGGCATGGGCGTGCCCGGCCGCGCCGTCACCAACGCCGATGAGTTCAACAAGGCGCTGGCGGAAGCCGTCGCCGAGCCGGGGCCGCGGCTGATCGAAGTCCAGATGTAGGGCGCAAGCAACACGGAGCGTCAAAAGCCCGGAGGCACGATGCAGACCGAGCTGAACAAGTTGATCGCGGCGCTCCGTGACTTCTACGACCACGAGGGATTCCTGTTCGAGAAGGACATCGGCGAGCGTGCGATCACGCACCGCTTCGCCGTCCATCTCGAGCGACAGTTCTCCGGCTGGTCAGTCGACTGCAACTACGACAGGCTCGGCGAGCGCACGCTGCACCTGCCGCACGGCACAATCATCTCGACCGACGATCATTTCGGCAAGTCGATCTACCCCGACGTCGTCGTGCATCAGCGCGAAATCCCGAACAATCTGCTCACCATCGAGATCCGCAAGGCGAGCAACCACACGCCCCTGGAGCACGATCAGCACAAGCTGAAGGCAATGACCGATCCCCATATCTGGTTCGCCTATTGGATCGGCGTGCTGCTGGTCCTGGACCGGCAGCATGTGACGATGTCGGAAGTCTATGTCAGCGGCGTTATGGACCAGACGCTGTCGCTGTGGTTCGCGGAGCGGTTGAAGGAAAGCGGTTTCGAGGCCGCGCATTAAGGTGTGTACTCATAAACGTCAGATTTCGAGGACGAAGCGGAAGTCGCCCCGCCTCGCGGGGATCGATTGCTCAAGACCCGTTGCAGACTTTAGAAAGACGCTCGCTTGTTCTGATGCGACCAACGCCTGCCGGTCTAACAAAGATTGACGGATGGCCGATACCGCAAGTGGCCCGCCGCATGAGGCGCGGCTATTTCGAGGGGCAGTTCTGAGCCTGAGGGACTCCGGGATCGGGAACAATGCCGCGCCAGCGCAACGTTGAATGACGCGCGAACTTCTGTTGCAACCATATGTAAGCCGAACTCGCTTGGTCGCGAACGGTAGAGATCCGCGCGGTGAACCCGCAGAAGAGCTCTGTTTGCTCGGTTCCAAAGTTCGCGCTGCGCTGGACTTTCGATTGAAGCTGGCCCGCTCTGCCAAACTGGCATAAGATCAAGGGAAAAATAATTTCAAAATGTCGGAGGAGGAGGCCGGTCCCGCATGCAGTCTGTTGCAGAGTGGCTGGCGGATATTGGACTAGAACAGTACGTCCAGCGATTTGGCGAGAATGATGTTGATCTTTCCATGCTTCGGTATCTCACCGATGCCGATCTCGATAAGATGGGCGTGTCTCTGGGGCATCGGCGCAAGATGTTGGCGGCCATTGCCGCGGCGCCAAAGCAGGATGATGCCCAACGTCGGCTCCTGACCGTGATGTTTACGGATCTGGTCGGCTCGACAGCGCTCTCGACGCGCGTCGATCCTGAAGAGTTGCGCTCAATCATGAGTGCCTACCAGAGGTGCGTTGCCGATGTCGTGGGCCGGTTCGATGGCTTTGTCGCCAAGTACATGGGCGATGGAGTCCTCGCTTATTTTGGGTATCCTCAGGCGCATGAGGATGATGCCGAGCGCGCGGTCCGAACTGGTCTGGCGCTCTTGGAGGCGGTTGCTCGGTTGCCCTCGGATGAGCCGCTACAAGTGCGGGTCGGAATTGCAAGCGGCCTAGTCGTGGTCGGCGACCTCATCGGAGCCGGGGAAGCCCAAGAGCGCGCTGTTGTTGGCGCGACGCCGAACCTTGCGGCGCGCCTCCAAGCGGTAGCCGCCCCGGGCACAATCGTCATTGGTTCGCAGACGCGCCACCTGCTCGCAGGCCTCTTTGAGTACGAGCAATTGGGCGGCGTCGAAGTGAAGGGATTTGGTGCGCCGGTTGACGCCTACCGCGTGGTGCGGCCGAGTTCGATTGAAAGCCGTTTCGAGGCAATGCACGCGGCCACGACTCCGCTCGTTGGTCGCGAGCAAGAGATCGCACTGCTACAGCGCCGGTGGGAACAGGCCAAGCGCGGCGACGGTTGCGTCGTCCTCATGTCGGGTGAGTCCGGCATCGGAAAATCGCGTATCGCGCAGTTCCTATTGGAGTGGACCGGCAGTGGGCCTCATACGAATCTGCGCTTTTTCTGTTCGCCTCTTCATCAGGATAGCGCCCTGTATCCTACGATCACCCAGATCGAACGAGCCGCGGGGCTCCGGCGAGACGATAGCGACGAGGAGAGACTAGGTAAGCTCGAAGCACTGATAGGTTACGCTACGAGCGACCTGAATGCGGCCATTCCACTCATGGCCGACTTGCTCGCCATCCCCATGGGCGACCGCTATGCGCGGCTGACGCTCACCCCGCAAAAGCGCAAGGAGAAAACGCTTGAGGTCCTTTTAGGACAGGTTGAAGGCCTAGCCGCACGACGGCCCGTGTTGATGGTCGTTGAAGACGTCCACTGGAGCGATCCTACGACGCGCGAATTGCTCAACTTACTTGTCGAGCGCATTACTGCACTCCGGGGTCTGGCAATCATTACGTTCCGGCCAGAGTTCGTGCCGCCGTGGATCGACATTCCGGGCGTAACGCTGATCACCCTGGACCGCCTCGGGCGCGATGATGTCGAAATGATGGTCGGCATGAATGGGGGCCGAATGTTGCCCCGGGAGATCTGCGAAGAAATTGTCCAGCGCACCGACGGTGTGCCGCTATTCGTCGAGGAGCTAACGAAGACGATTCTCGAGAGTGGCGTGTTTTCGGAACCCGGCAGGTACGGAAACAAGACAACTGGCTGGGGGATCCCGACTACACTGCGTGGCTCGCTACTAGCACGGCTCGATCGCCTTTCGCCCACACGTGAGGTAGCGCAGCTCGGAGCTGCCCTCGGTCGTCAATTCTCGTACGAACTGATCAGTGCTGTTGCCTCGATCCCTCGATCGAAGCTCGAAGACGCACTGTCGCAGCTAGTTTCCGCTGAATTGATCCTTTGTCGTGGCGAGCCTCCCGACGCTGAATATACTTTCAAGCATGCCCTCGTTCAGGAGGCGGCCTACGATACGCTTCTGCGTAGTCGACGCCAACAATTGCATGGCAGGATCGCTGACGCGCTTGAAACGCAATTTCCAGACATCGTCGTAGTACAGCCGGATCTCATAGCGCGGCATTGCGCAGAGGCCGGTCTGACTGCAAAAGCCATCACCTACTACTTAAAGGCCGGCCAGAACTCCATGGCGCGCTGGGCGATGACAGAGGCTGCCGCACAGTTGCGGAAGGGCCTGGCTCTCCTCCCGCAGGTAAGGGAGGCGAGTGAGCGCGCTGAGCACGAACTAAGTCTGCAAATCGCACTGGGTCAGGCCCTCCAGGCGACAAAGGGATATGCTGCCCCGGAGTCCGGCGAGGCGTACGCGCGCGCACGCGAGCTGTGTCATCCGTCGACCCCTCCCTTGCAATTGTGGTCAGTACTGATTGGGCAGTTCGTGTTTCGCTTTGTTCGCGCAGAGCTCGAGCAAGCGGAACAGATCGCATACGAGATTCGTCGCGTGGCCGAGATGCAAGACCAGCCGCTTCCAAGAGTGGGCGGCTTGACCACGTGCGGGAACGTGTATTGCTGGCAAGGGCGCTTTACTGATGCGCGTCCCTTGCACGAACAAGCTCTGGCTTTATGGGACTCGTCATTTCGCGAACTTCTGCCAGTTCCTGAAGACACCTTTGTTCTCGTTTCGTTAAAGCTCGCGAGGACGTTGTTGTGCCTTGGCCATATTGATCAGGCTCGTGAGCACCGCGATAACGGATTGATGGAGGCGCGCTCGCTGTCGCCGTTTACGCAGGCTATGGCCTTATACCTGAACTGGTTCATCGACATGCCCATACAACGGCCGACATCAGCAATGTTGGGATCTGCAGATGAGGTGATCGCGATATCAAATGAACAAGGCTTTCCTCTGTGGCTGGCAGCTGGAAAAATCATGCGCGGTTGGTGCCTCGGCGGTGCTGGAAAGGCAACGGAGGGTGTGGCGCTTATCCAGGAGGGGGTGGACCTATGCACCGGCATTGGCTCGCGGTTGGGTCTCCCGGCCTACCTCGCAGCCATGGCGGAAACCTACGGAAGAGCCGGACAGCCGGAAAAAGGGCTTGATCAACTGGCTCATGCCCTCACCATTATCGACGCGACAGGAGAGCGTTGGGCGGAAGCCGAGATCCATCGATTGCAGGGCAACCTGTTGCGCGCGACCGGCGACGATACGGGGGCCCAAGCCAGCTACGATCGAGCGCTTCGTGTTGCCCAAGGTCAGAGCGCGAAGTTGTGGGAGCTGCGAACCGCACTGGACCTCGCTCGACTTTGGCGCGATCGAGAGAACTACGCCGAAGCCCACGATCTGCTTGCCGCCAAATATGGCTGGTTTGCCGAAGGCCTTGAGGCGCCGTTGCTGGTGCACGCAAAGGCGTTGCTGGGACAGCTGGAAAGATGATGATTGGGACCGCGACACCTTGCTCCCGGGCCGCGGTGGCCACGGCGTCGTCTCTTCACTTCGGGCGGTGCATGCAACGCCGATGATCGTGGACGCATCCGGTTGTGAGGCCTGGCGAGCATCATGACGAGCCCTCCGACCTCTCCCCATCGGCGAGAGGTCGATCACAAAGCCGCCGGCGCGATGCGGGCGGCCTCAAGCTCAATGCAGCGGAGCGCCCTGGCCGAGCGCATAGGTCACGAGATCCCTCAGCTTGAAATCGGGACCGGTCACCGGCGCCCAGTTCGGGTCGAGCGACAGCACCGAGGAGGTGTCGCCGAACATCATGCCGAGGAAGACTTCGGCGACGATGCGTCCACCGACCGGACCGAGCTGCGGCGTGTTGATGCCGCTCGCCGGTGCACCGGTGGCCGGGATCGTGACGGCGGTCTGGAATTGGCGCGCTTCCGCCAGGATATAGACCAGAGCGGGCAGTTGCCCCTGAACGCACCGTTGGCGATCGACGCGATCGGGACTTGCGGATCGCCTGCGCCGGGGGTGTCGACGGCCCGGCCGATGATGATCTGCTCGTCGGTCAGCGGCGTCAGGTGCATCGCCCTGGCGACCGCCTGAACCGAAGGCAGCCCAAGCCGCCAGCCGCGTTCGAGATTGCGAAGCGCCAGCGATGACGGATTGGAGGCGACCTCCGGCGGCAGCTTGCGCAGCGGATCGACCAGCGAGGTGTCGATGCGATAGGCGAACTGGAGCCGCCGCTTGTTGTCCACATTGGTGCTGTCGCCATCGACGCCATAGGCACGCGTGTCGATGTCGATGAAGCGCCCCCAGTCAATGGCGCGTCCCGGACCCATGGCGCGGAAGCCGGTCAGCGCGTTGTTGTCGGGATTGTTGGGGTCGGGAAGATCTGCAGCAGCATGTTGTCGGCATCATTCAGCCGATAGCCGGGCCGGATCATGGAATGCCCGAGCCGGTAGGCCGCGACCGAAAATTCGACCGGCATGAATGGAAAGTTCTTCCAGTGATAGTAGGCGAGCTTGCTGCGATCGTAATGGCCGCCGGTCCTGAGATCGTTCAGCACGCCGGCATTGACGATGCGCGGCAGGAAGTCGTTCAGCACGACGTATTGATAGTGGAAGCGGACACGCTGCTGCACGTCCTCGAAGGACAGCCCTTCATTGTCGTCGACCATGCGGTTGTGGAAGCGCAGCATCAGCCCGTGGAACTGCGAGACAATGCTGTTCTCGTCGTTGCGGGGATCGCCGATGAGCGCGCGGCCCTTAAAGCGCGGCAGGTCGAAGGCGTTCGATACACCGGTGCCGGTCAAGCTTTCGCCGAGCAGGAACTTGCCGCTGTTGTCGTACATGTATGGCTGGTCGTTCGGCCCGCGTCCGTAGAGATCGAGCGCCGGCGTGCGGAAATCGGCGAGCCCGTCCGGGTCCTGCTGCTTGGTCAGTGAGCTCACCGGATCGAAGGTGATGTCGTGATCGATGAACTGGCCGAAATAAGTGTAGAGCGCGGGAATTCCGCTCTCCTCGGCATCGGGGCTGTCCTTGGGGGCGTCGAAATCGCCGACCATGTTGTCGGCGAGTGCTGCGAGATTTCCGATGTTGTCGGATTCGTTCGGATCGAATTTCGCCGGCGTCAGATTGCGGAACATGCGGCCGAAGCGGCCTTGTGACAGCGGCGAGCGGGTGGCATTCAGACCGCGGGGCGTAATAGCGTGACGACTGCTCATAAAGTACCTCCATCAAAAGTGACGATGGAAAGCAACTAAAGCTAAAGTTGTTCGTCATGAAATATGCAGGTGAGGCTAGAGTGCGGAATTCGGCGTCGCAATGAGCTGCTTCACACATCACGCGGCATCGATGCGGTTCCGTGAGCGAGCGTTGCGATCAAGCTGCGGATGCGCTTTGCAAATCTTTCCCGCGCTGGTACGCGATAACGTTCTCGTCATCGACGTCGGCGGCTTGAAGCAATGTCAGCTTCGCCGACCTAACGGCGAAGCGTTCGTCATGGGCAATGTGATCCCCGCCACAGTTTGCGGCCCGGGTCCCGTCTACCTTCGGCGCTAGTTGCACGTGTCGATCCCGCGGGACTACGCTTCCGTCATTGGGGATCAGGCATTTTGGAGGTTCTGATGCAAAAATCATATTTGCTGGCCGCGACTGTGGCACTGGTGCTCGTCATCCAAACACCGCTCGCGCTGGCGCAGAGCGCGCCGGCCGCAGGTGTCACGCCGTCGGCTGCCGCCACCACGGCGCCTGCGGCGACGACTACCCCCGCCGCGACCACCGACACTTCGACCCCGCCGGCCAGCACGAAGAAGAGCGCCGCGAAGAAGCCGGTAAGGAAGAAGATGACGCGGCAGCAGGAGATCGATCATTCGATCGACACCGGCACGGTGCCGGCGCGCTATCGCAGCTCCGTGCCGAAGCAGTACCAGCAATATATTCCATTCGAGAAGCAGTGACCGAGCCTACCGCGGCACGAGGTGCTCGCCGTCTTGCGCCGCGGTGGATTGGGTTTTGAGCCATGCAGCAGCGATGGCTCGATCTGATCCGCTGACCCCGTGGCGGTCTACGGCGCCGGTGCTAGACTGGGCCAACGCCGGGGGGAATTTGTCATGAGTGACGATGCAAAGGATGCTGGCCTAGTTGCCATGATCAGCAGCATCCTGGGCGGCCACAAGCGCGCCGAGGCCGCCAGCCCGCCGCCGCTTGCTGACTTGATGCCGGCCGCACCGATCCGAGATGTGGCGCAAATCCCGGAAGCGGAGTCTCCGAAGCTGCAGGATGCATCCGACGAAGCGGTGGCGGCTCCGAAGCCGGTCGCGCCTGCCGGTCAATCGCTGACGCCGGATGGCAAGCGACGTCTGCCGGCGGAGGCGATTGCCGATCTCGTGCTCGGCGAGCTGCGCAAGATCGAGGATTTTCCGGCATCCGGCGTCTCGGTGACGGTTTACGGCTATCGGCATTGGAACGCGATGATCACCTTCGCGCCGTTTTCGACCACGTTCCAGAACGCGACCCGGTTCCGGCAGGCCCTCCCCGACCTCGTCTTCAAGCTGCGCCGTTTCGTCGAACTTGAGATATAAAGCTCAGTGAGATTTGGTTGAATCGATGCGAGCCAAGATCTCCGAACACCTCTCCCGTAGGGAGAGGTCGGATCGCATCGAAAGATGCGATCCGGGTGAGGGGTAACAGTCTCACTGCACGCCGCGCCCCCTCACCCGGATTGCTCCGCAATCCGACCTCTCCCCGCCGGGGAGAGGTGTCCCCTGGGCAATCGATCGAACCTAACTCCATCATGCTCCAAGCCTGCTACAATCCCGCCAAATGTTCGACAGGATTTTCGAATTGAGCGTCGCCTTTACCAAAGAAGAGAGCGCCGAGACGGCTGCCGAAACGCTGTTGCCGGATCGCCCGATCTCGCCGCATCCGAACCTCGTGACGGAGACAGGCTTGAAAGCGCTGCAGGCGCAGCTTCAAGCCGCGCGCGAGGCTTATGAAGCCGCACAAACCATCGATGACGTCAACGAAAAGCGCCGGCAGTCGGCGGTACCCTTGCGCGACGTCCGCTACTTCGCCGGACGGCTGCGCACGGCGCAACTCCTTCCCGAACCGGCGTCGAATGAGGCGGTGGCCTTTGGCAGCACTGTGACCTTCAGCCGCGCCGACGGCCGCGTGCAGACATACCGTATCGTTGGAGAGGACGAAGCCGAGCCGAAGGCCGGGTCGATTTCATTCGTATCGCCGATCGCGAAGCTGCTGATGGGAAAGGCCGTCGGTGACGTCGTCGGGGCGGGCGCGCAGGAGATCGAGATTTTGTCGATCGGGTAGGATGCGTTGGTCCGTAACGGCAGAAGGGCGTGTCGTCGGCGAAGCGGAAATCGTCCTGTAGCTTGCCGAGGCGTTAGACGGCTTCCATTGCCTTCATGCCGAAAAGCGCTCGATCAGGTTTTTGCAATGACCTTCGCCGAAACTCCGAGCCCAGGCTTCTTTTCGGTCGATCTCCGGCTGAAGAGCCTTGAGCGCAGCCGCCTGCCAATGCTTTCTCGCCTCACCGAACGGTAGCGCGTCCGTCTCGGAAATGATGCCGACAAAGGGTAGCAGGTCGATGTCCCACTCATCGATGCGTGCTGTCGGTCCAGCTGCAACAATTTTACGCGCGCCCTCGAGGTAGGAGATATTTCCAACCAGCATGTCTTGCGCAGCTTTGATTATCTTGCGGCGTGCGGCGAGAATCTCGGTTTCGTTCCAGCTCATCTTCCACCGGGGCTCTTCGTATGATGATATCATGCTACTGTTTTGCCCGACGGCGCAAGTCAATTTCGGAAAATGCGCAACAAATTGCTCCGACTGACGTTGGCTACTGTGCATGGGGTTGTTTTCGACATTTCGGTGGGACGGGCGACACACGCCGCCCCGCATCAGGGATCGTCCGCAACCGGCAGGCTTCAGGATGATGGATGGTGGGCGCACAAGGGATCGAACCTTGGACCTCTCCCGTGTGAACCACAATCTGTAGACCTTAGCCAACCAAATCCAACCATAGTTGTGAGGTATAAAACCTCGAGCTTGTCGGCTGTTAAGGTATTGTGAGACCATAGGCGGCCATAGCTGGCCTTTACTACATTTTGTATGCCCCCGTTGTGCCCGCAGCGAGTTTTCCCTTGGGGCACAAAAACGGGGCAGGTCTGAGACCCGGTTCTGTTCGAGGCTGATCGCCATTCTTGCGGGGCACACCGGGGCAAAGAGAGAGGAATGAATCATGACAGAGCCGGCCAACCAGCTGACACTCACCGATGCGGTGATCCGCAACGCAACGCTGCCGCCGGGTAAGGCGCAGCATTATCTCCACGACGATAAGCTGCCCGGCCTCGCCTTGCGCATGCGCGCCACCGGCGGCCGGACTTGGGTCTACCTCTTCACCAAGCCGGGTGTGCGGGGGACCCAGCGCAAGACCCTGGGCGCGTGGCCCAAATATAATGAGAAGGCCGCACGCAAGGCCGCCACGATCGCCGCAGGCGAGGTCGTCAAAGGTTTGGACCCGAACGACGCGAAGCGCGAGGCGCGGCGGCAGCAGGCAGCCGAGAAGCAGCGCACCACGCTGGCGATTCTAATTGTTGAAGATGGTCCCTACCAGACGTCCTTGACCGAACGTCAAGTCGTCAACTGGAAGCCTGCAATGTCGGCGCTGCGGCGCGGGCTCAAGGATCACGTCGAGAGCGGCGTGGGGGACCTGACGCGACGGCAGATCATGGCTGCGGTCGACAAGATTGCCAAAACCGGCAAGCGCGGTGCAGCCAAGGACTTGCGCAAGCACGTGCATACCTTCCTCGAATGGTGCGTCGGCGAAGGTTACGTCGAGCACAACGTGCTCGCAGGCTATCGCGCGCCAAAGGAAACCCGTGCGCAAAGGGTCGGACGCCGAACGAAGGGCCGCGCGCTAACCGATGAGGAAATCATCAAGGTTTGGGATGCATCCGGCAAGCTCGGCGCTTTCGGTCTCCTGGCACGCATGTGCCTGCTGGGCGGCCCGCGCCGCAGCGAGCCTACCATGATCGAGTGGCGCAAGCACATCATGGACGACCGGATCACCTTCGACGCGGCGTGGACCAAGATGGGGCTTCACCACGATGTGCCGCGGACTCACTTGGTTGACGAGGTGCTCACGGCCGCGAAATATTTCCGGCGGGCAACCTCCGACTATGTCTTCCCGTCACCGAAGACCGGCGGCCAGATGTCCGGCTTCACCAAGATGGTCAACCGCCTGGTCAAGGAAGCCAGCGTCGCCAAGTTCACCATGCATGACTTAAGGCGCAGCTTGCGTACCATCATGTCACGGTGTGGCTACGACAACGAAATCCAGCGGCTGTGTGTTGGGCAAAAGCCAAGCGGAATCGATCAGGTCTACAATCACGACGAACAGTGGATCATCCGCAAGATGGCGTTCGAAGCAGCCCATGATTACATCGCGGAGTTGGTCGGCGCGACTCGGATCGGCAAGGTCGTGCGCCTGCAGCGGACGAATCCGCTCGACCCCATCAAGGCTGAGCTGCTCGGCCGTCTCCGCGAGCATTATGCGGCTGGGACCGCTTAGTGGCCTTGTCGCATCCGGCGAGGTAGGCGCGCACCGCATCGACACGATAGAGCGGACGGCCATCGACGTGGCGCCATTTCAGCGGGTGGTTCGGATCGCGCCGCCACTGCTCCAGCGCTCCGGGCGTGCGCCGGATAACGGCAGCCGCCTCCAATGCCGTCAAATTAGAGCTGCCCGGCAGCGTATCGATATCGAACGGCGCGGGCGGCGGTATGCCACGGTTCTTGCGACGGCGCTTCATGTCCCGCGGCGTTTCCGTGCGATCTGGCGATCCCAACGCCTCGATCCGAGTCCTTTCGTCCTTGCCGCCCATGCCTCCGCACCGAACCTCGATCCCTCTTGGGCAATAGGATCGCAAGTCTCTCCAGCAAAAAAGAAATCTAGAGCGCAGGTGTGGCTGCTGGGTACCGTGGCGTACGAATCGGACGAACGGCGGGTAGTCTCGTCGCCCACCGACCCGCGCAGATCAAGCGAATGCGCGGCATCAAGCCTTGCACATGAGGCCGTGGCCGAGAGCGCGCAACAGCGCATCTTGCCTCCGCGGTGTCCTTGGCAATTCGCCGAGCGACACCTACATGATCGGAATTGACCGTTTCGCACCGGCTTCGGGTGCGGGTGATATTTTCAGGGGATACCGAATAGCCATGGGTACTTGGAATAGTGGCCGCGCGACCAAACGGATCGACGCGAAGATCGATTCGTTGCCTCTCAAGGATATCGAGATCAAGGAATACGTCCGCGAAACCGACCTGTCGGGGCTGTCAGGCAACACGGCGTACCGCGTCGATGGCGTCCATCTGTATGCCGATATCCTGAACCTGAAGGACATTTTGAACGTCACAACGGTCGAGGGAGAGACCTGCCATAAGCGCACGCTCCGCTTCCTGAACATGCACTATCGCGCGGCGCACCGTATCATCGGCGCCGTCGAATCGATATTCGTCGACTTCCACAATCAGCGGCTTCACACCGTTTTCACTAAGCCATACGACGACGAGGCGAAGCGCGTTCGTCGTGCCGTGGCGACCGCACAGTTGATCATCGACGTCCTGGCGCGCACCGGCGAGGACGCCGATCATCCGGCGGCCAAGGTCCGGGTCGGTATCGACACGGGCAAGGCGCTCGCAGTCAACAACGGAAGGAGAGGTCACCGCGAGCCGCTCTTTCTCGGACGGCCGGCCAACCATGCCGCCAAGCGCGCGGGCGGCGGTTCCGCGCAGGGCATCTTCTTGACCAACGAAGCGCGGAAGGCGATCGGCCTTGCCGAAGCGCAGGACGTCGACAAGACGCCGCTGAACGCCGAAGAAATTGCGAAGAGCCAGCAGGCCGCCCGCCTCGACGTGACGGTCGACGGTATCGTCAAGGACTGGACTGAGGATCTGAAGAACAATCCCATCGGTGATTTCGTATTTTCAGGCCATACGCCTCCATTCTCCACCCTGGATATCGAGACTCTGTCGGTGAAGAATTCGCGGCGGCAGGATGCCGCCTCGATCTACGGCGACCTGGATGGCTTCACTGTCTATGTCGGAGCCAACATGGGAACCGACGCGGGCGCGAAACATGTCGTGCGCGCACTGCACGTCCTGCGATCGGAACTGGATGCAGTGCTGCACGAGGACTTCCAGGGCCGAAAAATCAGATTCATCGGGGATTGCATTCACGGCGTGTTGGCCGAAGGGACCGCGCAGACGACCGACGCGGTTGAGACCATCAGCAGCATGACCTTATGCGCAGCCGCGATGCGGAGCAGCTTCAAGATCGCGCTGAAGCGTCTCAAGGACATGGGCACCGACGCCTCCAGTCTCGGGCTTCAGATTGGTTTCGAGTACGGGCCGATCACGGTGACGCGCCTCGGCATGAAGGGCGGGCTCGTCCGTTGTGCTGTCAGTCGCGGAATCCTGAACTCCGAGCAGGAGCAGGGCCGCTGCAAGGGCAATCAAACCGCCATAGGGGCGAGCGCCTACTCGAAATCGAGTCACGGTGTGCATGCGCTCTTCGGCGAGATGCGCATTCGCGGCGACCTGGACTACGAAACGGCGCTCAACGGGATGGCCGGAAAGAACGACACGGTCGCGCGCGCCATTAAGACCGCTGCGGGAGCAAGCCTTCTGAAGCCGGCATCCTCGGCCGCCGCGCCGCTGAGCTTCCCCGACCGGCCGGCAGGTCCGACGAAGCCGGGCGGCTTTGCGTGAGCTGGTATCTAACGGACGTCGCTCGGTTCCGCACGGAGCGGCAAGGAATCGAAATTCTAGCTCAGGAGGTCGACTGGTTCGCCGTAACGGCCTGGCGGCTGGACGATCGCCTTCGTCTAGTGCTCGACGCCGAGATCGGAGCCGGAGGCCGGGTTTACCCGATCTACCTCCAATATCCGGACATGTTTCCGCATACCCCGCCGTCAGTGTTTCCGCGCCGGGATACCGCCAGATGGTCGGAGCATCAATTCGGTGCCGGAGGCGAGCTCTGCCTTGAATACGGTCCGGACACATGGACCGCCAACAACACCGGCAGAGATCTGATAGAGAGCTGTCATAAGCTGCTCGTGACCGAGAATCCGGGAGGCGACGAGTTAGGCGACGCGCCCTCGCGTCACGTCGTAAGCCTCGGACAAAGCCTCCGCATCCGATATAACCGATATCTTCTGACGCGCGCCTTTCGCGCGCTGCTTGGCGAGCTTCCCTTGCGCGCTCCGCTCGAAGCCAACCTTGTGTCCCTCTATCACAAGGAATCCGTCGTGCATGTGGTCGACAAGGTGACGCTGGCCGACGGCACGCAATGGACGGATCCCACCGTCCCGTCGCAGTTGGGGCCCGAATACACCGAACGCCGCGTGCCGATATGCCGATGGGATGAGACCGATACGCCACCTTCGACGGAAAGCCTGGACGAGTTCGACAGCGGGTTTGCTGCCGTCGGAAACACGCTCGAAGCAAGGTATGGTCTCATCGTGCAGGGCTCCGAGCTGTCGGTCTATTTCCTCGACAGAAAAAAGAGCACGGTCGTGGACGTCGCTGTCATATCGCCTCCGCCCGAAGCGAGGCGTCTCGACACCGCTCATTCGGTGCTCGCGGCAAAGAAGGTCGCGATCATCGGGTGCGGGTCGCTCGGCAGCAAGGCGGCGACCATGCTTGCGAGATCCGGTGTAGGCGGTTTCGTGCTCGTCGATGACGATATTCTGCTTCCCGATAACCTGGTCCGGAACGACCTCGATTGGCGGGACGCCGGAGTGCACAAGGTGCCGGCGCTCGCTCGACGTCTGCAGTTCGTGAACCCGTCGGTCGACGTCTTGCAATGGCGCGTGCCTCTTGGCGGGCAGGAGGCCAACGAGAGTGCCGATGCCATGTTGAAACAAATATCTGAATGCGACCTCGTGCTGGATGCGACGGCGGATCCCAATGTGCTGAATCTGCTCTCGGTAGTGGCTGCGTCCGCGAAGAAGCTCGTAATCTGGGCGGAAGTATTCGGCGGCGGGTTCGGCGGCCTGATCGCCAGGTATCGACCGGGGATCGAGCCACCACCGCCATTCATGCGGCGCGCCATCGAGAACTGGTTCGGCGAAAAGGGATCGTCGCCGAGAAGATCGCATCGGCCGTACGAAGCGATTGGCACCGGCATTGACGTACCCATGACCGCCGACGACGCGGACGTTTCCGTGATCGCGGCCCACGCTGCCCGGTTCGCCATCGATCTGTTGGTCGATCGTGACCTGTCTCGATTTCCCAACTCGGTCTATGCGATCGGCCTTGGCGCGGATTCGGTGTTTTCTCAGTCGTTCGATACCTATCCGATCGATGTCGGACCGCCGCCGCCGGAGCCTGAAGTCGTCGAGCTGTCGGACCAGGAAAAGGTCACGGAGATCGCCACGTTGCTCGAGTTGCTGAAGGACAAGATCGGTGGAACTGATCCTACCGCGCAAGATAACTGACCTTCTGCGCCGCGAGCTGCGGGGGCGACGCAACGAGATCGGCGGCGTGATGGTCGCCGAGCACGTGGGCGGCGAGACTTTCCGGATAGTCGAACTTTCAGTGCAGAGGTCGGGCGGTACGACGTTGCATTTCATCAGGGATCCGGAGCAGAGCAAAGCTTTCTTGTCGGATTTCTTTGCTAGAACGGGCGGCAACTATCGTCGCTTCAACTACATCGGAGAGTGGCATTCGCATCCAACGTTCGAGCCCGTGCCCAGCCGAAACGATATCCAGGCGATGTACCAGATCGTCGAAGATCCAGAAGTAGGCGCGAACTTTGCCGTCCTCATCATTGTGCGGTTGTTTTTTCGCAGATCATTGAAGATGTCGGCGACGTTGTTCCGGGCCGGTCTACCTCCGGAGCGTGTCGTGGTCTTGCTCGAACGGAAAACACCAGGATTGTTTTCCCGCCTGCGAATTCTATTCAAAAAGTAAACATCCTTGCGCCCCGCATCTTGATGATCTGGCAGAGCTGATCGCACGCCGGTTTTAGCCGATCGACAAGTCGAATTGGATGAGGATGAGTGCCTGAAGATCGGACGGGATCTACTTCACCTTGGGATGGACCACGATCGACCGATGTCTGGTCAGCTTTCCCATCAACGGCCCGAGCTCGAACAAGACATTGTCCTGGATCCACCGTTCGACCGCAGTGCATGTCGAGCTTCTGTTCAGAGTGAGTGCCGACGCGCAACGCGGTTCCAGCCGGGATCGTCTCCCAAGTAGAGAAGGGTGTATGCCGCGTCGTAGCGCTCGCTTTTGAACGAGAGTTCGCGCGCCGGCTCGTCAAACCAGACGCCGGTCGGGTGATCGACGCCGGTCCGGGCCTCTGGCGTGAACAGTTCCCGACCGGCCGCCGATGCCGGCGGTAACTCCATTGGGCCACGGCTGGTGCGGATGAAGGCCCCGGTCGTCAACGCCCGCTCGCTCGACCACGACCACTTGACGAAACCGTCTACGGAGACGACGAGCAGAGCCCTTCGTTCCGTATAGCGTAGCCACTGAAGGATGGCAGCGACTAGCGACACATCATACCGCTCGGCGCAATCCCCCAACACGTCAAAGTCCGGCTTGCCCATCGGCGGCACCTGCCGTCTGAAATCGTCGAGAGGCATCAGAAGCCAGGAGGCAAACTCGTTGGCTTCTCTTTCGATTTGCAGCCTGGTCCGCCCGTCGATGCCGGCTTCGCTGGAGTGGATCCCGTCGGGGTACTTCTTCCGGTGCAGGAGGTAATGGCCGAATTCGTGCGCGATGGTGAACCTGCGACGGCCCCTCGACTGGCCGGCGCCGTACACGATCCCCCACCTGGTCCTCGACGCGGACGGCACTAATGCGCCTGCGAATCCATCGAGCTCTTCGTTACCGACCTTGGTGATGGGATCTTCCGGGAAGAGGGAGCGCGACGTCTCCATGGCGAGCGCACCGATGTCGAAACGGTATCGATCAGGCGGGTTCGCCAGATTCAGCATCTGGTTGAAATGGCTCGCCCAACGCCGAGGTCCCCAACCCTCGAAGTCCATGAGCGGCCTATTCGTCCAGGGCCTTGGCTAGCTTGCGGAGCCGGGCGCGCGCTTCCGGCGACATCGCCTGGTACTCGCGGAAGAAGGCCTTGTCCTCCGCCGATTCGAGATTTTCGTTGCCCAGCAAGTAGTCGACGGTCACGTCAAGCGCCCTTGCTAACCCGGCCAATTTCTCCCCGGACGGGCGGGGCAACTCCCGGTTCTCGAGCTCCCATAAATAGGATTTGCTCAAGCCGGCTCGGTCGGCGAGCTGGTCCAAGGTTAATTTCGCCTTTTTTCTCAGCGCCTTAATGCGATCGCGAATGGTGTCAGCCACGCAATTCGCCCTTACTTGTTCGGTATAGCAGCATATCCCGTCCTTGACTCGCCGCAACAGGTTCCTATGTTCGGAGTAGCAGTATTTCAGATGGTGCGGAAGCGAATCAGCCGACGGGCTCGTCTGCGCGCCGGGAATGGTAATCAAGCATGGTCTTTGCCGCTAATGTCGATCGAGTGCTCGAGCGGTTTCTCGAGCAGCATTGTCCGAGGCCGGACCTAATTCGGGCAGCGATCTTGCGCGAGCCAATCTGCCGGGTCGACGACTATAACCCCGACCACATGATCTGCCGCCGCGGGGATCGGGTGAGTGGCTGCTGGCTGGTTCTCAGTGGTCAGGTCGAAGTCCGGGCCCACGATCAGAGCGTCACCTTCCGTGGCGAAGGCGAGATGTTCGGCGAGCAGGGTCTGTTGCATGTCCTTGCCGGAAAGAACGGCGCCCGGACTGCCGACGTCAAGGCCATCGGCCCGGTCCGGCTGTTCTTCATCGATGCCGCCTTTCAGGAGCGATTGACCGATCCCGAGAAAACCATCTGGGTTCTGACGCTTGCCGACGTCGTGAACATGAAGTTGGCGCAGGCGACTCAGGGGCGGTCGGAGCTGCGCATCTCGGTCGCCGAACAGGAACATCTTCTGCGTCGGTTCTCCGACGATGACGCGCTTGGCCTCGTTAAGGTCGCTGCGGCTGGACAAACTCCGCGGATCCAGCCCCGAAAGGCGATCGTGTTCTTCAGCGACATCGCCAACTTCAGCGTCTGGTCAACCGGCAAGGACTCCGGTGAAGTCGCATCTCACCTTCATCGACTCTGTTCCCTCCAGATCGATCTGATCCGAAAGGCTGGCGGGCAGATCGACAAGCTCATGGGCGACGGCGTGATGGCCTATTGGTTCATCGACACCGCTGAACGCGAGCGCGTCGAGCCCGCCGCCGTCATCCGATGCGCGACGACGATCGCCGAAGAGGTCGGGCGCTACGTCACGGAGAATGGCCTCGATATCGGAATCCGTATCGGCTTGCACGCCGGAGATGTCGCGTTCGGCGACTTTGGGGCCGAGCAGAGGATCGCCGTGACCGTGCTCGGCGCGACCGTCAACACGGCGGCCAGATACGAACAGGCGAAGTCATCTGATCTGGGTCAGGTCCGCGTTAGCCCGGTTCTTCGGGAACTTGCCGTCGAAGCGGGCATCGCCCCTGAAACGTTCCGGGGTCCTGTGAAAGCGAACGTGAAGCATGGCGTCGAGCTCGACGTCTATTCGTGCTGAGGAGGCTATCTCATGTCGTGGAATGCGGACCGGGCTAAGACGAGGATCCGGGAGCATCTGAAGACCGTGCCGGCTGTCGACAGCAACATCGCGCTCGATTCCGCGCAAGCCCAGACCACGGTCCGCAAGAGCGGCCTGATCGGTCGACTTCCGATCCGCCAGGCCTTTCTCGTCGAGGGCGTTCACCTCTACGGCCAGTTGCTGGACTTCGACGGTCTTGTCGCTGAGGGCGGCTCCGAAACGGAGGGCTCGCATCGCAGGCTATTGCGATTCCTCAATATGCACTATCGTGTCTGGGACGCCGTCGTGGATAATGATGACGGCGACCGGGTCGACTATCACGGCGCCCGGCTCCACGCCGTTATCACGTCGCCGGCCGGAGACGCTGCGGCGCAGATCACCCGAGCTGTCGCTCTCGCGGGCAAGCTCTCGGAAGCCGCCGAACGGCTCGGCCAAGCGCATGGCTTTCCGTCCCGCATCCGCTTTGGAATCGATCATGGCAGGTGCCTGGCCATGACGACCGGCCGCTCGCACGAGAAGGACACACTATTCCTCGGACGTCCCGCCAATCATGCGGCAAAGCTCGCCGCCGCCGAAGACGAAGCGGGCATCTTCCTGACCGAGACCGCGCAGCAGCGGGCGCGGCCAGGCGCCGTCCGCAAGTCCGCCGGCCGGACAGTGCTCGACGAGACCTACATCCGCGACGCGGTGGGGAGCTTCGCGTTCGACAGCCTCGAGCGCAGGGTCGATGAGGTCGCTCAGGACGCCGTCGAGCCGATCTTTCGCTTCAAGCGACCGGAGCTGCCGCTCGCCAGCGTCAAATTCGCGGATCTCTCGCCGGCGAACTCCGTGCGCATGGGCATGGCGTCGATCTTCGCCGACATCGACGGCTTCACCGACTTCGTTGATCAGGCCATCGAGGGCGGCGCGGTCGAAATCACAAAGGCAGTGAGAACGGTCCATGTCATCCGCGAGGAGCTCAACTCGGTCCTGAACGACGACTTCGGCGGTAAGCGCGTGAGGTTCGTGGGTGACTGCATCCAGGGCTGCGTGGCGGAAGGCGAGCGGACCGACGACGGTCCCGGCTCCGTGCGACAGGCCGTAATTTGCGCCAACGGCATGCGATCGTCGTTCGACCTTTGCCTCGACGCGGTGGATTCCGATGCGGCGATCGGCCTGGCTATCGGCGTGGAATATGGTCCGACGCCGATGACCCGGCTGGGATATCGCGGCGACGACAGCGTCCGGTGCGCAGCCAGCCGGGCCACCATCAATGCCGAGCGGACGCAACAGAGCATCGAGGGTAGCGGAATCCGGCTGGGCGTCGTCGCCCAGCAGGTTGCCGACGCCGCGGTCCGACGGATCATCGCGACGGGACGATTAATGTCGTTCGACACCGCTTCGGATCTTCTCGGCGCTTCTCAGTCTCCGGCCGTCCAGATCATGCGCAGCGAGCCGGCCGCTCGGTCGCACGCTGCGCGTTCGAAGCGCTGATCGATCGGTTGGCGCCGGTGGCCCTCGACGCGATCGCCGACACTGTTCCGCCTTGGGCCGAATTCCGCCGGATCGGCACTCGCGCAGCCGAAGTGGACGCCGTCCTCGTGCGAAGCAGCGGGGCTTTCACCCGGTTGTTCGAGCTGGAAGTCCTGCATCTCGCTGCTGAGGTGACGGTGTACGAACGGGTCAGAGGCAAAACTCTGCCAACGTTTTGTCCTGAGCGCCACATCAACGCTGACGGTTCCTTCTGCCTAGGTCTTCGGGCCGGCCAGGGGATCAACTCGGCGACCGCGGCGACCTGGTGGACGAAGCTTCACGCGTTCCTGCTTTGCCAAGAGACCGCTGCGGAGGCCGGACTTTGGCCTTCCGGCGCTCAGCTCTCCCATGGCGATGCGGGCGATATCGAGCTCCTCGCCGAGCAAGCGGCGGCCGAAACCGGCGCCAGTGCCGCCTATCGCGACGCCGTTGAGTTCGATATCGGCCCGATCGCGGCGGGACTTTCCAGGATCAACAAGGCGACCGGACGCTTGCGGAACGGTCGGAGTCCCTGCCTTTGCGGCCGCAAGCACCGGACCGGCAAACCGCTCCTCCGACGGGAGTGCCAGTGCCTCGGATGCCCGATAGAACTCGAGTTCGAACGACGCGCAGCGGTCGACCGCTTCTGGCGCTCGATGTCCGGTTTGCAATGTTGCGGCACCATGCTCGAATGCCGGCTCAAAGCAATTGCCCGGTCGAGCTAAGCGCGCTTAGCTCGGCAGTGATCTGCGTGACCTTCCGATAACTGTAGGAGGGCGCCTTACCCGTGGGCAACGCCGCCAATGGTCTGGCCGCTCTCTCCAATTGCCACCTCTCCGAGTTGGTCGCGTGCGGTTTTTGTGCACGAACGTTCTACGATTTTTTACGATCCGTTCTCCCGACGTTTTCTTCAGTTGCATTCTCTCCCGCGCCTTCTCGCACTGTCTGACGCCAGTTATTGCTGGCGTGACCGCGAGGCATCGCGCCTGCGCCATCGCACAATGACCTCCTGTCCGGACGACGGGGCTACGAGACCTTCACCGTTTTGATAAAAGCGACGCGGCTGATACTAGAAAGGAAGTCGAGTTCGCGTTTGCTGACGCCAGCGGGGAATAAATCAGCCTGAATCGCTTCAAAGAGCTTGTCGATCACCGGATGTTTTCGGCCCAGCTCGACCAACTGGCCGCCCAAGGTGCGCAATCCAGCAACCGGCGGGTAAATAAAACCATAGGCAAGAGACGCCAGCGAAATTCCCGTATCCAGGTTGTCCAGGGATATGAGGCCGGCGGGACGACCATGACGGCGAAGGGCCGCATTCAAGTTGCGGATTTCGTCGGCCTGTTGTTCTTCGGTCATGTCCACAAGCCGGCTAAACAGCGCCCGGCCTCGGTTACGCATGACCGGTCGATCAGTTGCGGCAAGTATTTCCTCAATGGGAATCTCAGGATCAAACTCGAATAGGGGAAGCGGCGGGAGAAGCAACTTGCGTGCTTCTTTTCGCTCCACGTTTCCGACCCATGCGGCAGCAACTCGAATGTTGAAGGACCGGAAAAAATTCAGCACGTCACCCATGGCATTGCCGAGAACTTGGAGGCCCTCCGGCTCCTCGCGCGGTGAAAATACCGTCGCCCCCAGCGCGTGTCCTATGTGGACTCTCTCGCTGACCATAAGGGCTTCAAATTCGAGATCTTTCTTGCCAATCTTCTCGATGAAGGTCGCAAAAAATGGTCCCAGACCGATCGGCGGGATACCCTTCGACCCACGCTCAAGCAGAGGCCAAATTGCAGCGCGCCTTACCTGCACCGGCCACAGGATGAACTCCAGAATTTCGTTGGCGCGAATTCCGCTTGTTTTGCTTAAGAGCTTGCTGAGTTCACTAATGGCCGGATAGTGACTGCTGTCGCGAAGCCGATATTCCTCCGCTGTTTGTACCAGGTCCGCGATCAACATCGCGGCCGTGGTGCGACGGCCGATAATGGCTGACGGTGCGCGCTCGGCCGCTTCGGAAAGAAACGAGATCTTAAGTCGTTCTTCGGCTTGCGTGGATATGATCCGAAGCCGGCCTCGCTCGATGAGGGTCAGGATATCATTTTCCGTAAGGCCTTGTTTCGCAAGGAAAGCCTCGTGCCCTTCCCGAAGCGGCGGGCTCATATAGATCGTGTCGTAAAGGGTCAAAAGTTGGCGAAGATTGACGTGTTCGCCGATCGTCGCGTCCACGAAACACCGACTGTCTCCCTCTTCAATACCGGGGATTTGCTCGACAGAGAGACCACCCGCGTAAATCCGATCCAAATTGGAAAACCAAAATGCCTCGTCGGCCCGGATAAAGGACGGCGCAGAAGTGCGTACCCGAAACGCTCTCACGAAAAGGGTGTCATCCATACCGATCGGCGGGCGAGGGGGCAAGTCTTCCGCGTTGCTCGTGGGTCGGCTGCTCACTTCTAGCCGGAAGGGCGCGGGAGCGCCGATGTCATTGCAAAAATCCAGCACCTCTCGTTCCTGGGCCGGTTCGAGCGTAGAGCGGAGCTCGACGGTGATTGTCATTGGCGTGCCGCCGTCACGGATCCCGGCGATCGGAAGGTCAGGAAATCGCCCCGCGACCAAATTGAAGAGCTGACTGGTATTGAACGGAAATCCTTCGAAGTTACGCGCTAGTTGGTTGTCGAGGATCGTTGGAATTTCGCGAATAAACGTCGCAGGAATGTCATTCGAAACGGCGGCCTGAAGAGTGGCTGGCCGAAACTCGTCAAAGTCCACCCGCGCCGCATCCTGCAACGAACGATCGAATACGATGCGAAACTGGTAGGGAGCGATTTCAAAAATGCGCGTGACGAGATTGGGATAGTGAGATCGCAGCGAGACGTCCGCTCGGCGGATCCACCCGGTGTAGTCTAATACATGAGCAGCCGATGCGGACTCAGTGATTTGATCTCTGCGTTCGGCCACTCTCTTGCTCCTCGTTCAGCAACTCGCGGTTAGCGGCGTGAAGTTGCAATATCATTGTTCTCAGTCTTCATTTGAAGCGCTGCAATTCCCCAGTCCTGAAGTTCATTGCTGTAGCGGCCCAAGATTGCTGCTAGGCCACAACAGATTACATGAACAAGCGCCCGGGATATCGATAGTGCTGCCATTTGTTTGGTTCTTCGGGCCATCGAACGATGCCTAATAGCGGATCATTTCTTTGCGATACGATCTTTCAGCCATTGCCGAACATATCGGCGAATTCGGACATCGCCGAGATCGTCTAAGGCGGTAGGCGACAGAAGCCCCCCGGATTCAAGCAACCTTCGAGCGGGATGATTGGCGTCAAGCAAATTGAGGAGGCCAAGAGCAGCGCCCCGGTCACGCTTCTCGAGCCCAACCGCCCCAACGAGGAGGAGCGCACGATGTGAATAGGAATGGCCGACCTGCTCAAGGAGTCGGACCGCGTCTCCGACCGGCAAGTGTGCGCTCACCAACGCCACGGCCGAGGCCGCCAAGGGGGCGGGAAACCGCATCAGCCGTTCTGCCGTGATTTTTCCGACTATATCCGCCTCAATCACTGAGGCCGTGCTGAGGGCGTCCATGGCGTCGACCCGCGGCCAACCAAGCTCTCTATTCGTGGTGAGCGCCCAAAGTTCTCCCCGAATCTCTGGCCCACAGAGTTCGCTTGCGCAAGCAAATGCGTCCCGGCGAAGTTGCCGGTCGGCCGTTTCTTTGCCCAACTTGATGAGGGCGACGCCTGTTTCGTTTGAAAGCGTCCCGTATCGCGAAATTGCGGCGACAGCGTCGCGCGCAATCGGATAGGATTCTGGCTCTTCATAGTGCGGATCCGCGTCAGACCATCGATCGTGGCTCAGCTGCATAAGCACAGGCAGATGATCTGGATGTGGTCGCTGGCTAAGTGCAGCGACCAACGAACGGCGAACCCGGCTGCCCCGATCGTCGGCAAGGCTAAGTAGCTCGGATGGAAGCGGATCCGGCACAAGAGATGCGAGATATTCGAGCGCGGTTTGGCGTGCGTCAGCGCGGCTGTGCCTGAGCGCCAACCGAATCAGCGCCTGATCATCAGTGGCAATCGCCGCTTTTGTCGCAGCAGTCGCGCCATCATGGTCCTGGCTCTCGATCACCCAGCGGCGGATAGCACTCGCGGGCCTCAGCCCACTCGCCATCATGATCGGGATAATCGCGGCAAGCGCGCCTGGAGAACTTCGAACAGCAGCTTCCTCCAGGAAGGCGAGGGTCGTCTTTCCGATGGCGCTTGGCGCATCGGTCTCTGACCCGAACGCGTTGAAGATTTCGATGGCTTTTGAGGATAAGTCTTTCAAGACCGAACGGGTCCGTTCCGGGGCCTTTTTGTCCTGCGCGGCATGGACATCGACGAGCAACTGGACGAATGCTGACGGTGACACCTCGAGGGCTTTGAAGCTAGCGACTAGGACTGCCGGGGCGGCAGCGCATGCGCAACCGATGAGAGCACGACGCAGTCGGTCATCGCTCGGCTGCGCCAGAATCCGCTCAGCGAGTATCGTGTCGCAGGATCTGTCCCAACATCTAAGTGCTGCCTCCCAAGCGGCTGCCTCATCGCCACCGGTCCGGGACGTCTCTAATATGGCGCGTAGTTCGTCAACTGTTGGAGGAGGGTCCGATCGCGCTGCGTCGTGAGCCCAGTATGCGGCAAACTCAGATGAGCGGCCGTGGCGCGCCAGTTCTCGCCATTGGCCCGCTTCGCGTATGACCGAAATATATGTGCCGATGAAAACCCCGGATGCATAACCCTCATCGTCGTTGCTCGTGGAATAATGTTCCTCGTAGGCCTTGTCGTACTCTCCATCTTCAATGGCGCGCCACTCGTCCTTGCTCTTTTGTTCGTAGGAACGCTGTATCGCTGCCAAGTCGTCGAGTGCCTCCATCAGTACGATTTCATACCCATCGAGGTCTCGAATGGCGCCGGCAGCGACTGCGTCGACATTTGAATCAAACCCCGTTCCGACCATTTGTCGCGCGACAGTAAGGAAGGCGGGCGTGAGACCAGTCGCGACTCGGTCGAGCTTCACCACGAAGTCACGACCATACCTGCCATGATCCCGCGGCAGTTGCTCGCGAATAAAGCGATCAGCAATCGGTGCTGAACGAGGGTCGGCTGAAACACGATCGTACCAGGCATCGCTGAACTCTGGTGGCTTCCAATCCTCCATGAACAAGTCACCGCCTCGCCGCACTCCTTTCAAAAACCATCGGGCAAGCTCAGAAGGGATTGATACGTCGCTGCCGACCGCCGCCGCCAGTTTCAGTAGCGGCTGGAACTCAGCGTCAGGAGCAAGAAGGGATTCCTCGAGCCAGGTGTCTATCGTCGCTTGATCTGCTTTGCTTGGCACAAATTTCGTTTCCGCCCCTTCAATCGTCGCGCGCAACGAGTTGACCGAGTCCAGGACATGCGCGGCCGTTTCCACGCCCCAGGTGCGATAACCTCCTGTCATTCCAGTGAGGGCTGTAACAAGAATCTGCAGGGTGGCTTCATTTCGAGGCCAGTTTTCCTTCAGAAAAGCCTCGAATCCGGCACGGACGCTCGGATGTGCGAACGAAACTGTTCGTGATGGCTGCCGAAGATGTCGTGTTGCAACCAGTCGGTCAAAAGCTTTCTCCAGACTATCGCCTAACGGGGCATCCGTCTTTCGCAATTGCCGCTGCAACGCAGTCAGCGTAAGGCGTTCGATTTGTCCCCGCGCCACAAGCAAAGCCCATATCACTGCAGACAGGCCGATCTTATCAATCGAATCGAGATACTTGACCACGACACCCTCGACCGCGTCCCGATGTGCCAAACCGAGCAAGCGTCGAAGAAATTCATGATCAGCTTCCTTCAGCTGAGGCCCATCGGCAAGGTTCGTAAAAAACAAGTCGAGCTCGAGCGGAGTCTCCAAGGTCTCGAGTGTCTCTTTCCGGAATTCCAACGCTTTGGGCTGAAGATCGGTGGCGAGCAAATCCATGCGCTTGTCATAGATCTGTGCGAGCTCTCCGCCACTGTATTGATCGGCGCTAAGCTCGACCGACCATCGCTTCAGCGCTTCGTCGGCGCGGGCATGATCGAGCATATCGCTACGGGAAGTGACAACATATTGGTGCCCCGGACGCGCGTCCTTCAGCAGCCGGGGTAACTGTTCTGTCCATGCCTCGGCCCCGCGTCTCAAGCTATACTGCCCCCACGGGTCCTCGACGTAAAACAGGGTTGGGCCGGTGTCCATAAAACGCCGGGTTACGGCAGGATCTTCATTGGGATTAATCGATACGACTTCAAGCTGCCCGTTGCGCTGGCGCATCAGGTCGCAAAGTGCGAGCGCAGCCAATGTTTTTCCGGTCCCGGATGGTCCCGTGATCACGATGGCGTTTTTATTTTGCAGGAGCGCGGCCATCTGCTCGAAGTTCGACGGCTTGACGAATGCCACAAGCTCCGCTGCGCTTGCCAAATATCCTCCGTGAGCACGGATCGTCGCAAGCAGGTCATCGCGCGTCCACACGCCCGGGACGCTTCCGCGCATTCTACGCCGCGCTTCCTCTCGCAGCTGCTTGCGGCAGTCGGTCTGACGAGAATACGGAACACGAAGTAGATCCGCCAGTATCTCGCCAATCTCGAACTCAATCAGGCGCTCGGAGGCTCCGCCCCAGATCGCAACCCGACCTTCGGGACTATTCGGTAATGTCGATCTCAGTGAAGGGGGAAAATCGGAAGCGTCCGGCTGCTCTTCAAAATCGGAAACGAGCAACTTGCGCGCGGCGCCCTTGGCATCAGCATTGGTGACAAGCAAATAGCGCGTATCCGGATCATCGAGGTGGTGCTTCGCGGGTGTTCGCTCTTCACCGTGATTCAGCAAATTATCGAAATCCTGGATGGACCATGGTTCGCCACTGCGAAATTTGACCTGTACAATGAGCCTAGAGCCGTTTGCGAGGGTTGCGCTCGGTACCACTCGTCCCAGCTGCGAGGGCGCCAGATCCGCCTCCAGATCCTCCTCGTTTGCAGGTTCCAACGTGATGCGCGTTGCCGATTTGGTAATCAGCAGCAAACGCAGCGCCGCTAAAACCGACGTGTTGAGCTGGTACTCGTAGCCCGTCTGCGCCGCCGCGCCGGACGATAAGTTCGGCGCGCGTTTTGGCGGGAGGGGAGCTTGAACTGAACCTTTCATGCGGCGGGCTCTATGCTCGAAACATTACTGGTGTTGCAAATGGACGTTGAGCATCTCGTTGAAGGGGGCGACAGCCCGAGCTTAACCAGGTCGTGTCCAGGATGCTGCGAATCGAAAAACTGTGCCGATGCCGTGGTCTGGGGGAAACGGTCTGTGTAACAGGGTTCTTGCCAACGGTAATTCGTCGCTCCGCGACTGCCGGCAGAATGACCGGACGCGTCCACTTGCAAAGAAGCTCACGCCCCGCGGTACCCCCGGTTCTCGTTTGCGCCTGCAGTGATTCCATGAGATTACACTACACCAGAAGCGCGAATTTGAGGAGATTGCCCGGCCAGGCTGTGGATGATCGGTTTAGTGAAAGCCGGCCGTTTATGAGCCACTTGAGCTGGCGGCGGCGGCGACTCGGGCTACTATCTGCAAATGGATTTCAGCGAATACATTGTCTACATCGACGAGAGCGGCGATTACGGTCTCGCCAACATCAACCCAGACCATCCGGTGTTTGCCCTGGCTTTTTGCGTGGTCGAAAAAGCCAAATACGTCGCTGCACTCGGACCCGCGTGCCCTTTGGGTCGCTATGCTCACGCTCTCCGCGTGCCATTTTCAATTGAGGCGATGCGCCGTTGGCGCACGCCTGGTCGAGCCTGCAGCCCTAGCTACCTTGAGGCCAATTCCCATAAGGCGCGCCGCGTCGCAGTTTTCGCATCTCTCATTTAGAGACACTATCTTCAAGCGCGCACCGGGCACTGATCGGCTTGCGCACCAAGCTGATGCAGCATTGGGCTGACCGGATCGATGGCTTTGCCGATCCAAGAAAATCGAGTCGTTCCCAAAGTGTCCGCACGGTCCCCGCCGGCGCCGGCATCATATATATATTATAATATATATATAACAGAGGCTGGTGGGCCCGCCTGGATTCGAACCAGGAACCAGACCGTTATGAGCGGCCGGCTCTAACCATTGAGCTACAGGCCCCCGCCGCGGGCAATCGCTGAAAGGCGGCCGGACGGCGTGCCGGGATCGTTTACAGGGTGGCCGGCATTCCGGCAATCCCATATCGCTTCGAACGAACTCGGGTCTTGCAAGCAATCAGCGGTTAGCGTGGCCGACCCGTGCGGGGGGACGTCAATGCATGACTGGAAGAGCGAACTCGATGCGCTCGTCGCTGAAACAATGGCGTTCGCCAATTCGCTGAATGTGGAGATCGAGCTGCCCCGGCCGCAGCCAAAAGTAGTCGACGAGCAGGTTGGCCTCAGCGTGCCCGACTAGCGGCGCCATCGATATCGCGCGCAGTGCATGCCGGCATTCATGTGGCGGCGCTGAGCTTCCGACTGCAGGAGCCAAGCTCGAGATTTTTGCCGCTTGCTCAGAAAAGCGCCTCTGTGCAAGACAATGGTTCCGGAAGCGCAGCAGAGGAACCGCACCGTGACAGCCACTCTTGACGGTCAAATTCGCGGCGGACGCCATCACATGCAGGTCCGGGTCTATTTTGAAGATACAGATTCCGGCCAAATTGTTTATCACGCAAATTTTTTGCGGTTCATGGAGCGCGGCAGAACGAATTACTTGCGCCTGCTCGGAACCAATCAGCAAGCACTGCTCGAAGAAGCTCGAAACGATGCGCCCGGCTTTGCCTTCGTCGTCCGTTCGATGACAATCGATTTTCTAAAGCCGGCGGTCTTGGACGACGTCCTTGACGTCGTCACGCTCCCACAAGAGGTGAGGGGCGCGTCAATTGACTTGCTACAGGAGTGCAGGCGCGGAAGCGATCTCCTAGTTATGGCGCGTGTGCGTGTGGCGTTTGTCGCAGGCGGAAGAGCGCAGCGCATTCCCAAGACGCTGCGGCTTGCTATGGAAGCGCTTAGATAAAATCTGCTCCTCGTTCACGCCTTGATCGTCCATCGACCCAATGAAAGCAATCCACTAGGATTCTGTTGCGACATCGTCAAACCAGTGTTCTCCGCGGGGTCACAGTTTAGCGGCCGATCAAAGCGAAAGCCAAGATGCCATTTTTCCGCTGCGCTCTCACCGATGCCGGCAAATTGGCGCTTCACCCGCTGTGTGGGAACTGCGTTCAGCTCAAGTCCGCGCATGTCTGACGCTCGCCGCCTGGCCCTCACGGCCGTCCCATCTCAGAGTGTGACATGCCTCGTTGGCGTATCGTCGAATTTGCCGTTTCGGCGCGACCCGGGTTTGGCGCGACCGGGGCTGCGACGGAGGTGTCTATCGCATGTAGGCTAAGCGCCTGATCGTTTGCGCTTGGCAACCTCGCGGACGCGCGAAGCTTTCGCACCCGTCTTTTTCTTTTTCACCCCGCTTTTCTTCTTTTTCATTGGGCTCTTTTTCACCGCGGCTGCGCGCTTGCGAGCGGCTTTCGTTTTCTTCTTCACCGCAGCGCTCTTGACGGCCTTTTTGCGGCCTCTCCCTGTCTTCTTGGAAGAACCAGGCTTGGATGCACCGCCGCGAGGGGAGGTAGCGGAGAACGGACTCGCGTCGCCGGGCGCCTTGTCTGACCAGCTCTTCGATCGGTCGGCGAAGAACATCAAGCGGCGGTGACTCTTGGGGCTATCCGCGGCGAAGTATTCGTCGCTCCATTTGTCGGTTTCGTCGAGCAGCGCGAAGTTAACGACCTTGCCCTCCTTCGCGATCGAATTGGCGATATCTCGCGAATAGAAGTGGCGGAAAATCCGGTCGTATTCCGTCGCGTAGATGTCGGCGACGCGGGTATCGCCGCGAACGAGGATCATGTTTTCGTCGTTCGATTTCAGCGATGCTCCCGAGAAATTGGCGGAGCCGGTACACACCAGCGGGTCGTCCGACAGAGGATCGACCAGAAGGAACTTGGTATGGATGAAGAAGACGAAGCCATCGCCGCTCTGCCGCTCGAGTTCTTCATCCACGAACCACTTCTCGATGTCGAACTTCGGGATCGGAACCCATTTTTTCTTTGGCTCTCCGTCCGCGCCCTTGCCGGTCTTCTGCTCTACCTGTTCCTTGCGCTGCATTTTTCCTAGAATGGCGCCATACGAGACGGAAACATCGGCCGGATTGTCGTGAACAGCCTGATTGATTTCTTCGGTCGGTGGGCGTTCGAGCAATATGAACCGCATCGACGGCCCATGGGTGGCGATGGGCGCAAGAATCTTCGGATCGACGCTGAATGCGCCGGTGAACATGGTGCTAGTCGCGGCATCCTTTATTCGGTCGCCGTACCAGTCGAGCAAATGGTCGTCGGGCCGCTTGGAAAAGATCGGCGTGACGCCCTTCTCGACCAAGTTCGGTGGATTGGCAGAAAGCGCCATCGCGGTGGCGAGGGCGGCCTTCGGGTCGGGATTCTCCTTCAGGCCTTCCCAGAGATTAAAATAGGTCGCGGCGATCTCGCGATCGGTCACCAGATGGCCGACATTGGTCTGTCCTAGAAATCCTGAAGCCGTGAAGTTGGTCGAACCGGTCCAGACTGACACCGGCTTCTTTCCGCCTTCCAGTCGTACGATGAACTTGTTGTGCGGCGTCTGAGGACGGGTCCGCTTGAAGAGGATCGTCTCGCCATCCTCTTCTTCGGACAACTTCGCAATCGTAATGGCCTTATTGTTCGCTGACGTGTCGTGATACACGATCTTTACGTCGACGCCGCGCTTCATGGCTGCCTTCAGGGCGCCGATCACTCTTTGATAGGTGAATTCGTATGCCACGACGCGAAGCGCATCGCCCTTGGGCGTTTCGTCGATATATTTCAAGCATGCCTCGACGAGCCCGCGGGACAGCCACGCAACTTCCTGATTGGCTGGGTCGTTGTACTCGGCATCGGTCAGTGACTTATTGCCGAAATGGTCGGCAAAAGCCTGGCTGGCGATCGCGCCCCTGTTGAACCAGACGCCGTGGTGGCCGTCATCTTCGGCCTCGGTCTTGATCTTGAACGACGCAACGTGCCGTTGTTGCAGGTTGCCGGGCTGGCCGAACATGGCGGAGACTTCGAAGCTGTACTCGGTTGCCGGGATCGCTTCATAGTCGGACCAGAGAAAGCTCTGAATCGGATTTTTGTCGGTCGTGAAATGCATCGACTTGCCGGCGGGTACGGTCGATGGGGCAAGCGACTTGAATACCTTCATGCCCGTCAGCCATTGCAGGGGCGCACCGGCTTTGCCTGTCCGCATCGCAAATCCCTTGAGACCCTTGCGCTCGTCATCGTCCATATCAAGGGCGATCAAGACCGCTCGCGTGCCCGCAATTGTCGTGACACGCAGCTTTCCGTCGTCGGAGGTCGCAGTCGTCCTCATAGCGAGCTTCCCCAAATCGATCAAATTATGACGTTCTAAAAACAGTTTCCGGGTCGTCGAGCGAACCGGCGCAGCCGGCGAAGCCTCTCAGGAATCAGTCTAAGTGTATGTGAAATGGTTCACAACCGTCCACCATTCAGATGTGTGATGCTGTCAACCCGTTACTGGGATAACGTCACATCAGTGTCGCAAAAAGCCCTCCTCGCGTCTGAAGTTCTGAAGTCGCGTGGGGTTGACGATTGCGAACGCGCCTGGGAAGAAGAATGGTCCTCCAACTTGTGCCCGAGAGGGTGGCTTCGACATCCACGAGGAGGGCTTTTTGCGAAACCGATGTGACTCTCGATGTACGACCTAATCGAGGCATTTAAAGCGAGAAATATTTTCAAATCTCTCGCAGGCGTTGCACTCTCATTGTATCCTATACGGGCTTAACAACGGCTCCCAATTGCTCAGCGGACACGAGAATTGTTGATGGCGAAGGCAGTCACCGTTCCTACCGATTACGAAGCGTACTTCGAGGTGAAAATACCGACCGATTTGGTCTACATGCCGAACGTGCTCGTAACTATCGCACGCGCCATACCTCCCGAATGTCACGAATACTGCAAGTCGAAGAAATTTCCGAACGTAGGCAAGGGAGACCGGCAGGTGATCCTCCAGGCCTACGTCGAGGAACGGCTCGGCGGTCTGGCCGACTACGAATACCGCGCCTGGATAAACGGACAGCAGCCTTTCGTGACCCCACGAGAACTTCAGTTGTGGCGGCTGCGGAACTATGTGCAGTACATTTGGTACTGGAATCTCGCGGACGACGAAGACCTCGCGATGATCTTCAACTTGACGCAGCGCAAGGCCGCCAATCTCGCCTCGGATTTCATCGCGCGCTTCCGGAAGACTATCATCTATCCCGTCGCCCTGCGGCGGCTCTACCACCTCATCAACACCGTCGAGCCCGAGCAGACTGGCGAGAAGCACTCAAAGGGTCTTCCCGCCAGCGGGAGCATCTATCGCATACCTTCCGCCCGTTTCGTCGGCGCCGCGCAGTACCTGGTCGAGGACATCCGATTGCAATTGCCCGCGAAGCGGATGGCAAGTCCATATCTCTGGGATCGGGAGGTCCATAGGATGTGGATCGACGCCGTGACCGTCGACGTCATCAAGACCGACAAGGCACTGCAGAAGCTGTTCTACGACATGTACAAGATACCGGCGGCTTGAAACGATGGACGAGGATGCAAAAACGTTGCTCGCGGTGCTCGCGCTGCTTTACGGATCTTCGAACGGCGTCGGACTGTTCAAGTCGGCCCTGGATCCCGTTCAGGTGGACGCCAAGGATCTGAAGAAGGCGATCAAAGACGTGCGCTCCGACGACACGTTCATCGCGAACCAGAAGTGGAAACTGTTCAAGTCGCTGTGGTCGTACGGAGTGCTCGTCTATCTGCTTCTCGTCCTCCTGCCGCCGGCGTTCGTCGTGCTTGTCATCGTCTACGGGGCGGAAGGCGCTCTGCATCTCATCGGACTGGGCGTCGCCGGCGCCAACGCACCTGCGCCGGGCGTCTCGCCATTCTACATTGTTCTCTTCATTTTTCTGGCTCTCTCGAGCCTGCAGCTCCTGTCCGGCTACTTCAGCGCCTGGAGAACCATCCTGACGTTCCGACCGAAGAGCGATTCCCCCGAGTCATGACTGCCGAAGGTCCACCGCTCGGGCGCATCCTGACGTACGTTCGCGTTCTCGAACGCCTGCGCGAACGCGAGCACTTCGTCTCGTTGCCGAGCTTCGTTGACGCGGTCGAAGAATTCCCGCCGAAAATCGTCCGCAGCGACCTTCAGTCGCTTGGAGTGGACGTCAGAGCCGGCGCCGCGCTGGACGTCCATGCGTCCTACTGGAGCATCGTCAAGAGCGTTCCTGCGGCGGAGCAGCGCGAAATCGACGACGGCGCGACGTTGAGCGTTCCGACCGCGGACGAAACTCTCGCCAAGATACCGCAATCGCCGGCGGAGAGCCACGTGGCCACCTTTGGTCGCGAAAAGGGGAGCGCCCTTGCCGCAGCTCAGGCGCTCAATCTATCGTTCGACGTCGCCGTCGGAAATCCGGACCTATTCCTGCTCGGCCACGGCCGAATGCAGGGAGCCCACGTTGCATTTCGCCATCAGGTAGCGACGGCCCGACATGTCGCGGAGGACATGAAGGGTCTGGCAATCGTCGCCGACGAGGTCGGCCTGGGCAAGACGAACATCGCCGCCCTCGTCCTCGAGGAAATCCTCGCGGATGATCCGGTAGCGACGGCGCTCGTGCTCGTTCCCGCGAACGTCAAGCCGCAGTGGGCGGAAGAATTGTCGAAGTTCTTCGGGCGCGAACTCCTCCTGGACATCAGGGAATTGTCGTACCCCGAACTCGAAGTGGTTCCAGTCCTCCTGCTCTCGCTCGATCAGGCAAAAGGCACCGGCAAGGACTCTGCGGTATCCGAGATACTTCGAAAGCGGATGTGGGATCTGCTTATCGTCGATGAGGCGCACGACTGCCGGAACGCGGATCGTCTTCGATTCCGCTTCGTCTACTCGCTGCGGGCTCGTCGTCGCGTACTTCTCACCGCCACGCCGATCCACAACAGCGGCTACGATATGTACAATCTCGCTACGTTGCTGAAGCCGGGCTATCTTGGTCAGCGTCGCTTCTTCGCCGAGAAGCACATGGCCGGCGACCGCATCATTAAGGACAACGATCTCCTTCAGCAACGTCTGGCGCCCTTGATGACAAGGAGGCTCCGCCGCGAGACCGATATTCCGTTCGCGAAGCGGAATTTCAAACTGATCGAGATCGCGGAATTCAAACCCGCCGAAGAGGTCATCTACGATGAATTACTCGCGCTCCTGAAGGGAATCTACAGCCGACACATGGGTGCCGCGGCCAAAGTGTCTCGAGCGTCCGGCATGGCGCAGCACGTCTCGCAATTCGTGCTGATCGCGATGCTGGTGCTGCGCGAAATGGCGAGCCATCCGCTTGCGGCCCTCCACACCTTGAGCACGGCCCTGCGCAAGCGCGTCGAGGATCTTACATCGATAACGCGCGACGATTTGGACCTCGTGAAGCTGGACGGATTCATCGAGCGCTACACGGGCCAACCATGGGACACGGCGCATCACGCCAAATCCTGTCGCCTGCTCGATCTGGCGGCGGAGCTGTTCGCGCGCGACGAGAAATTCATCGTCTACGTCAACTATCTGAAGACGCACGAACTTCTGATGAAGGCTCTGACAGAGCAACATCCGGACTGCGCGGTCATCGGCTACCGGGGAGCCCAGGATCAGGACGAGAAGACCGGAGCGCGCGCCGCGTTCATGAGCGAGAAGAAGGCTTGCCTGATCTCGACGGATGCCGGCGGTCAGGGGCTCAATCTTCAGTTCGCGCGTACCATCGTGAACTACGATTTTCCGTGGAATCCGATGCGCGTCGAGCAGCGCATCGGCCGAGTCGACAGGGTCGGTCAGGAACGCGACGTCTCCATCTACAACTTCCGGACCCGGGGAACGGTCGAGGAGTACGTGCAGATCGTCCTCACCAACAAGCTGAAGGAGTGCCGCAGTGTGCTGGGTGAGTTCATGTCGCCCCTGCAGGTCGAGAAGGTCTATGAAGACAAGCTGACGATGGGCATCGGACGGGCGCTGATGGAGAGCCGGGATGCGGCCGATATGCGAAAGCGGATGATCAGCTTGGGCGAGGACGAGTTGAGGCAATACGTCGGGGATTATGGTCAATATGGGAAAATCACGCCGCCAGACTGGACCTGGCGACCGCGCAATCAGTAGGTTGCTTCGCCACATCGCCAGGAACGCAGACGGGACCTGCGCCGAGAGCGCTGAAGGCTATCAGTTATCGTTCCCGGACGACGCCGAGCCGATCTTCGTCGCCCATCGACCGAACGATGCCGCGAGCTGGGAGATGCGGCTCCGATGGGTGGAGAAGCAATCCGCGGCCTTTCTCCTCAACGCGCCGATCCTCTACGGTTTGAGGAACAAAGCGAAGAAAGGCCGCCGTACGAACGCCTTGCGTCTCAGCTTCGGGCTGTCTCTTTCGCTTGGCCGACCACTTCGGAAAAGGTACTGCGTCACAGTGAGGGAAGGGCTGTCCACGGGCGTTCTTACCGAGCGGGACGAAGCGATCCCGGACGAAGGCTGGGAGGAGTACAATGTGCTGTCGCTGCCTAGCTGGACGCGCTCGTGCCTTCCGGTCATGGCGAGGGAAGTTGCCGCGGCGTACAAGGCCTACGGAAACGAAGATGGTGTCGTCGCCGCCTTGGAAAGCGTCGCGAAACAGCGCCGAGAGGAATTCACCTACCTTGAAGATCTCTATCGCCGCAAGTCGGGCGCGAATGATCGCCTGTTCGGCCTGCCGGCGCGGGACCTAGAGGGATCGACGGCGATCGAAGCCGAGCTACGCGGACTTCAGGAGGTCGTGCTCCGTCGATATGAGGTCAAGCTGAGGCTCCATGTTCTTTCGCTCGGCGTATACGAGAACGTTCCGTTCGGCTTTCTCACCTGAAGAGATCAATCGCGGCGGGCAGCGGATGCAATTGCCGGCTGCACTCAGTGCTTCGCTATACAATGCGCCGCTCTTGTCGGCGTAGGCCCCGTACCTCTTCGTGGAGCAAACCGAGTTGTTCCAAAAGATGCTGTTAGGCGCGGCATAGACGCCCTTGTAGGCGTCTTTCTTCGCTGGGTAGAGGGTTTCAAACGCGCTGGCCCATAGGGCCACCGATCTCACGATGTCATACAGCTTCGCATCAGCACCCGCTGGAAGCATTGCCGCCGCGTTCGCCATGTTGAGGGAACGGAATAGCCGCTCATCCTCGATAGACGGGCTGTCATTCGCGAAATACCACTCCCAGCGTTCGCAGCGTTTGAGGAGTTCGGCCATCAGCAAGATATCGACGTCGCTCCGGTCGAGCTCACCGCGCGTCGGCGGGGCGAGCCGGGCGTACCGCCGCGGCACCGATTGGGACGCCTTCTGTGCCGCCCTCACCCGCTGGATTCGTGACCATGATGTCCCCGGCTACCAGGCGGAGCTGGTTCACGATATGCTCGCATGGTTCGAGGCGCGTGATGTACAGCACGCGCCGAACAAAGCGCGACATGGCGCAAAATCACACCAGTCCGTCGTCAGCTCAGTCGCGTCCAAATAGCTCTTAAACTCAATGCGTTATGAGAACCGGCAGAATCAAGACCTTGGTGCGTTTAGCTTGGCAGATAGTAGCCTACCCGGACGGAGGGCAAGAATATGGGCCACACCTTTGGTGATCGGTTCCTAACGTATGATTTGGAGCTAAAACGCCGTCTACGTCGTCGATTCAAGGCTGTGGCTGTGACTCTTTGCGAGCGCTACGACTTCTACGATCTGGAACCGGACGACCTAGTTCAGGAAGCGTTCAAGGCGATCGTGCCAAGGGAGTACGACCTCAATCCAAACAGTGGGCCAATTACCCTGATCTGGAGAGTCATCGAAAGAAAATTAATCGACGAGAAACGCCGACGGAGGCCGGTATTCTTTCACGAATTGGGCGGGGAGGACTGCGAAGAAGAGGATGAGGATGACCAGGCGAATGTGTTTGATACTTCGGATGCTGTTCCGAATGCTGAACAACAACTCATAAACAGGGAAGCCTTGTTGGCCTTCATATCGGAAACTACAAGCATGGTTGCGCTCCTTGAATCGGTACTAAACACCCGACGGCGCGATTTTCGAATGCGCGTCCGGAATCTCTTTGACGCGTTTTGTTGTGACCCTGGAAAGTATGTCTATCATTCGGAGCGAGGTAATTCAGGCATCCGCATTCGCGCCAGCGAGCTAGCGGCCGACCTCGGCTGGAGCGAAAACGCTTACCAGCAATTCAAGGCACGAGTTGATTCCGTGCTTGCCGACGCGGGTCTCTCTGTCGATCGGATTCTTCTGGGAATCTTCGTCCACGATGAAGCAGCGCGACTTGGCCTTGCACCCAAGCCGCTACAGATCGGATTCTGAGGTGTGTCATGGCCAATCCGAAGAAAACTGACTTGGAACTGAGCTTGACGGCAGTGGAACTTGCGCTCGCTTTTGACGATTTGCTTGAGGAAAGCGCACGCAACGGCGCCGCTCGGATCGAGGCAATGAGCGACGACGAGATCGAGCGATTGCTCGCTCCGGATGGGGAACTATCTCCTCCTCGCGAGAAGGCGTTTCCTGCCGCAACGATTCTATGGCAGGGGTTTTTGGAATCGTTAGTTCCCATGAAAGCCGTCGCAGACGCTGCGTTGAGCGACGAGCATGCTGATTCTGGACACGTCGGCGTAAAGATTGATCTGAAGACCATCCTTGGAGATCAGCTTGACCGGGATGATATGACATGGGCGTCCGGGCCCCTTCGTGTTGAAGCGGCATATTCCGACGCGAAAACGATTTCGTCTCTGCGCATTTCAGTCGGCGTGAAGAGGCCTTTTCGCGGCAAAAGCCGACCTCTCTCGGTTGCGCTTGCTGATCGGGCCAGTGGGCTTGAGACTGTGAGTCTCAACGTTGACAGACCTTCGATCACTTTGCCGCTGCCAGCGCTCTCCGGGCCGTTCAAAGAATTAGAATTGAAAGTGTCAGTTTGAGGAGGACCGTTCGGCATGAACGAGTTTCCGATCGATACTCGCCTACCCCTTGGTGCCATTGTCTGGCGCTTGGAGAAGAATTTATCTCGATATCGCACATTTCCGACGGCCGCCGATGAACGAGCAATACAAGAGAAATACGAGGACTTTGATAGACGCTTCCGCAGTCGGCCTGACTATAAGCTCTGGCGCACAGGCGTTCTGCCACATTTTTCCGTCAGTAAGCCTTGGCTCCATAGACCGCGGACGCCGTTTCTTCGAGACGATCAACATTCCCTCGCAGAGTTCGGCGTTCTTTGCGTCGAATCCGATGATTGGGTAGTTCTGTGGTCGACGATTGCCCTAGCTAGCTCAATCATCAGAGATCATTACAAGCGCGGGATCGTATTCGATCATAGCAGCCTGTGGGCGTTCGCCGATCGCTTATATGGGCGACTGCGTTATGAGTTGAACCCGCTACCGAATTGCCCCGCCTCCTGCGGCCTCGCTGCCGCGTTCTTCCTACTGGCGTACCAAAATCTATATCACAACAGTGGCCGATCGCTAAAGCAGTCCGAACTCGACGACTTTTTCAGCTTACTCGAACATTGGTTCAACGTGGCCGATCCCGATTGGCAACCGGGAAGAAAGCTATCTTTAACCACGGTCGAAACTGAGAGAGCCGGACAACATCGTCTTCGGCCCGGACACGACGCCTACGAGTATAGCTGGCTCGCGAACACACTCGGGATTCTAAGACCCACCCTTAGCCTAAGTATCACCGAGTTCAGCGGACAGGCCGAAAAGCTGCTTCATAAGGCATATCAATATGGGCTTACGGCATGGCTTACTGCTCGGTCTCGCCGTATTGATCAAATGAAACATGAACACCAACTCAGAGAGTTCGATGCATCGCGGGCATTCCGAAACCGAAGAACTGCTTTTCTGAAGGAGCTTGAGTGCCAATGGAACGCCAGCAACGCTGCCCGTGATGCTGCGGAGTACCTTGAGGCCGGCAAGCTCCTTTATTTGTTCTACCGGCTCGTACCGGACGAATTCCGAGATGACCCACTTATCAAAAAGGAAATTTTGCGCAGAAGCGGGACCATCCGGTATTTGAAGGAAGTCGGGCTTGAGCCGGACCCTCGATTTGCAACGAATGACTCGATCTCCGAAATTCGAGAGGTCATAGACCGAGCGGCGACACTCCGCTGGGAGGCTTGGAAGGGGGGCCTGGGTGTGCCGCCTGACCTTGAGCCATCACAAGAAGATAAATGGACTGGCTTCATATTGCGAGTCCGTCACGAGCAGCGGACTCTTCCGGATTGGATCACTCTTCTCAACGCGTCGGATATTCCTGGCGGAAAGCAGACGCCAGCGGGTTACCTGCTGACGATCATGAAGGGGCTAGCGGATTGCGGGTTCCCAGCGTCACCGGAATCACTCTCGGCGGCCTATCGGCTGGCGCTGCGATACGGTTACGTTCGGAGCGCGGGCAAGATTCTGACACGAGCGGTTCAACAGAACGACTTCCTGCTCACCCCCAAACTGCTCATGGACTTCGTCCATGCGGTCAAACGTTGCACCCAACTCGACCCGTTCGGTGTACGACATGAAAGAATCTCAGAGTGGCGCGGTCTCATTGTGGATGCCTGCGAAAAGCTCCTCCAAGAGAATGGGGTAGGCAAATGGCTGCCAGCGAGGGACCGCGTTTGGCTGCATGAGCTGCTGCTGAATCGAACGCATGTGCATCATCGCACCTTGAGCATAGAGAACAAGCGACGCCTATTTCAGAAGGCCGTTGGTACCTACGAACTTGATGACCTCAGGGAATTTTACGACCTTGAGTATGATTTTCAGCGGCGCGCACCGGGCATCGCGAATATCGAGACCATCAGTGCGTTCTGCGCCGAGCACAAAGACACAGGACTTGGGGCGCCCGTGGCCATATCTGCCCTTCGACTTGGCCAGTTCGTATCCGTCCTCGCAGTCGGACAAGATGGGTTGACGGCCGCGGAGGACGTGGTTCTGGAAAACTTCGACTTATCAATCGAAGATCTCCGGGCTGATTCGGCTCACTGGTTTATGATGGCAGACATCGAGACCGACGAGCAGATTCAATGGCCGAACGACTTTCGCTCGCTCTGCCATACATTCGCGCGAGTGGCGCAATCGTGCGACGCAACGGCCAAAGTCATTTTTCTTGCTTGCGATTGGTTTATTGCACAGTTTCCGTGGCAACATCTGTTTCAGACGGAAGGCTTTGACCATTTAGTCGCGATCGTGCCGAACTTTAGCGCGATGTCGCTTGACCAAAGGGCCAACTTCGAATCTCGTGATCTAAGATTCGTATTGAGCACCGAGCAAGAGCCGGAACTCAGAGAAGTCGCGGGTGTCGTCCGGCAAACGGTGGGCGGCTCCGGTTGGCGAGGTGCAAGCGTTTGCGTTATCGTTGGCCACGGATCAAAGGCCGTCGATGGCAGTCTCCCGTCAGTGCGGGTCGGCGCTTCCCCTGATGATAGAGTGGCTTCCCTAGACGATTGGATGTCGGTTCTAGCTAGCCGGATAGTGATTCTCCACTGCTGCCATAGCGGCGTGCCGAACCCCGTGGTGATGCAGGAATTGGGAGGCCTCGCAGGATTGGCCACGAACCTCGGAACCGCGACAATTCTCGCGCCGGTGGCGGAGGTACATCCCTCGGCAGCGAAACAACTACAAATCAGTTTGAGCGCGGATGAGGGAAGGCACGAATTGGGTCTTCAATATCTACAGGCGATCAAAAAGCAGCCAGAGTGTTCGCTATACAATCTCTATGGCGATCCTTACGAGAGTGTGAACGGCCGTCGCATTGAAGAAGCCGGAAAGTATCGCGCGCGGTCGGCGGCGTCGGGTTAGTCTGGCCTCGGCTCATTGTCCGTGTCTGGAAGGTGGTCGTATGCAGGAGCGCGGATTGGACTTCAGTTCAGGAGCGCGGTTGAGGCTGGTCACTTGACATAAAAAAGGTGGGTCGGGCATGTGCTCGACCCACCTATGGGTATCAGACGCTCATCCCGCGATGATACCATGGATGATGGAATCTGCGGCAGTGGCACCTGCGATTTGGAATATCCGGAAATGTGGGGCTGGCCTCCCAGTCCGGATGGCAACGGCATCTCATCATGTTGTCCTCCGTGTACGAGGCCCCGCCCAGATTGGGCGGGGCCGATTGAGTTTAGTCGTATTCACGACGCACGCGCGTCCCGATACGGCGACCCGTCCAGAACGTGGTGATCGGAGTGCGATACTCGCGATACGAGGACGACCTACGACCCATGGCAGTTACCTCCGTGTTGAGCCCGAGAGCGAGAGGCTCGGTTGGAAATCGCTCTCGTTGGAAAAAACGGATATGCGGAGGTGATCTGCCGGTTGTTACCGGTTCTCGTCGGGCTAGAACGGGCTGATCACGCTGCCGCGCAGCCGACACTGGACGCAGACTGAGCTTGGGACGCAGCAGATTGCCCTTGATATCGCCGGGCAACACCCACGGGCAATCGGCGGGCGTGACGTCTGCAACCTTGCTGGTACCCCATTCCGGCTGGACCAGCTTCCGCAGAAGCGAGGTCCGGTCACTGAAGGTTCGAGGAGAGCGCCGGGTCCCGGTTCCTATTTTTGTTCTGGAGCGCCGGTATTTTGGCGCACCCGACACGATTCGAACGTGTGGCCTTCGCCTTCGGAGGGCAAGGGTCAGGCGCGCCGACGATCTCTTACCCACGGCGTGCTACGGAAGGGCATAGATAAATCTGCACCTCATTCACGCCTTAGCCGTCCAGCGACCCAATGAAAGTAATCCGCTGGGCTTCTGTTGCGACATCGTCAAATCAGTGTTCTCGGGCATCGTCTATCACGCCAATTATCTGCGCTACATGGAACGCGGGCGCACCAATCATCTGCGGTTGATGGGGGCCGAGCAGCAGGCGCTGTTCGACCGGGTCGAGACCGAAGGCGTCGGCTTTGCCTTCGTGGTGCGCTCGATGCATCTGGATTTCCTCAAGCCCGCGCGGATGGACGATGTGCTCGACATCGTGACATGGCCCGTCGCTGTGAAAGGCGCCTCCATCATGCTGGCGCAGGAGGTGCGGCGCGGTGATGACGTGCTGGTGAAAGCCGAGGTGCGCGTCGCCTTCATCAGCGGCGGCCGGGCGCAACCGATTCCGAAATCAATCCGCGCGCTGATGAAAGCCGATCTGATTTCGTGATCGCCCGATAGGGGAAGACCACTCGACTGAGCCGCACACAGGCGTAGATTGCCGCTCCCGCCAACCGATGAGGCCATCATGTCGCGCCCGCCGCTTCCGCCTTTTACCCGAGAGACTGCCGCGCAGAAGGCCCGCATGGCCGAGGACGCCTGGAATTCGCGCGATCCGGTGCGCGTCTCGCTCGCCTATACCGAGGATAGCCGTTGGCGCAATCGCTCGGAGGTGTTTCAGGGCCGCGACGCGATCGTCGCGTTTCTCACCCGCAAATGGGAAAAGGAGCACGATTACCGCCTGATCAAGGACCTCTGGACGTTCGACGAAAATCGCATCGCGGTGCGCTTCCAGTACGAATGGCACGATGCCGGCGGCCAGTGGTATCGCTCCTATGGTAACGAGCAGTGGGAGTTCGACGAGCACGGCCTGATGCGGCGCAGAGAGGCATCGATCAACGACATCGCGATTGCTGACAGGGATCGTCGGTTTTACTGGACCGCGCCCGGGCCGCGGCCGGCGGACGTGCCGGGGTTGGGGACGGATCCGTTCTGATTAACTCTCACTCCTCATGGTGAGGAGGCGCACAGCGCCGTCTCGAACCATGCAGGCCCGCTGCTGCGTCGCGGCCTCTATCCTTCGAGACGCGCGCGAGAGGGCGCTCCTCAGGATGAGGAGATGGATTTACGCGCCAGAAATCTCGTAATCGCGCCACCGAGTTTCGCAGTGTCCATCGGCTGCGCCAGCGATGCCCTCGCCGTCGCCACGACATCGTCCGGCGCCTTGCCGTCGCGCAGATCGCAGCACACTTGCGCGAACGCCACGTCGAACTCCGGATGCGGCTGTACGGTTAGCGTGCTGCCGTTGGCATAGAGCAGGCCGGCATGCGGGGTGAAGTGGGACGAGAGGATCGTCAGCGCGCCGTTTGGCGGCTCGATCACCTGGTCCTGGTGTGAGGCGGCGATGGCCACCGCTTCGCCGTCGATGACGCCGTTGTCCGGCAGCACGTGGTAGACGTGCCGGCCAATGCCCCAACCGTTTTCCGATTTGCGCACGGTGCCGCCGAGTGCCTGCGCGATCAGCTGATGGCCGAAGCAGACGCCGACCATCGGGGTCTTGTTGGCGTAGGCGGTGCGCACGAAATCTTCCAGCGGCGCGATCCAGTCGAGCCCGTCATAAACGCCGGCGGCAGCACCGGTGATCAGCACCGCTTCGAGCTTGCCCGGATCGGGAAGTGCGTCGGCATTCGGAATGCTGACAACCTCAATCTTCGCCGACGGATCCTCGGCCCGGATCATGCGCGCGAACATGTCCGGAAACGAACCGTGCCGTTCGCGGTATTTTTGCGGAACCTGTCCGGTCTCGATGATGGTGATGCGCGCCATGGGGCCTCAGGTAAGAGATCAGCCTTGTCCGCGCAAGCATTCGATCATCCGGGCGTCGGCTGATCGTCGAACTCCGCGAGCGCCTTGCGCATTGTCTCGACCAGGTCGAGCGCCACCGGCGAGGGGCTACGCTGTGCGGGAAACACGGCCGAGAACTCGAAGTCGATGCGCGGCAGGAAGCGGCGCACGACGACGCCGCGGGTGGAGAATTCTTGCGCAGTGAACGGGTCGCAGATTGCGACGCCAAGCCCTGACGACACCAGGCCGCACATGATTTCCGACAGCGCGGTCTCCACTCGCAGCACGCGGCGGACATCGTGGCGATGAAAGACCTGGTCGACGAGGTGGCGACTCGACGATCCCGCCGACAGCGAGATGAACGTCTCGCCCTCGAAGTCGCGTGGCTCCAGAACTTCCTTTTCCGCGAGGCGATGCCCTGTCGGCAGTACCGCGACGCGCGCGGGCGCCGGCAGCTTTTGGCTCGGCAGGCCGGAATGCGCGATTGGCACCTCGGCAAAGCCGACGTCGCACTGGTTGTTCAGCACCCAGTCGACCACGATCGGCGAGATCACGCCGAAGAACGCGAGATTGAGGTTCGGCCGTTCCTTCAGAAAGTGACCGGTCAGCCGCGGCAGATAGCCGTTCGACAGCGCCGGCAGAGCCGCGATCCGCAGCGAACCGGTGCGGCGGCCGCGGATTTCCTCGGCTGCGGCGGTGATGCGTTCGAGGCCGACGAAGGAGCGCTCCACTTCGGTATAGAGCGCCATCGCAGCTGCAGTCGGCACAAGGCCAGTGCCGCGCCGCTCGAACAGCTCCATCTTCAGTAGCGCCTGGAGGTCGCGCAGTAACCGGCTCACCGCCGGCTGCGTGACCGTCATCAGCGCCGCCGCCTCGGTAACGCTGCCGGTCAGCATCGTCGCGCGGAAGGCCTCGACCTGCCGGGAATTGATCCGCACCATCTACGCTACCATTCATAACATTTAAGCATGTAGAGCATGCCATTATTCATTGGACGATGGAAGCCGGGGTTTGCGATCTTTTTCATCAAAGCTGGAGACGGCCCGCTTTTTCGGCAGATTGGAGGGGGTTCAAATCCTTCCAAATCGCACCAGAATCCGCTGAGCAGGGGCCGGAGCCCTGCCTCGAGACGGATCGGCGCGGAGGGAAATGCGAAAGGCGCTTTGGCTAGCGAGACTCGTCGGCACGTCACCTCATCCCGGTATGGAGATCGGACCACATGAAGACTCTCAGCCTCCTGACCGCGGTCAGCATCGCGGCGCTCATTGCCGCCCCTGCCTCGGCCCAGCAAAAGACGCTCTATGTCGCCGGCTACGGCGGCTCGTTCGAGAAGACGATCCGCGACGAGGTGATCCCGATCTTCGAGAAGGAGAACGGCGTCAAGGTCGAGTACGTCGCCGGCAACTCCACCGACACGCTGGCCAAGCTTCAGGCGCAGAAGGGCAACCAGCAGATTGACGTCGCCATCGTCGACGACGGCCCGATGTACCAGGCGATCCAGCTCGGCTTCTGCGGCAAGCTCGAGGGACTTCCGGCCGATCTCTACGACGCAGCGCACTTCAAGGATGATCGTGCGGTCGCGATCGGCATCGTCGCCACCGGCTTGATGTACAACACCAAGGTGTTCAAGGAGAAAGGCTGGGCGCCGCCGACCTCGTGGAACGATTTGAAGGACACGAAATACGCCAAGCAGCTCGTGATCCCGCCGATCAACAACACCTATGGTCTCGAAGCGCTGGTGATGCTGTCGAAGATGAACGGCGGCGGCGAGACCAATGTCGAGCCTGGCTTCAAGATCTTCAAGGAAGAGATCAATCCGAATGTGCTCGCTTATGAGCCGTCGCCCGGCAAGATGACCGAGCTGTTCCAGTCCGGCCAGGCCGTGATCGCGGTGTGGGGCACCGGCCGCGTGCAGAGCTTTGCCAACACCGGCTTCCCCGTCGATTTCGTCTATCCCAAGGAAGGCGCGGCAACGCTGCTGACGACGGCGTGTCCGATCTCGAAGCCGAACGCCTCGCCGCTGGCGTCGAGCTTCGTCAAGATGCTGCTCGATCCGAAAATCCAGCTCGTGATGCTCAAGGACTATGGCTACGGCCCGGTGCTGAAATCGCTGAAGGTGCCGCCGGAGCTTGGCAAGATGGCGCCGATCGGCGAGCGCGCGGCAAAGCTCTATAACCCGGACTGGACCGTCATCAACGAGAAGCGCGAGGAGTGGACCAAGCGCTGGAACCGCGAGGTCGAGCGCTGATCTGATCGTTGCCGCGGAGACAGCTTCATGGCCTATCTCGAGCTCGATCGGATCGCCAAGCAGTTCGGCGCGATGACTGTCGTCGATGACTTCAGTCTCGCGGTGGGCAAGGGGGAGTTCATCTCCTTCCTTGGTCCCTCCGGCTGCGGCAAGACCACGACGTTGCAGATGATCGCGGGCTTCCTCGATCCCACGCGCGGCGCGATCCGCCTGGAGGACAAGGATCTGACCGCGATCCATCCGGCCAGGCGGGGGCTCGGCATCGTGTTTCAGAGCTATGCGCTGTTTCCGCATATGACGGCGGCGGAGAACGTCGCGTTCGGTCTCGAGATGCGCAATGTGCCGCGCGCTGAACGAGCCAAGCGCGTTCGCGCTACCCTCGCGATGGTCGGCCTTGCCGGCTACGAGGACCGCCATCCCCGCCGCATGTCGGGTGGCCAGCAGCAGCGCGTGGCGCTGGCGCGTGCGCTGGTGATCAAGCCGAGCGTGCTGCTGCTGGACGAGCCGCTGTCCAATCTCGACGCGAAGCTACGCGAGGAGATGCAGATCGAGCTGCGCCAGATTCAGCGCACCATCGGTACCACCACGATCCTGGTTACCCACGACCAGAACGAGGCGATGTCACTGTCAGACCGTATCGTGGTGATGAGCCAGGGCCGCATCGAACAGATCGGCACGCCGCAGGAGACGTATGAGCGGCCCGCCTCGGCCTTCGTCTCGCAGTTCCTCGGCAAGACCAACGATTTTGCCGGGACGATCGATCGCACCGGCGCATCCGCGCGACTGGTGGCGGGCTCCTGGAGCGCGCCGGCGCCGGCTGGGCTCAGTGGCCCCCTCACCGTCAGCATTCGTCCCGAAAGGATAGGCTTCGGCGATACCGGGCTCAGCGCCAAAATTGTCACGCGCATCTTCCAGGGCAATCACTGGCTGTTCCAGTGCGACAGCGAATGCGGCCCGGCGATCGTGATCCGCCAGAATGACGGAACGGCGCAGCCGTCCGAAGGCGAGGCGGTTCGCCTGACCTGGCGGCCGGAAGACATGAGCGTGCGCGCGAGGACCGTCGCATGAGCGCGGCCGCCGAGGAGCGCAACGCGCGTGCGCCATGGGCGCTGACGGCGCCGGCCCTGATGCTGTTCGTCGGCGTGCTGCTGATTCCGCTGGCAATGACCGTGATGCTCTCGTTCCACGATTGGGGCCAGTACAAGGGCATCGAGCCGGTCTTCATCCTCAAAAACTGGAAGGAGATCGCGACCGATCCCTATTACGCCGAGATGTTCTGGCGGACGTTTCGCATCGCGATCCTGACCACGTTGCTGACCGCCCTGCTCGGTGCGCCCGAAGCCTACATCCTCAACCGCATGAGCGGCCGCTGGAAGAGCATTTTCCTGCTCGTCATTCTCGGGCCGCTGCTGATCTCCGTGGTGGCGCGCACGCTCGGCTGGGCGCTGCTGTTCGGCGGCAATAACGGGCTCGTCAACAAGCTGCTGATGTCGCTCGGGGCGATCCGCTACCCCATTCCCTTCATGTTCACCGAAACGGGCATGGTGGTTGCGCTCGCGCATGTGATGATGCCGTTTATGGTGCTGTCGGTGTGGGCGGCGCTGCAGAGGCTCGATCCGCAGATCGAGAATGCCGCGATGTCGCTTGGTGCGGGGCCGATCACCATCATCCGCCGCATCACCATGCCGCAGATCATGCCGGGCGTGCTGTCGGGCGCGATCATCGTGTTCTCGCTCTCGGCCAGCGCGTTTGCGACGCCGGCGATCATTGGTGGCCGCAGGCTCAAGGTCGCGGCGACGCTCGCCTATGACGAGTTCCTCAACACGCTGAATTGGCCGCTGGGCGCCGCGGTCGCCACGCTGCTGCTGGTCGCATTGGTCCTCATCGTCGTCGGCAGCAATGCGCTGATCGAGCGCCGCTATGCGGAGGTGTTCCGATGAGACGGAACGGCCCGTTCGCGCTGATCTTCCACACGATCTTCGTCATCGGCATGGTGGCGCCGATCCTGGTGGTCTGCCTCGTCGCCTTCACGCCCGAGGGCTTCCTGTCGCTGCCGACCCACGGTTTTTCGCTACGCTGGTTCAGGGCGATCGCGAATTACCCTGAGTTCATCCACGCGTTCTGGATCAGTCTCGGGCTCGGCGCGCTGTCCTCGATCGTGGCGTTGCTGTTCGCGGTGCCTGCGGCGCTGGCCATCGCGCGCTATCGCTTCCGCGGCCGCGATGCGCTGGCGGCGCTGTTCCTGTCGCCGTTGATGATCCCGCATGTCGTGCTCGGCATCGCCTTCCTGCGCTTCTTCACCTCGGCCGGGTTGGGTGGGAGCTTTGCCGCGCTGATCATCGCGCATGTCATCATCGTGTTCCCGTTCGCGTTGCGGCTGACGCTCGCCGCCGCAACCGGCATGGACCTTTCGGTCGAGATGGCCGCGGTTTCCCTCGGCGCCGGCGGCTGGACCCTCTTCCGCCGCGTGACCTTGCCGCTGATCCTGCCCGGCGTCATCAGCGGCTGGGCGCTCGCCTTCATCCAGTCGTTCGACGATCTCACCATGACCGTCTTCCTCGCCGCGCCCGGCACGGAGACGTTGCCAGTGCGAATGTTCCTCTACATCCAGGACAACATCGATCCGCTGGTGACGTCGGTCTCGGCCTGCGTGATCGCTGTTACCATGACCGCCCTCATTCTGCTCGACCGCTTCTACGGGCTCGAACGCGTGCTCGCCGGCAAGGGCGATCCGGGACGATAGGAGAATCTATGCGAACAGATTACGACGTCGCCGTCGTCGGCGGCGGATTGCTCGGCTCCGCCATCGCCTGGGGTCTTGGAAGGCTCGGCAAGAACGTCGCCGTGCTCGACGAGGGCGATATCACCAAGCGCGCCTCGCGTGCGAACTTTGCGCTGGTGTGGGTCCAGAGCAAGGGCCTCGGCATGCCGGCCTACACCGTCTGGACAGTGCAGGCTTCGCAGGCCTGGGGTCGGCTCGCCTCCGAACTGAAGCAGCAGACCGGGCTCGATGTCTCCATTCAACAGAATGGTGGTTTCCACCTCACCCTCGGCGAGGACGAGTTCGGCCAGCGCACTGAGCTGGTCAAGCGCATGCACAACCAGGTTGGCGCGGCCGACTACAAGATGGAGATGCTCTCAGCATCCGAGGTGAAGAAGTCGCTGCCGCTGATCGGCCCGGAAGTTTCCGGCGGCAGTTTTTGTCCGCTCGACGGTCACGTCAATTCGCTGCGGACGTTCCGCGCGTTTCATACCGGCTTCAGGGAATTCGGCATCGACTATTTTCCGGAGCAACCGGTCTCGGCGATCAGCAAGAGCGGCGGCGAATTCCGCCTGACCACGCCGAACGGCGAGCTTCGCGCCGCCAAAATCGTGCTCGCCGCGGGCAATGCCAACCAGACGCTGGCGCCGATGGTCGGCCTCTACGCACCGATGGGCCCCACGCGCGGCCAGATCGTGGTGACCGAGCGCACCATGCCGTTCCTGCCGCATCCGTTGACGACGATCCGTCAGACCGACGAGGGCACGGTGATGATCGGCGACAGCAAGGAGGACGAGCTCGACGATCGTGCGCTGAAACATTCGATCGGCGCCGTGATGGCCGATCGCGCGCAGCGGATGTTTCCGCATCTGTCGCGGCTCAACGTGGTCAGGAGCTGGGCCGGCATCCGCGTCATGCCGCAGGACGGCTTTCCGATCTACGACCAGTCGGAGACGCATCCCGGCGCCTTCGTCGCCTGCTGCCATTCCGGCGTGACGCTGGCCTCCAATCACGCCTTCGAGATCGCGCGCATGGTCGCGCAGGGCGCGCTCGAGCCGGAGCTGGTTGGCGCGTTCTCCGCCAGCCGTTTCGGCGACGCGGGTGCTGCGAACAATAGCGGCTACTAGAGATATCAAGGAGCCAAGAGGCATCCCATGTTTAGACGATCCGAACAGGATAAACGCCCACAGGTGCAGATCTTCGTCGACGGCGTCGCCGTCGCGGCGCGCCAGGGCGATACCGTCTCCGCCGCGCTATTGGCCTCCGCTCAGGACGCGCGGCGTTCCACGGCGGTGAGCGGTGCGCCACGTCTGCCTTACTGCATGATGGGCGTGTGCTTCGACTGCCTCGTCACCATCGACGGCGTCGGCAACAGACAAGGCTGCCTCGTGCCTGTCGCCGAGGGCATGCAGATCGAGATCCAGAAGGGCAAGCGGGAGATCGGAAGATGAGTGTCGCTCCCAAGCGCGAAGACTATGACGTCGTGGTGATCGGCGCCGGCCCCGCCGGCCTCGCCGCCGCTGCGACCTCTGCCGGAGCCGGCCTGTCGACGCTGCTGCTCGACGAGAACATCGGTCCGGGCGGCCAAGTCTTCCGTGCCATCTCGTCCACGCCAGTGACCGACCGAAGCCAGCTTGGTGCCGACTATTGGGCCGGCGCCGATCTCGTGGAGTCGCTGCGCGCGAGCAGCGCCGAAATCATCCACCGCGCGACGGTCTGGAGTCTCGATCGCAACCTTGAGATCGCGGTCTCGATCGGCGGCGCCTCGGCCTTCATCAAGGCGAAGCGCGTGATCCTCGCGACCGGCGCGCTTGAGCGGCCGTTTCCGATTCCCGGTTGGACATTGCCGGGGGTGATGACCGCGGGTGCCGCGCAGACGATGTTGAAATCGTCGGCGCTGGTCCCGGATGGCCGCACCGTGATCGCGGGGCAGGGCCCATTGCTCTGGCTGCTCGCCGCGCAGATATTGCGGCTCGGCGGCCGCATCGACCGCATTCTCGACACCACCGAGCGCGGCAATTATTTCGCCGCACTGCCTCATGCCTTTGCCTTTGTGACCTCACCTTATTTCGCCAAGGGCCTGTCGATGATGCGCGAGGTGAAGGCGAAGGTTCAGGTCGTCTCAGGCGTTATTGAACTTGCCGCCTCCGGTGATGGCCAACTCGCGAGCGTGAGCTATGTCGCCGGCCGCAGGCGCAAGACCATCGCCGCGGATCTGTTGCTGCTGCATCAGGGTATCGTGCCCAACGTCAATCTGGCGATGGCGGCCGGTATCGAGCATCGCTGGGACGATCTGCAATTGTGCTGGTCGCCGGTGCTGGACGCGAGCGGCAATTCGTCGGTCGCCGGCATCGCGATTGCCGGCGATGGTGCCGGCATCGGCGGCGCGAATGCCGCTGTGGTGCGCGGCCGCGTCGCGGCGCGCGCGGCGGTGGAGGCATTGGCACCAGCCGCTGCCGCGAAGCTGCCCGTGATAGCGACGCTCCATTCTGATCTCGCCAAAGCCGAGCGCGGCCGCGTCTTCCTCGACAGGCTATTCCGCCCGGCGCCCCAGTTCCGCATTCCCTCTGGCGACACCATCGTCTGCCGCTGTGAGGAGGTGACCGCGAAGGATGTTCTCGATTCCGTCGCTATCGGCGCGACCGGGCCGAACCAGCTCAAGGCCTATCGCCGCACCGGCATGGGCCCGTGTCAGGGCCGTCTCTGCGGCCTCACCGTCACGGAGCTGATGGCGCAGGCGCGCGGGAAGACGCCGCAGGAGATCGGCTATTACCGGCTCCGCGCGCCGGTCAAGCCGATCACGCTCGCCGAGCTCGCCGCCGCCCCGAAGAGCGAAGATGACATCAAGGCGGTGGTGCGCGGATGAGCCGGAATGTGGATGCTATCGTCATCGGCGGCGGCATCCACGGATGCTCGACCGCGCTGCATCTGTGCCTCGCTGGGCTGAAGCCGGTGCTGATCGAGAAGGACTATGCCGGCCGCCACGCCTCCGGCGTCAATGCCGGCGGCGTGCGCCAGCTTGCACGGCACATTCCCGAGATCCCGCTCTCGATCCGCTCGATGGGCATCTGGGAGAAGATCAAGGACCTTCTCGACGACGATTGCAGCTTTGAAAGCCACGGCCAGGTACTGGTTGCCGAGAACGGGGACGAACTCGCGGTCTGCCGCGCGCGCGTCGCCGAGCTCAACGCGCTCGGCTTCACCCATGAAGAGCTCATCGATGCGGCCGAGCTGCAGCGCCTCGTGCCTGCGGTCGCCGAGACCTGTCCCGGCGGCGTGGTCTCGCGCCGTGACGGCGCGGCCAATCCGGCGCAGACGACGACGGCATTCCGACGCAAGGCCCAGCAGCTCGGCGCGATGGTCCGCGAGGGCGTGGCCGCCAGCAACATCCGCTACAGCGACGGCCTCTGGCATGTCGATGTCGGCCCTGAAACCTTTGCCGCCCCGGTGCTGGTCAACGCCGCCGGCGCCTGGGCCGGCAAGATCGCCGCTGCGCTCGGCGAGCCGGTGCCGGTCGAGACCGTGGCGCCGATGCTGATGATCACCTCGCGCGTGCCGCACTTCATCGACCCCGTGGTGATCCTGCGCGGGCGCAAGCTGTCCTTTAAGCAATTCGCCAACGGCACCGTGCTGATCGGCGGCGGCCATCTGGCAACGCCCTATCAGGACCGCAACGAGACGGTGCTGGCCTGGAAGAGCCTTGCGATCAGTGCGCGCACCGTCTTCGAGCTGTTCCCGGTGATGCGCAGCGCCACGATCGTCCGCGCCTGGGCCGGCATCGAGGCGAAGATGAAAGACGATATTCCCGTGTTCGGGCCGAGCAGCCGCCACAAGGGGCTCTATCACCAGTTCGGCTTCTCGCTGCACGGCTTTCAGCTCGGCCCCGGCGCCGGCGCCGTGATGGCGGAGCTGATCGTCAATGGTGGCACCCAGACCCGCGTCAGCGATCTCGGCATCGACCGCTTTCATCCTTCCACGCTCTAGCAACAAGAGGACATCATGAGCATCATCCGCAGCATCCGCACGCCCATCATGCACCGCGCCGTCGAAGCTAACGGCTTCGTATTCGTCGGCGGCACCATCGCCGACGATACCTCGGTGTCGATGGGCGAGCAGACCCGCAACATCCTCGGCAAGATCGCCGGCTATCTGAAGGAAGCCGGCACTGACAAGAGCCGCGTCGTCAGCGCTTCGATCTTCGTCACGGATCTGTCCAAGAAGAAGGAGATGGATGCGGCCTGGACCGAATTCTTCGGCGACAATCTGCCGACCCGCGCCACCGTCGGCGTCGCCGATCTCGGTGGCGGCGCGCTGATCGAGGTCGTGGTCACCGCGCTCAAGGGATGATCGCTGTCCCGTGACGGGCGGAGCCGCTCGTCAAGAGCGGCGCGCCGATCACGGCGCGTCGCTCTTCACGGCTAGTTACCAAAAACCCGACGCTCTGCCCCCAGCGCGTCGGGTGGAATGAATGAGTATCAATCGGTGATCCCAACGCCGTTGTTGTGACGCGTGCCTCACCGATTTGCCACTCCGGGAAACTACCGCACTGGAACCAGGTTGCGGTTGCCGGCGTGTCGCGGGCCTAAGCGCTGCCCAGCCCGACCCCGCCGACACGATTGAGAGCGCCCATCGAGGAGATGCCGTGCACCACGGTACAGAAGATCGCCGGCGCGATCATCATCTTGATCAGCGCGATGAAGCCGTCGCCAAGCGGCTTGAGGGCCTTGCCGAGATCGGGATAGAAATAGCCGATGAGCACGCCGAGCGCGATCGCGATCAAAACCTGGATTAGAGCATCCCGTACCAGGGCTGATGCCGGCGCTGGACGGTTGGCTGAATCGCAATCTGTGTCATAGAGTGAGCCCCGGAACACATTGATCTTGCGCGATTTGCAATCATGTGACGGCCGCCGCAGCAGCGACAATCACATTTTTGTCTGTTCGCACGAAGGTTGATCGCTGCACTGCAATGGGGGGGAACATGTCGACAGCAACGGGCGAGCGGACGCAGGGTTATTTTCCACATTGGAAACTGAAGACCTCGGGCGTGATCATGCCTGAGGAGCGGCTGCCATGGGGCCAGACCATCGTCTCCGGTCTGCAGCATTGCGTCGCGATGTCGGGTTCGACGATCATCGCGCCGCTGCTGATGGGATTCGATCCCAATGTCGCGGTCCTGTTCTCCGGCATCGGCACGCTGATCTTCTTCGTCATCGTCGCGGGGCGGGTGCCGAGCTATCTCGGATCGAGCTTCGCGTTCATCGCCGTCGTCATTGCCGCCACCGGCTATGCCGGGCACGGGCCGAATCCGAATCTGTCCGTTGCGCTTGGCGGCATCGTCGCGGCCGGTGTGCTGTACGGTGTGATCGCGCTAATCGTGATGTGGTCGGGGATCGGCTGGGTCGAGCGCCTGATGCCGCCGGCCGTCACCGGCGCCGTGGTCGCCGCGATCGGCCTCAACCTCGCGCCCGTCGCGGTCAAGGCGGTGAGCGCGAACGCGTTCGACACCTGGATAGGGCTTGCGGCCGTTCTGATCATCGGCGTGGTTGCCGTTGCCGCACCTGGCCTGTGGCGCCGACTGCCGATCATCTTAGGGGCGATCGGCGGATATCTCTTGTACTTGCTGTTCGCGAACGGTCTCGGCTTCGGCAAGCCGATCGACTTCACGCAGCTCTCGGCCGCACCGTGGTTCGGCCTGCCGAGCTTCACGACGCCGACCTTCCGTGCCGACGCGATTTTCCTGATCGCGCCGGTTGCAGTCATTCTCGTCGCGGAGAACCTCGGTCACATCAAAGCCGTCGGTGCCATGACGGGCCGCAGCCTCGATGCCTATCTCGGCCGCGCCCTGTTCGCCGACGGCCTCGCGACCATCGTCGCGGCCTGCGGCGGCGGCACCGGCGTCACCACCTATGCCGAGAATATCGGCGTCATGGCGGCGACGAAGGTCTATTCGACCCTGCTGTTTGCCTTCGCGGCCACGGTGTCGATCTTGCTCGGCTTCTCGCCGAAATTCGGTGCGCTCATCCTGTCGATTCCCGGCCCCGTCATCGGCGGCCTCTCGATCGTATTGTTCGGCTTGATCGCCGCGATGGCCGGACGGATCTGGGTCGAGAACAAGGTCGACTTCGCCAATCCGGCCAATCTGATCACCGTCGCCGTGGCGTTGACCGCCGGCGCCGGCGACCTCACGCTGAAGTTCGGTGCATTCACCATGGGCGGGATCGGTACTGCAACCTTTGGCGCCATCATCCTGTATCAGGTCCTGACCTCGCCGCTGGCGCGACGCGTGGAATGAATCGCAGCGATGCGCCAGGGGATGGAACAAAATCCCCGTTCCATCGATGATGAAGCATCCCGGAGAGAACCCATGCCGCAAACCGATCGTTCGACCTCATTTCCCTCGCGCCTCGTCGGCCAATACGCGCTGGTGACCGGCGCGTCTCAAGGCATCGGACGTGCCGTCGCCATCCGGCTTGCCCAGGAAGGCGCGACCGTCGCCATCAATTATGTCGATCATCCTGAGAGAGCTGAAGAGTCCCTCGCGTTGGCACGAACGGCATCGAGCGATCGCGGCCACGGCAAGCTCGATCATGTCATGTTCAAGGCCGACGTCAGCAATGAGCAGGAAGTCGGTGCGATGTTCCAGACGATCCTGGCGCGCTGGAAGCGTCTCGATTGTCTGGTCAACAATGCCGGCTTTCAGCGGGAATCGCCGAGCGAGGCGCTCGACATCGAAACCTATCGCCGCATCATCGATGTCAATCTCAACGGCGCCGTGCTCTGCGCCCAGAAGGCGCTGGCGCATTTCGTCGCGCGCGGCGGGGCTGGCTGCATCATCAATTGCTCCAGCGTCCACCAGATCATTCCAAAACCCGGCTATCTCGCCTACTCGATCAGCAAGGGCGGCATGGCCAATCTGACCCGCACGCTGGCGTTGGAATTTGCCGGCCGCGGCATCCGCGTCAACGCGGTCGGTCCCGGCGCAATCGACACGCCGATCAACGCGGCCTGGACCGGGGATTCGGCGATGCGCGGCATCGTCACCAGCCACATTCCGCTCGGCCGCGTCGGCACGCCGGAAGAAATCGCCGCCGTGTTCGCCTTCCTTGCCTCGGACGACGCGGGCTACATCACCGGGCAGACGATCTATGCCTGTGGAGGCCTGACGCTGTTTCCAGAGTTTCGCGAGAACTGGGCGAGCTGATGGCCGGCTTCGAGTCGTCCGCGCGGGTGATCTGGTAAAATCGGCTCGTGCAGACTACATCTGCGTGCATGGCAAACCATCAGCTTCAGGATTTCGTCGGCCGGCACGAACGCCTGTTCGTGCTGACTGGCGCCGGCTGCAGCACCAATTCGGGCATTCCCGATTATCGCGACAGAAACGGCAACTGGAAACGGACCCAGCCGGTCAATTTCCAGGCCTTCATGTCCGAGGAGCATACGCGCCAGCGCTACTGGGCGCGCAGCCTGATCGGCTGGCGGCGATTCGGCCAGGCCCGGCCGAACGGTGCGCATCATGCGCTGGCGCGGCTCGAGGCGAGCGGGCGCTGCGAGATGCTGTTGACGCAGAACGTCGACCGGCTGCATCAATCCGCCGGCCATCGCGAGGTGATCGACCTGCATGGCCGGCTCGATTTGGTCCGCTGCATGGGGTGCGACCGCAAGACGCCACGCAATGAATTCCAGGATGCGCTTGGCCGCGCCAATGCGGACTGGCTGGCGCTCGACGCCGCCGACGCGCCGGATGGCGACGCCGATCTCGAGCTCGCGGAGTTCTCGTTGTTCAAGGTGCCTCCTTGCGAAGCCTGCGGGAGCATCCTCAAGCCCGACGTCGTGTTCTTCGGCGAGAACGTTCCGCACGACGTGGTTGCGACCGCGCAGGACCATCTGTCGCAGGCGGACGCCATGTTGATCGTCGGCTCGTCGCTGATGGTCTATTCCGGCTTCCGCTTCGTGCGGGCGGCCGCGCACCGGCAGATTCCCATTGCCGCAGTCAATCTTGGACGCACCCGCGCCGACGATCTCCTGGTGCTCAAGGTTGAGGAGCGCTGCGAAGCGGCGCTTGCATTCCTGCTCTGATCTGACACCAGGCGAACATGTCTTGCCTATTACATGGGTGCCAAGCAGAATAGCCTCGCGCGCAGCGTTCTCAGCACGCTCGATGGCGTGGAAATTGCTGCGTTTCGCCCCTGAGTCTTGACGATCAGCACGGAGAATTCTGGAATGCTTGAGGGAGCCGAGGTGCGGCTTGCCGTGGATATCGGTGGCACGTTCACCGACATCGTGCTTGACGTGGGCGAGGTGCGCAAGACCCGCAAGGTGTTGACGACGCCGCAGCGACCCGAGCAGGCTGTGCTGGATGGCATGCGGCTCATCCTCAATGACGCGCATGCGTATATCAGCGACATCGACGTCTTCATTCATGGCACGACGCTCGCCACCAACGCCATCATCGAGCGGCGCGGCGCGAAAACGGCGCTGATTGCGACCGAAGGATTTCGCGATGTCCTCGATATCGGCACCGAGAGCCGTTATGACCAATATGATCTGGGCATCGACAAGCCGAAGCCGCTGACGCCGCGATCCCTGCGCTTCACCGTGCCCGAGCGTATCGACGCGCATGGCGCCGTCCGCCTCCCGCTCGATCAGGCGGCGGTTCGCGCGCTGGTGCCGAAACTACGCATGCAGAACGTGGAGAGCGTCGCGATCGCGTTCTTGCACTCCTATGCCAATCCCCATCACGAGAAGCGCACCGCCGCGATTTTGCAGGAGGAACTGCCCGCCATTTCGGTGACGGTGTCATCGGCCGTATGTCCTGAGATTCGCGAATACGAGCGCACGTCCACCGCAGTCGCCAATGCCTATGTGCAACCCCTCATCGACGGCTATCTCGCGCGCATGGCGGATGCCTTGCAGGTCGAGCAGTTCCGCGGCGCCATCTATCTCGTGACCTCCGGTGGCGGCGTGACCTCGATCGAGACCGCGCGGCGCTTTCCGGTGCGGCTCGTCGAATCCGGCCCCGCCGGTGGCGCGATCTTCGCGGCGCAGATTGCCGCGCGGCTCGGCGAGAGCAAGGTGCTGTCCTTCGACATGGGCGGCACCACCGCAAAGATCTGCCTGATCGAAAAATTCCAGCCCGAGACCTCGCGCGTGTTCGAGGTCGATCGCGCCGCGCGCTTCCTGAAAGGCTCCGGCCTGCCGGTGCGCATTCCCGTGATCGAGATGGTCGAGATCGGCGCCGGCGGCGGCTCCATTGCGCATGTCGATGCGATGAAGCGCGTGACCGTCGGCCCTGAGAGCGCCTCGTCGGAGCCCGGGCCTGCCTGCTACGGCCGCGGCGGCCAGCGTCCGGCGGTGACCGATGCGGACGTAGCGCTCGGCATGATCGATCCCGGCGCCTTTGCGGGCGGCACGATCAAGCTCGACCCGGAGCTGTCGAAGCAAGCGCTCTTGCGCGACGTCGGCGCGCCGCTCGGCCTGTCGGCGGAGACCGCGGCCTATGCCGTGCACGAAGTCGTCTGCGAGAACATGGCGAGCGCGGCGCGCGTGCACGCAGTCGAGCGTGGCGCCGTAGTCGGCCAGCATACGCTGATCGCCTTCGGCGGCGCGGCGCCGCTCCATGCTGCCCGTGTTGCCGAGAAGATCGGTGTTTCCAGGGTGATCGTGCCGTCGAATGCCGGCGTCGGCTCAGCGGTCGGCTTCCTTGCAGCTCCCATTGCCTATGAGCTCGTGCGCAGCCGTCACGTCCGGCTCGACGATTTCGACACCGAGGCGGTCTCCGACCTGCTTCAGGAGATGGCGATCGAAGCGCGTGCGCTGGTCGAGCCGGGTGCAGCCGGCGCGCCGGTGCGCGAGCGGCGTGCGGCTTTCATGCGTTATGTCGGCCAGGGTCATGAAATCGCGATCGAGCTGCCGAACCGGCGGCTGACATCGCTTGATCTCGCCGGCTTGCGCCAGAAGTTCGAGGCGGATTATTCGGCGATGTTCGAGCGGTCGATCCCGGGCGCTGCGATCGAGGTGCTGAGCTGGTCTGTGCTTGCGACCACTGAGGCGCGTAATCCGACCACGGTGGCGGCCCTCACGCGTAAGCCGGCGGGCAAAGCCTCCGGCAGCCGAAAGTTCTTCGACGGACGGGCGGGAGAAGTGATTGAGATTCCGCTCTATCGCCGCGAGGACATGGCGCCGGGCGCGACGATTGCCGGGCCTGCCGTAATCGCGGAGGACGAGACCTCCACCTTCGTCTCGATCAGTTTTGACGCCTATATCGACGGTGCCGGCAGCATTGTCATGGAACGGAAGGCAGCCTGATCATGAGCAAGGTAAATGGCGCGAGCCTGATCGACCTTCAGATCATGTGGCACCGGCTGATCGCCGTGGTCGAGGAGCAGGCCCAGGTGTTGCTCCGCACGGCGTTCAGCCCGATCGTTCGCGAATGCGGCGACCTCTCGGCCGGGGTGTTCGACCTCAAGGGGCGGATGCTGGCGCAAGCGGTGACGGGCACGCCCGGTCACGTCAACTCGATGGCGGAATCGGTCAAGCATTTCATTGCCCACTTCCCGATCGAGACGATGAAGGAAGGCGATGCCTACATCACCAACGATCCCTGGATGGGTACCGGTCATCTCAACGATTTCGTCGTGACCACGCCCTGCTTCAAGGACGGCAACGTCGTCGCGCTGTTCTCCTGCACCAGCCATCTGATGGACATTGGCGGCATCGGATTCGGGCCCGACGCCACCGACGTGTTCATGGAGGGTCTTTATATCCCCATGCTGAAGCTGATCGACCAGGGCGTCGTCAATGAGACGTTGATGGCGATGATCCGCACCAACACGCGGCTGCCCATCGACACCGAGGGCGATACCTATTCGCTCGCTGGCTGCAACGACGTCGGTTGCGAGCGCCTGGTCGAGATGATGACCGAGTTCGGCATCGATACGCTCGACGAGCTCGGCGACTACATCTGCGACCGTTCGCGCGAGGCCGTGCTCGCCGAGATCGCAAAACTGCCGAAGGGGAGCTGGCGCAACACCATGGTGGTCGACGGCTATGACGCGCCGGTGACGCTGGCGGCGACGCTGACGATCTCGGATCAAGGCATCCACGTCGATCTCGACGGCACATCCGCAGCCTCGAAGTTCGGTATCAACGTGCCACTGTCCTACACCACGGCCTACACCGTATTCGGGCTCGGCTGCGTCGTCGCCTCACAGATTCCGAACAATGCCGGCTCGCTCTCGCCGCTGACCGTGTCGGCACCTTCAGGCGCGATCCTAGACGCGCCGAAGCCTGCCCCGGTCGCCACGCGCCACATCATCGGCCAGATGCTGCCGGACGTGGTGTTCGGCTGCCTGCGGCAGATCATCCCGGAGCGCGTGCCGGCGGAAGGCACCTCGTGCCTGTGGAATCTCAACGTGCGCGGCCAGACGCGCAGCGGCGTCGGCGGCAATTACGGGTTCTCGATGGCGGTGACCTCCAATGGCGGCACCGGCGCGCGTTTCGCCAAGGACGGCCTGTCGGCGACGGCCTATCCCAGCGGCGTGCGCGGCACGCCGGTGGAGATTGCGGAGACGCAGACGCCGCTGATCTTCTGGCGCAAGGAGCTGCGTCCGGATTCCGGCGGGGCAGGGCGGACCCGCGGCGGCCTCGGCCAGATCATCGAGATCGGCACCGGCATCGATGCGCCGTTCGACATCCTCGCCGCGTTCGACCGCATCGATCATCCCCCACGCGGCCGCGATGGCGGCCGTGACGGCGAAGCCGGCTATGTCGGCCTGAAGTCGGGCCAGAAGATGCGCGGCAAGGGCTTTCAGAGCATTCCGCCAGATGACCGGTTGATAGTGATGACGCCGGGCGGCGCCGGCATCGGCGCGCCCACCGAGCGTGAGCGTTCAGCCGTGAAGGACGATGTCGAGAGCGGCCTCGTCTCGGCCGACAATGCGATCGCGCTTTATGGCTACGCGCGCTGACGAAAAACATTGTCCCGGTTTTTTCGACCGGGACGATGTCTTGATTGTCTGAGCTCAGGCCGCCGCCTTCTTCCGCGCCTGCTCGGCCTTATAGAGCTCGAACTCCTCTGCGATCGCCTTCGCAATTGACGGCCGCTGGCGCAGGCGCTCGTAATAGGCCTTCACGTTCGGCCATTTCGAAAGCTCGATCGGCGGCGTCGCCATGGTCCAGTTGATGACCGTGACGAGATAGGCATCGGCCACGCTGAAGTGGTCGAGCAGGAACTCGCGTCCTTTCAGGTAATTGTCGAGATAGTCGAGCCGCGACAGGTTTTTCTCCAGCGCATAGGCCTTGGTCTCCTGCGGCGCCTTGCGGTCCAACACGGGAATGAACAGGCCTTTGTGCAGCTCGGTGCCGATGAAGCAGAGCCATTGATGCAGCCGCGTGCGATCGATGCCCTGCGCGGCACCGAGGCCGGATTGCGGAAAGCGGTCGGCGACGTATTGCAGGATCGCCGCGTTTTCGGTCAGCACCACGCCCTCGTCCGTGCGCAGTGTCGGCACCAGGCCGATCGGGTTGATGGCGCGGAAGTCCGATCCGTCGTTCAGCACGGTCTTGGTCGGAGAATCGACTTCAAAGAAGTTCGCGTCAGCGCCAGCTTCGTACAACGCAATGCGGGTCGCCATGGAACAGGCGAGGGGTTGAAAATAAAGATCCATCTGTGGCCTCCTTGGGCAATTTCTTGGGTGTCGCTCAACCTGGCCAGATTGATTTTTGTACCATCTTGCATAATATGGGGTAGGTCAAGGATTAATTTGCGAGATGGTACAAAAATCGAAGCCGCCGGCTGCTGCCCATGAGCCCGAGCGTCGCGGCGAGCCTAAGCGCCGCGGCCGCCCGCGCGCCTACGAGCCCGACGTCGCGCTCGGCAAGGCGCTCGACCTGTTCCGAAGGCAGGGTTTTGCCGCAACCTCGCTCGATGATCTGAGTGAAGCGACCGGCATGAACCGGCCGAGCCTCTATGGCGCTTTCGGCGACAAGCGCGAGCTCTACATCAAGAGCTACCAGCGCTATCGCGAGGACGCACGCGCATCGATGGTCGAGATCTTTCGCCAGGAGATGCCGGTGCGCCAGCGGCTGGAGCGCATCTACGCGTCCGCGCTGAACATCTATCTCTCCGGCGAGACCGGCCCGCGCGGTTGCTTCACGGTGGTGACGGCAGCATCCGAAGCGGTGGGCGATCCCGAGATTCGCACCATGGTGCTGGAGGGTCTTTCGGAGCTCGATAAGGCATTTGCGAATTGCTTCCGCCGCGCCAAGGAGAAGGGCGAGCTACCCGCAAGCGCCGATCCCGCCGCGTTGGCGCAACTTGCGTCCGCAACCGTCCACTCCATCGCGATCCGCTCCCGGGCGCGCGTCTCGCGCAAGGAGCTGGAAGCAATCGTGAAGGGCGCGATCGATGTGATGGTGGGCACAAAAGGCTAGGCTGTCGTCCCGGACAAGCGCGCTAAACTCTCCACCGTCGTCCTGGCTTTCGCCCTAGGGCATGCACGTATCTCTGAGGCTCCATCCGGCTGCGGCGGCATGGAAGTATTGGAGACCGTTTCTGAAGGTGATGGGGCCTGGCGGCCTGGAAGATGGGTAGCCATCCCAGCCGCCGAGGCGGCCGATGATCCAGGCGGCCCAAGCCAAGCTGTCGGGCAGATGCGGGTTCTTCAGCCGCTTACTTTTGGCTTCGTACTGCTGGTTTAGAGCAACCAGCATTGCGATCTCGCTGGCGTTGAAGGCGATGTGGGCGGACTGCTTGCTGCCGTCACGCGCTTGTAGAAGCTGGATCGTGATCACAGCCGCTTTGGCAGCGATGGCCACCAGCTTCAGGAGCCGATCGGCGGAACCGATTTGGCTGTCCTCGAGCTTGAGGCCTTGTGTCTTGAGGATACGGAAGAACTGCTCGATGATCCAGCGCTGCTTGTACCATTCGACGATGCGCCAGGCGTCCTCCGCAGCTGCGACCTCGTGAGAGGTGAGGAGGCACCAGTGCAGCGGCTCGACGTCGGGGCCGGCATTGATCTCGCGGACATCGACGACGGCCAGAGGCAGGCTTTTCGGCAAATCGCGCAGGAACTTGCTTTGCGGCCGAGCCAGTTCGATTGCACCAAAGCGAAGTTCGAGATTGGCCTGACGTGCCGGCCGTTGCGCACGCGCAGGCAATTGGATCGTGCGACGCTCCACCGACACCATGGCGTCGATGGCTGCATACAAGCCCGCCATGTCGGCCAGCTTGCGATCATGCATGCTGCGGGCAATCACGTGATAGCCCTGCTCGGCCGCGCTGGCATAAAGAGCAAAGATGTCGCTCTCGCGGTCACCAAGCAGGGTCACCCCTGTGGCGCTCGCCAACCGCGGCTTGGCTGCAAGGGCGGTGGCAATCCAGCGCTGCGATTCCTTGTCTGACAGCTCGCGGCTGTCATGCGAGACGGTCCGACGGCCCTCACGCGTCCACACCTCGCCGCTCAAAAGCCCCAGGCAGGTGCCATTGTCTGCATCCACCGCCAGCAATGGGTGCAGCAGCACGCCGTGACTATTGCCATGGCCGATCTCCCCCAGCCCGCGACGGCGTTGCGGTGTGGTGTTGAAGTGGATCTCACTGGTGTCCTGGATCGCCAGAACGTGACGACCCTCGACGGCTGCAACCGTGCTTTCACTCCAGCTTTCGATGATCCGCTCTGTTGTCACCTTGTCGTGGCCGAGAAAGCGGTTGAACCGCACCTCCAGGCTCCGGTCACCTCTCGAGAGCTGCCGCAGGCAGACATTCTTGCCAGCAACCATGCGTCCGACAAGCGCCGCCCCCCTTTATCGAGACGACGATCCCCGAACCGGCCCAACGTCCAGTCAATTCGTGACAACATGCCGGCACCTCCATCCGAACAGAAGTGCCGCAATAGGAATCACACGGATTCCCGATTCTGGAATCCCCCCGCCTCGCCCTGAGTCAATCCGTCGCACCCAGATATGTGCATGCCCTAGGGCTTTCGCCGGGACGACACCTTTGAGAGTGCGACCTATGCCGCCCGAATCTGCGCGAGGAAGCGATCTACCTCATCCCGCAGCCGCTGCGACTGCTTCGACAATTCGATCGCCGAGACCAGCACCTCTTCTGCCGCCGTGCCCGTCGCGGCGATGCCGTCGGTAACGCCTGCGATGTTCTGCGAGACCTCGCCGGTGCGCTCGGCGGCCTGCTGGACATTCTGAGCGATCTCCTGCGTCGCCATGCCCTGCTGGCCGACGGCTGCCGCAATCGCGGCTGAGATTTCGTCGACCTCTCGGATCGTCGCGCAGATCGACTGGATGCCTTCGACGGCGCCGGTCGTCTCCCCTTGGACCGCGGTCACCTGCGCGCCGATCTCTTCTGTCGCCTTGGCGGTCTGGGTCGCCAGCGCCTTCACCTCGGAGGCGACCACGGCAAAACCGCGGCCGGCTTCGCCCGCGCGCGCCGCCTCGATCGTCGCATTCAGCGCCAGCAGGTTGGTCTGGCCGGCGATGCCGTTGATGAAGGAGACGACGTCGCCGATCTTCTGCGCGGCGTCCGCGAGGCTCTGTACCCGTTCGTTGGACTGTCGTCCGTCGCTTGCGGCCTTGCCCACCACCTCGGTCGCATGGGCGAGCCGGCGGCTGATCTCGGTCATCGACGAGGACAATTCCTCCGCGGCGGCGGCGACCGTCTGCACGTTCTCCGAGGCGAGCGCCGAGGCGGACGACACCGTGCGGGTTTGATTGCGTGACTGGTCGACGATCGCGGACATCGAGCGCGCGGTGTGCTCCATTTCGACCGCCGCCGAAGACACCGTGGTGACGACGTCGCGGATGCTGGCCTCGAAATTGTCGGCGAGCGCCGCGAAGGCGCGCCGCTTCTCAGTCTCGGATTGCACCTTGGCCTCGAGCTGATCGGCCTGGAGCCTGCTGAAATTGACGGCGTTGTTACGGAACACCGCGACGGCCTTCACCATCGCGCCGACCTCGTCGTTCGCCTTGCTGGCCGGAATGGCGACGTCGAGCCGGCCATCGGCGAGCTCGCGCATCACGCTTGTGATCGACAGGATCGGACGCGAGATTCCGCGGGCGATGAGGTAGCCGACAATCGCAGCCAGCACGAGCCCGAGCGCGGCGATGCCGACAGCCAGCATCCAGGCGCGGTCGGCCGAGGCCACGTAGTCGGCGTTGTCCATCACCAGCTCGACGGCGCCGAGCGGCTTTCCGGAAAAGTCCTTGATCGGCCCGAGCAGCGCGGCGACCGGCGTGGTGTCGAGCTTCGCCTGGCGCACGGTAAAATCGCCACCGGCGGCGCGGCCGTAGTCGGCCGCATCGAAGAAGCTCTTGCCCTTCAGCGTGCCGCCGAACAGCTTGAAGCTTGAACCGTCGGCGAGATGGAAAGCGATGTCGACATGGCGATTGGTCTTGAAGTCATCGAGGAAGGACTGGCCGAAGGTCAGGCCGAACTCCACCGAGCCGAGATGTTTGCCGGCTTGCGCAATCGGCACCACGCCGCGGATGCCGAGCCCGGCGACGCCGCCTTCGAGGCCGACCACGACCTTGTGCTCCCGATTGGCATCGAGCACGATCTTGCGGAAGCTCGAGAGGTCGTCGCCGAATTTCGCTGGCTGGTGCACGCGTAGGAAAGAGGTTGCGGGCGGCGTGTGGAACTGGAACTGCTCGACGCCGTAATTCGATTTGGTCGCAGCAAAGACCGGTCCGAACAGGGTGATCATGGCATCGCGGTCCTGCTTGGCCATCGCCTCCTGCGTCGCCGGCATCGCGGCCACCACGGTGCTCATCGCGGCGGCGCGGTGGGATTCTTCTGCGATCCGCGACAGCAGTGCATCATAGTGGCTGCGCAGCTCGCGCTGGTCGGCACGGTCGATGATCCCGCCGATGATCCACATCGCACCCAGCACGGCGAACAGGGCGGTCGCCGCCGCCGTCACCGCCAGCGCAACCGTGATCCGCATCCTGAGGCCGAGGCTCGCGCGCATGTCTCTCTCATCCTTTACCATCGGTAAAGAACGACTATCAAATTCTCGCTAAGAGAGGGTGAACGAGGCCTAATACCCCCGCGCCCGATCCACCACGTTCTCCAGGACCCCGCCCGCCTCGAACCTTGCGATCTGCTCGGCGACATAGGCCGAGATCGCGTCCGCATCGGTGTCGGCCGCGTTATGCGGCGTCAGCACCACCTTCGGATGGGTCCAGAACCGGCTCTCTTTCGGCTGCGGTTCCTGCACAAAGACGTCGAGCGAGACTGCGCCAAGCGTGCCGTCGTCGAGGCAGGCCAGGATGTCGGCTTCGTTCTGCAAGGCCCCGCGGCCGGCATTGATCAGCACGGGCGCGCCAAGCGGGCTGTTGCGGTTGAGCTTTGCGAAGAGGTCCCGATTGAGGATGCTGTGCGTATCCGGCGTCAGCGGCAGCAGCGACACCAGGATGTCGGTCTTGCGCAGGAATGCATCGATTCCGGCGGTGCCATGGAAGCACTCGACGCCGTTGATCGTGCGCGGGCTCCGGCTCCAGCCGGCGACGCGGAAGCCGAGCCGGCGCAGCACGTCGGCTGCGTCCGCGCCGAGCGTGCCGAGGCCCATGACGCCGACGGTGATCGCGCTCGCCGGCCACTGATATTTCGGCTCCCAGCGCTTGGCGCGCTGCGAGTCGCGGAGGTAAAGCTCCTGGCGGTGGTGCATCAGCACATGCAGCACGACATACTCGGTCATGCGATTGGTGAGATCAGGCACCGCGACGCGCACCAGCGGCACGTTGGGCAGGCTCTTGTCGGCCATTAGCGCATCGACGCCGGCGCCGAGATTGAAGATCGCCCGCAGATTGGGGAATGAGCCGAGGTCGCCCGGCACCGGCTTCCATACCGCAGCATAATGCACCTCGGCCGGATCGAGGGAGGCATCCGGCAGCAGCACTACGCGGCGGCCGCCGCAGACCGCATCGAACCGCGCCTTCCAGCGCTCCGGCAGCCAGTTCTGCTGCGTGCTGTTGATCAGGACGGCCAATATGCCCATGCTCATTCGAGAGTGCCTCGTCGGGTTCCGCTGCTGCCCTCCTTGGCACGATCCGCCGGATTTTTCTCGCAAATTTTTTCCGCCGCCCTGTCGGGCCGGGGCATAGTGGATCGTCTTCAAAACAAGCGTTCAGGGAAGGTACTGCCGATGCTTTATGCGATCCTTTGCTATCACGACGAGGACTTCGTCGGCTCCTGGAGCAAGGACCAGGACGAAGCCGTGATGAAGAAGCTCGCGGTGGTGCAGGAGAAGCTGACACAGCAGGGCCGCCTCGGGCCGGTGGCGCGACTGCTGCCGACCACGGCGGCCGCGACCTTGCGCAAGGAAGACCCGCCGCTGGTGCTCGACGGCCCCTATGCCGAGACCAAGGAGCAGCTGCTCGGCTTCTACATCGTCGACTGCAAGAACCTCAACGAGGCGCTCGACGTCGCGCGCGATCTCGGCGCGGCGAACCCCGGCGGCGCCTATGAGGTGCGTCCCGTCGGCGTGTTCAGGCCCGGAGGAATTTCGGCGTGAGCGAGGCCGACACCGCCTGGATCGAGACTGCGCTGACCTCGGCGCGACCTCAGGCAGTGGGCGCGCTGCTGCGCTATTTCCGCGATCTCGACACGGCCGAGGAGGCATTCCAGAACGCCTGCCTGCGCGCGCTCAAAACCTGGCCGCAGAACGGACCGCCGCGCGATCCCGCGGCCTGGCTGATCATGGTCGGCCGCAACGTCGCGATCGACGAGGTGCGCCGCACCCGCAAGCAGCAGCCGCTGCCGGAGGACGACCAGGCGATTTCCGATCTCGACGATGCCGAGGGCGCGCTCGCCGAGCGGCTCGATGGTTCGCACTACCGCGACGACATCCTGCGGCTGATGTTCATCTGCTGCCATCCGCAGCTGCCGGCGACGCAACAGATCGCGTTGGCATTGCGCATCGTCTCGGGCCTCACCGTGAAGCAGATCGCGCGCGCCTTCCTGGTTTCGGAAGCCGCGATGGAGCAGCGCATCACCCGTGCCAAGGCCAAGGTCGGCGAAGCCGGGACGCCGTTCGAAACACCCGGCCCAATCGAGCGTTCCGAACGTCTCGCCGGCGTCGCCGCGATGATCTACCGGACTTCAATGAGGGCTATTCGGCGAGCGGCGACACCGCCGAGATCAGGAAGCCGCTCTGCGAGGAGGCGATCCGGCTGGCGCGGCTGCTGCTGCGGCTATTCCAGAGCGAGCCCGAGATCATGGGGCTCACCGCGCTGATCCTGTTGCAGCACGCCCGCAGCGCCGCGCGCTTTGCCGAAGACGGCTCGCTGATCCTGCTGGATGACCAGGACCGCTCGCTGTGGAACCGTACGATGATCGCGGAAGGCCTCGCGCTGATCGACAAGGCGATGCGCCATCGCCGCAGCGGTCCCTATCAGATCCAGGCGGCGATCGCCGCGCTGCATGCGCGCGCAACGACGCCGGATGAGACCGATTGGGCCCAGATCGACCTGCTCTACGGCGCGCTGGAGGTGGTGCAGCCCTCGCCGGTGGTGACGCTCAACCGCGCCGTCGCGGTCTCCAAGGTGCGCGGGCCGCAAGCCGCGCTCGACCTGATCGAGCCGCTGGCGCCAAAACTCGCCAACTATTTCCATTTCTACGGCGTGCGCGGCGCCTTCCTGATGCAGCTCGGCCGCAATGACGAATCCCGCATCGCCTTCGACCGCGCCATCGCGCTCGCCAACACCTCGGCCGAGGCGGCCCATATCCGCATGCACATCGATCGCCTGATCCGGGACAGCCAGCCGAAGGGTGGCGGCGCCCGGCAGGGTGCGAAGGCGAAGTGACCGTCAAAAAAATCCTGCCGTCACGTGTCGGCCCCAGCCCGGCTCCTTCGTCTTAAACCCGTATCCAGGGGAGCCATTCATGCTGAAAGCCATTGCCATTGTCGCTGTCGTGCTCGCCGTCGGCGTCGCCGCGGTTCTCGTCTTCGCTTTGACAAAACCCGACACCTTCCGTGTCGAGCGCTCGGTCGCGCTGAAGGCGCCGGCCGAGGCGATCTATCCGCTGGTCGCCGATTTCCACGTCTGGACCAACTGGTCGCCCTATGAAGGGCGCGACCCCGCCATGAAGCGCACTTTCGGAGGAACCGCGGCTGGGAGGGGCGCGACCTATGCCTGGGACGGGAACAACAATGTCGGCGCCGGCCACATGGAGATCCTCGAGGCGAATGCGCCGTCAAAACTGCGCATCAAGCTCGATTTCGAGCGTCCCCTCGAGGGGAACAACACCGCCGAGTTCACCTTTGTGCCGCAAGGCGATGCCACACTGGTCACATGGGCGATGTATGGTCCGGCTCCCTTCATGTCCAAGCTGATGCAGGTCTTCGTCAACATGGACACCATGATCGGCAAGGACTTTGAGGCCGGCCTCACCAGCCTGAAGAAGCTCACCGAGAAGTAACACGGCTGACTGCACCGAGGAAACAAAGGAGAAAAGCGATGCTCAATCCCTATCTGTTCTATCAGGACACTTGCGAAGCGGCATTCAACCATTACGCCAAGGTGCTCGGCGGCAAGATCGACGCCATGATACGCGCTTCGGAGGCGCCGGCGGATATGCCGAGTGCGCCCGGTCGCGAGAAGACGATCATGCATGCGCGGATGTCGCTGCCCGACGGTAGCGTGTTGATGGCATCCGACGCGCCGTCCGAGCATGCTCAAAAGCCCCAGGGCTTTTCGATCTCGCTTACTATCGCGGACCCCGAGGAGGGCGAGCGCAAGTTCAATGCGCTCGCCGACGGCGGAGCCGTCACCATGCCCTTCAGCAAGACGTTCTGGGCCAAGGGCTTTGGCATGTGCGTCGACAAGTTCGGCATTCCCTGGATGGTGAACTGTCCGGCCGAAGGCATGTGAGCACGACGGCCGGCTGACGCACTGAGCTGCGGCTTCCTCTCTCCAATGCCGCGAGAGAGGAGGCGCGCCGCCTCAGCGAATCGATCCGGTCACGTCCTCGGCCGGCGGCTGCATCACGCAGCTGCGACAGATCACGAGCTTGGAGCCGAGCTGCCTGTCGTTCTCGTCCTCGATCTCGCCGTGAACGGCCCACCATGCGTCGGAGTAGGGGCGTAACGTGGCGAGCACCCTTTGCGGCTCCAGATTGGGATCGCTCTCCGGCGGTGGGTGATTGGCAAGGCGCCGTTTTGCGGCGGTGGGACGATTGGGGTCCTGACCGAGTCCGTCCCATGCGATTGGGCGACGCTCCGCCGCCGGCGCCGCCGCGCATCCCGCGAGCGCTGCGCAAAAACTGAGCAAGACGAGAATCTGTCGAGCCATGCCGGAATCCGCGTGGAAAACATTGCATCGCGACACTTACGCGGGACTTGAGGGAAAACGACGTCGCGGGTATGGCCGAATGGAGATTCCTGCTCTCGTTCCATTCTGCCAGAACAGCGCGAGCGGCTTTGTGACACGAAGCGGACTGCATCGCACAACAACTGGCGCAAGATTAGGCTGTGCACCTCGCGCCCGAATCGCTAGTTTATTTCACAATACCTACAAAATAGGGTGGGCGTGACTTGGAAGGGAGCGACCGATGGCGGCGGCGCTACAAATCAATTTTGCTCTGTGGGGAATGCTGATCTGCGCCAGCATGAAGCTTGCGCCGATGATCCAGATTGCCTTCCACTAGAAGATAGCCAGCTTGTGACGCGCACATCGCCGCGCCGAATTGTCACCGGCAGCGCGGATAGATCGCGGCGAGATCTCGCCCTCTCAACAAGAGCAACCGTGAGGTGAGACCGCCGCGGCGGCTGATCCAGTCGCGGACCGGGCCGGGATAGGCTTCGAGCACGGCTTCAGATGCTTCGGGCTCGGCATAGAGACGCCCGCGCCGGTCGACCGAACGCGCGGCATGGAAGCCGAGCACGGCGCGCTTGGTGACGCAGATGCGCTCGCCCGGCACGATGCTGAGCACCAGTGTGCAGGCCGACAGGCAGGGGCCGTCGATCACGACGCGCTCGCCGCTCTCGCGCACTTTCTCGAACAGATCGAGGAACGGTCCGACCTGCCCGCCGGGACTCTGGATGATGCGGATCTCGGCCTTGGCCGGGACGGAAGCGAGCAGCGCGGTTGCCAGCATCAGGGCTTTGACGACGGTGATGCGTCTCATCGAGCACTCCACACATTCGATCCTGTAGGGTGGGCAAAGCGTAGCGTGCCCACCACTGCCACCGCTGGTCTGGAACGATGGTGGGCACGGCGCGTCACGCCTTTGCCCACCCATAAATCCCGTGTTTACCCGTTGCGCCGTTCGCCGCGCAGTGTCGGCAGGCCGATGCCTGCCGCATCGAAGCCGCCATCAACGGCCAAAATTTGACCGGTGATGTAGCTCGCGCGCTCGGAGCACAGAAAGTAGATCGCCTCCGCGAGTTCCTCCTCGAGGCCATAGCGGTTGAGCGGGATGGCATCGTGATAGTCGGCGCGGATCTCCTTGCTGTGCACCCGCTTCGCCATCGCGGTATCGACCGGCCCCGGCGCAACCGCGTTGACGCGGATGTTGAGCGAGGCGAGCTCGACCGCGAGCTGCTTGGTGAGATGCGCGAGCCCGGCCTTGCTGGTGCCGTAGGCCGAACGCAGCGTCGAGGCGCGCACGGCCGAAATCGAGGTGATGTTGACGATGGCGCCGCCGCCCTGCTCGCGCATCAGCGGCGCGGCCGTCTTGGTGCAGAGGAACGGGCCAGTGAGATTGACCGCTATGATCCTGTTCCAATCGGCCTCGCTGGTCTCCAGCGCGGGCGCAAACACGGCGATGCCGGCATTGTTGACGAGCGCGTCGAGCCGGCCGAACCGGTTCATCACCGCGGCCATCGCAGCTCCGACGGCGGCTGCGTCGGACACGTCGCAGGTGATCGCCAACGTGTTGTCGGGATTCTTCAGTGCGGCTGCCGCGCTCGCCTGCAGCTCTCCCGCGATATCGAGCAGCGCCACGCGCCACCCTTCGGTGAGGAAGCGCTTCGCCGTCGCCAGCCCGATCCCTCGCGCGGCGCCGGTCACGAGGACGACTTTGGCGGGGGAGGAGGTCATGACGCGGTCCTTTGCTTGGGCTCGCGGCATGACAGTTTAGCCGGCCCCGCGCAAGGGACCACTATGAGCGATTGGAATTTGGCGCCGACATAATTTCCGCGGGAGATTCTTTGCTGCGGACGCACCGCAATGACCTCCGAAATAATTTTCAAAACCGTGTCGACCTCGTAGGAAGTTGTTCGTCTTAGAAGGGAGCGCGGGTCTGGTGGCCCGCCGATCTCCCGCCATTCCGTGGCAGGGCTTTGCGAGCCCCGCCCGCAATGTGCAACGATGAGGCTAGTGAGGAACCGCATGCGATTCATGATGCTGATGATCCCGCTCGGCTATGAGGGCGCGCCGGCGGACGTGCAACTCGATCCCGAACGTGTCGCCGCGATGATGCGCTACAATGAGGCCCTGAACGATGCCGGCGTGTTGATCACGCTGGACGGCCTGCATCCGCCATCGACGGGCGCCCGCGTCTCGTTTGCGACCGGCGCGCCTGTCGTGACCGACGGCCCCTTCGCGGAAGCCAAGGAAGTGCTCGGCGGCTATTGGATGATTGAAGTCGGATCGCGCGACGAGGCGATCGCATGGGCGACGCGGTGCCCCGCCTCGCCGAACGAAATCATCGAGATCCGCCAGGTGCAGGAAATGTCCGACTTTCCGCCTGACGTGCAGACGGCCGCTGCCGGCTTCGAAAACCTGAAGAACTAGCCGAAAGGGCCGCGGAACCTTCGCGGCTTCGTCAAATCCATCAACAAGGGAGAAAACCGATGAGCACCGATACCTATCTCGCCGTCTTCCTCGGCAGCAAGAACAGTCCGAAATGGGCTGCGTGGAATGCGATGTCCGACGCCGAGCGCAAGGCGAAGGAGATGGAGGGCATGGCGGCCTGGAAGGGCTGGGTCGAGAAACACCAGGGTGCGATCCAGGCCATGGGCGGTCCGCTCGGCAAGACCAAGCGGGTCGACGGCACGGGCGTCGCCGACATCGCCAACGAGATGGGCGCCTTCACGGTCGTCCGCGCCGCCTCGCACGAGGCGGCCGCCAAGATGTTCGAGAACCACCCGCATTTTGCGATCTTCCCCGGCGAGCGCGTCGAGATCATGCCGGTGCTGCCGATCCCGGGCGGCTAGGGCTGCTGCGTCATTCCGGGGCGGTCCGCAGGACCGAACCCGGAATCTCGAGATTCTCAGGTGCGCAAGGGCGCACCGTAGTTCGACGCTGACGCGTCGCCCCGGAATGACGGTGAGGGGCTAGTGACCTTCACCGCCGGCTCATGTAAAGGTCGTTCACATGAGCTGGCGCAAGGAGCAGCGCCGCGCCGAGCGCGGCTATCACCACGGCAATTTGAAGGAAGCCCTGTTGCAGGCTGCCCTCGGGCTGATTGCCGAGAAAGGCGCGGCCGGCTTCACCTTTGCCGATGCCGCGCGCATGGCCGGCGTCAGCGCGGCGGCGCCTTACCGGCATTTTCGCGACCGTGACGAGCTGTTGTCGTCGATCGCCCAGCGCGGCTTCGAGCAATTCGAGGCGCGGCTGACCGCGGCCTGGGACGACGGACGCCCCGACACCGTCACCGCGTTCGAACGCGTCGGCCGGGCCTATCTCGCTTTCGCCCGCGAGGAACCCGCCTTCTACAACGCGATGTTCGAATCCGGCCTTCCCGTCGATGCCAATGCCGCGCTCCAGGCCGCAAGCGAACGAGCTTTCAACGTCATTCGCGCTGCCGCAGAGCGCCTTGCGGCGCTCGCCCCGCCGGGTACGCCGCGTCCGCCGGCGATGATGATGGCGCTGCACATCTGGTCGATGGCGCATGGCGTCGCCTCGCTGTTCTCGCGTGGTGATGCCGCGCGACGAAAACTGCCGATGTCGCCGGATGAATTGCTCGAAGCCGAGGTACTGATCTATCTGCGCGGGCTCGGATTCTCAACCGACCGCCGTCCGCAGGCGAAAAGCGCCGAGCCGCCGCCGGTGCCGCCGGAGGCTCCCTCCGGTTCGGCGATGCCGCCGGGCGGGCCCTGGGGCAAACCGAAATAAAGTTACGCAAATAATCACGCGGGCGTGTCAGGCGCCCAGCTTGACAAAATCATGGGATGGTCTAGCTATGTAAATGTTATTTACATTCACAACGGCGCTGATGCCGTGATGGAGAAGGGAAATGGCCTACACCGCTGATGTCAATCGCTGGCGCGGCCCCTCTGACCAGCAACAGTACGAGCGGCCCCACATGCTCGATACCCCGTGGCATCCTGGCTGGATTGCCGTGACCATCCTCGGCTTCATCATCTGGTGGCCGATCGGACTTGCCCTTCTCTTTTTCACACTCGGGAGCAGAAGAATGTCGTGCTGGAGCCACCAGGATCGATGGCAGAACAAGATGGAGCGGATGCAGTACAAGATGGAGCGGATGCGCGACCGCATGGAGCGCCGCGGCTTCGGCTTTGGCTTCGGCCCGCCGTCCTCCGGCAACCGCGCGTTCGATGAATACCGCTCGGAAACGCTGCGGCGTCTCGAGGAAGAGCAGGTCGAGTTCAAGAACTTCCTCGATCGTCTGCGTCACGCCAAGGACAAGGAAGAGTTCGACCAGTTCATGGCGCAGCACAAGACGCGCCCGACCCAGCCGCCGAATGACCAGCCGCAAGGCTGATCTAACAACGCCTGATATCTCTCAAAGCCTTCAGGCGCATGCCCCCAAAGTCCTGATGGCCCCGAGCCGCCCGCCTGCGCACCCCGCAGGCGGGCGGTTTCGTTTTTCGGCCACAGCATCCGGGCTCGTCGTCACGGCGCTGAGGGAACAGGCCGGCTGAAACGTCCGGCGGCGATTTGCGTTCATTGAAGTGGAGGGGTAGGCCCGTCCTGCCGTCGCCCGCGCATGTCGGGCGCGCCTCCGCGCCATCCACTCCTGCGAACCGAGGCCCATGATGACAAAAGCCCGCCTGCTGATCGCGACCTCTCTCTGCGCCTGTCTCGTCGCCGTTCCCCTCGTCACTGCCATCGCCATGCAGCGCGACGACCCCGACGTCGCCGAGCTTGGCCTGATCGCGAGCGTCGTTCAGCTCGTGCATCGCGCTTACGTCCATCCGATCAGTTCGGACGAGCTGACCAATGACGTGCTCAAGGGCATGCTCAACCGCCTCGACCCACACTCCGACTACATGGACGAAGGGGAATTCAAGCAGTCCCAGGCCGACATGGCCGGCCGGTTCGGCGGGCTGGGCATCCAGATCAGCGAACAGGATGGTTTGCCGAAGGTGATTTCGCCGATCGACGGCACGCCTGCGGCGCGGGCCGGGATCGAGCCGGGTGACCAGATCCTGCTGATCGATCATGCCAGCGCACGTGGCATGCCTCTGAGCAAGGTGGTCGCGGTGTTGCGTGGCGATCCCGGTTCGAGCGTGACGCTGACGCTGCTTCGCGGCAAGCAGGAGCCGCTGGACGTCACGTTGACGCGGGAAATCATCAATGTGGAATCGGTCAAGTCGAACCTGGAGCCGGATGGCGTCGGCTATATTCGCGTCAGCCAGTTCGGCGAAGACACCTCCGCCGGATTCAAAAACGCCATACAGAATCTCCAGCGCAAGTCCAATGGCAAGCTGAAAGGACTTGTGCTCGATCTGCGCAACGATCCGGGCGGACTTTTGAAGGCCGCGATCGATGTCTCAGGCGACCTGCTCGACGGCGGCACGGTCGTGAGCATCCGTGGGCGGGATGCCAGCGAGAACCGAAGCTTTAACGCACCCGCCCATGGTGACATGCTTGCCGGCGTTCCGATCGTGGTGCTCATCAACGGCGCTTCCGCCTCTGCCTCTGAAATCGTTGCCGGAGCTTTGCAGGACCGTCAACGCGCCAAGGTGATGGGCACGCAGAGTTTTGGCAAAGGATCGGTGCAAACCCTGATTCCGCTCAAGGGACACGGTGCGGTCAGGTTGACGACGGCGCTCTATTACACGCCGTCCGGACGCTCGATCCAGGATGAAGGCATTGCGCCCGACGTCGTTGCCGAGGCGCCGAAGGAGCAGCAGATCGCGGGCGGCGTCGTGCTCCGGGAGAGCTCGTTGACCGGGGCACTTGCCAATCCGGGGTCGCTCAACGGCGGACCGGCGCAGGCGCAAGCGGGGCAGGCCAAGCCGATCTCTTCACCGCCGATCAAGGCGGAACTGATCGGCAAACCCGATGACGCCCAGCTCAAGCTGGCACTGTCCTATCTCGATCACAGCACTCAAACCAACGGGCAGGCGCAGTAAGATGGCGGCGGCGCGCCTTGTGAGAGTCACGGGCGCGCGGTTTGGGGTTGAGGGGCTGATGCCGTGGTGTTCAGATCACCGTGGCGACCCGCGCACGAACCGACGCCAGGAAGTGCTCGTAGGCGTGATCCACGATCTCGTTGAGCGATCGCGTCCGCGCGAAGATCGCCCTGGCCTCGGCGAGAAACTCCTCGCGGGTCGGGATCGACGGCAGATGGAGATGCGTCAGCGCATCGACGCCTTCATGGGCGCGATTGAGGATCTCATGCAGGGTCGGCAGTTGCAATTGGGCCAGATCGGCTCGGCGCCGCGCCGACGAGATCGCATCTGCCAGCATCTGCGCATCGAACCGTCCGGCGAGCTCGCGTGCCGCCCGGTTGATGACCCGCGCGCCGAGCGGCTGCTCGTTGCGCAGCACCTGATCGGGCGGCGCTTTCATATTCCAGATCACGCCCGCCCAGGACAGGGCCTTTAGGATGCAATAGGTCAGGTCGACCTCCCACCAGTAAAAGCCTTGCCGCGCACTGCTCTGGTAGGCGTGGTGATTGTTGTGCCAGCCCTCGCCCAGGGTGAACAACGCCAGCAGCCAGTTGTTGCGGGAATCATCGCCGGTCACGTAGCGCTTGCGCCCATGCACATGGGCAAGCGAGTTGATGCAGAACGTCGCGTGATAGAGCACCACCGTGCTCCACAGGAAGCCAACGACGAGACCGGACCATCCCGCAACGAGAAAGCAGAGCACCGCAAGCGCAACGGCCGGCAGCAGCTCGAGCCGATGCAGCCACATCAGCTCGGGATAGACCGCTAAATCGCCGACTTTCACGAGGTCGGTCGTGTCGTGCTCACGGTAGAAAATCCAGCCGAGATGGCTGTAGAGGAAGCCGCGTTGACGCGGTGAGTGCACGTCCTTTTCGGTATCGGAATGCAAATGATGGTGTCGGTGCTTGGCAGCCCACCACAACACGCTTTTCTGCGCCGTGCTCTGCGCTAGCCAAGCCAGGATGAACTGAAACACCCGGCTGGTCGCAAACGCCCGATGCGAGAAATAGCGGTGATAGCCCGCCCCGATAGCAAACATCCGTACGACATACAGTGAAACGCAGATTGCGATGGCCTGCCAGGTGATGCCCGACCAGATCGCCGCGATGCAGCCGAGATGGACCAGCACGAACGGAATTGCGGAGGGATACATGATGTCGTCGTGTTGGTCGTCGGCGGGCGCGTTGGGTGACATGTCTTGGCGTGACCTCAAAAGACAGGTGTGGAATTTGCTACGGAAGCGCCGAGGCGTACCGGATGCGAAAAACGCCGCGGATGGCGGACCACCGCGGAGTCTTGAATGAGATGCTTTGCGGATACATCCCTGGTCGAGCTGCGTGGCGCGTTTTGCCGCTGCTCACAGGGGGTGCAGGTTGTCCCCACCGACTTGCCCATCTGGGCAAACACGCAGCTAACCCAAGTCGTTTAAGTCGTTGGCCAAACCCGACCGACTATATGGTTGCGGGCAATCGGCATGCAAGATCGTAATCTCACGGGAGTGCGGTGCAGCGTCGCACCCGCCGCCGCGAAGGCGAGTGACGGCCTCTATCGTTCGAGACGAGACGGCCATAGCCGGAAAATCCGCACCCGGTCGTTCGAACTCGATGCGCGGTCCTCAAATGAGACGTGGCGGGCAGGGATCGTCGCCAAGGCCGGTGCGGCTGGCGACGTCCTGGCCATGTCGTTCGCTCAAGCCGCGCGGCGGTGGCTCTCGCCGCCATGCGGCGTGATCGGCTCCGAGCTGGTCTGGCCCGGCGCGTCCACCACGGCAACGTGGTGCCGGTAGACCATCTCCCAGCCCTTCCACCCGGTGAACAGGAGGATGCCGACGACGACCAAGGAGAGCACCACGCCCCAGGGCTTGATCGCGGCCTCGGCACCTTGCGTGTAGCGGAGATAGAAATTGATCAGGGCCAGCACGACCGCCCCGAGATTGCCGACCATGTGGTACCAGGCGTCGTTGAGCCGGCGGATGCGCGGTTCGCTGAGGAAGTCGGTAAAGCCGGCTACGGCAGCGACGAGAGCCATCACGATTCCGGCGCCGATCAGCCACATCGCGGCGCGGGCCCAGAAATTGTCACCGGTTCCGATGAAGGTCAGGTCGGCGATGGGCGCGCCGACCAGGAACGCCACGGGGAACGGGATGATCATGGGATGCAGCGGATGCTCGCCGATGGCGGCGGTCGTCTTGGGGTTGATGCTCATGGCAAATCCTCGCCGAAAGTTGATTTTTGAGACAATTTTCTGAAGCGGGGGCTGGTTCCTCCCCACGTGAAGACAGCAGGCTCCACTTCCCCACAACGCACGCGGGAAGAGAGTGGAACTCATGTGCCTGACACTGCACCGCGAAGGGCGCTGCAGTGCGCCCGGGAGCCGGGCCCTGCCTCCATCCCTCTGCACCGCCTGCCTTTCCTGCAGCCAAATTCGCCGCCGGTAACCCCGCATTAACCAACGCCGGGCTCTGGTAAGGGCGGACAATCGCGCCCAACACCGAAGGTCATGGCCGTGGTCAAGCCCTTGGGCCAAGGGCCCTTAGTTTTGACATCTTGGCAGGGAATGCAGGCGGCGGCTTGGACAGGCCCCTGTACCCCAGAAAGACAAGGCTTTGAGCGGGCTTGCCGGCCGCGCCGGTTTGAGCGCGGCTGTTGGGGAACCGGCCGCCATTTGCGGGCCGGGACATTAGGTAACGATCGCCTTGAGAGGATACTGCTGATGAATCCGGCCGATGTGGCTCAGTCCGCCCTTCCGGTTGCCGCTTCCGCCGACGTGTCGCTGATCGCGCTGTTCTGGCAGGCTCACTGGATCGTGAAATGCGTCATGCTGGGCCTGTTGTCCTGCTCGGTCTGGGTCTGGGCCATCGCGATCGACAAGATCTTTCTTTACGCGCGCACGCGGCGTTCGATGGACCGGTTCGAGCAGGCGTTCTGGTCCGGCGAGTCGATTGAGGAGCTCTATCGCACCCTCTCGGCCAAGCCGACCCATTCCATGGCGGCCTGTTTCGTTGCGGCGATGCGCGAATGGAAGCGCTCCTTCGAGAGCCATGCCCGCTCGGTCGCCGGCCTCCAGATGCGGATCGACAAGGTCATGAACGTCTCGATCGCCCGCGAGGTCGAACGGCTGGAACGCCGGCTGCTGGTGCTCGCGACGGTCGGCTCCGCCGGTCCCTTCGTCGGCCTGTTCGGCACGGTCTGGGGCATCATGTCGAGCTTCCAGTCGATCGCGGCGTCGAAAAATACCTCCCTGGCGGTCGTGGCGCCCGGTATTGCGGAAGCGCTGTTTGCGACCGCGGTCGGCCTTATCGCCGCCATTCCTGCCACTATTTTCTACAATAAGTTCACCTCCGAGGTGAACCGGCAGGCTCAGCGGCTCGAGGGCTTCGCTGACGAATTTTCAGCCATCCTGTCCCGCCAGATCGACGAGCGGGGCTGACGGATGGATAGTGTGAAGGGCAATTTGGGCACCAGACCATGGGCATGAACGTCGCGAGTTCGTCCGGAGGCGGCGGCCGTCGCAGCCGGCGCAAGCCGGTCATGGCCGAAATCAACGTCACGCCGATGGTCGACGTGATGCTGGTGCTGCTCATCATCTTCATGGTGTCGGCGCCGCTGCTCACCGTGGGCGTGCCGCTCGATCTGCCGCAGACCCAGGCCAAGAGCCTCGACCAGAACGACCAAAAGCCGCTCCAGATGTCGGTCGACATCAAAGGCAAGGTCTTCATCAACGACGCCGAGGTAGCGCTGGCCGATCTGATCCCGAAGCTGAAGGCGATCACGGATGCGCGCGGCGGGCTCGAGGAACGCATCTATCTGCGCGCCGACAAGAAGGCGGATTACGGTACCGTGGCCAAGGTGATGGGCCTGTTGTCCGGCGCCGGATTCAAAAAGCTGGCGCTCGTCACGGAAGTGGAGCAGGGGTCCTAAGCCGGTGAAGGTGAAATTCGACAAGACACTCGTTGCGTCGATTGCCCTCCATGTCCTCGTGATTGGATGGGGGCTGCTCACCTTTAGCAGCAAGGCCTTCATCGCACCGGAAGAGTCGCTTCCGATCGACATCATTTCCTCTGACCAGCTCGCACAGATCACCAATGGGCAGAAGACCGGCAAGAAGGAAGAGCCGAAGCCCAAGGTCGAGAAGATCGCCGAGGCCAAGCCCGAAGAGGACGCCGTCGGCAAGGTCACCGAGAAGAAAGAGCTGATCAAGACCAACTCGATCCCCGACACGCCGCCGAAGCCCGTCGAAAAGCCGGTCGAGAAGAAGCCCGATCCGCCGAAGCCGGTCGCGGAAACCAAGCCGAAGGAAGAGCCGAAGCCGCAGGAGAAGAAGCCCGATCCGGCCAAAGAAGATCCGATCGCCGAGCTCCAAAAGAAGCTGGAGACCAAGAAGCCGCCCCCCAAGCCGGTGGAGCAGAAGGTCGCGGCGGTGCAGCCGCAGCAGCAGCCGAAGCCCAAGGAGCGTACCTTCGATCCCGCGCAGATTGCCCGAGATCTCGACAAGCGTGCTGCGACCCGGCACGAGCTCGCCGGCGCAGCGCTGAATGCGTCCGCCTCATTGGGATCGACGAGCGGGACAGCCGCCAATAACGTCGCGACCTGGCAAGGTGCATTCCAGGGCGCAGTCAAACGCTGCTTCACGCCCACCTATAACGGGCAGGACGCCAACCAGTACGAAGCCGACATCGACATTCCCATGAGGATCGACGGATCGCTCGCGTCCGAGCCCGTCATCGTCGCGGTGCGAGGACCGTCGCGGTCGATTGCCCAGGCGGTCGCAGAGAGCGCCAAGCGCGCCATCGTGCAGTGCCAGGTCTATTCGTTCCTGCCGAAGCAGCAATACGACAGCTGGAAGCTCATTCCGATGACTTTCGGCCTGAAAGACATGTTGTGACATCCGAACAAAAGAATTTTGCAATGAATGACGTTCGACCGATGAACCGCCGCCGCTTCATGACCTTGACCGGGTCGACGCTCGCGCTTTTCGGAGGCAGACAGGCCTTCGCACAACAGCCGCAGCAGGGCCGCCTTCGCATCGATCCCACGGAGTTTCGGCCGATCCCGATCGCGATCACCAATTTCGTGCCGGGTTCGCCCGCCGACGGCGACGTCGGCAACGGCGTCACGCAGGTCATCACCAATAATCTGAAGCGCTCGGGCCTTTTTGCTCCGATCGACCAGGCCGCTTTCATCGAGCGCATCAGCAACATCGACGTCGCGCCGCACTTCGAGAACTGGAAGACCTTGAACGCGCAGGCGCTCGTCACCGGCCGCATGACGCGGCAGCCCGACGGCCGCCTCAAGGCCGAATTCCGCCTGTGGGACGTGATCACCGGCCAGCAGCTCGCCGGCCAGCAATATTTCACCTCGCCGGAATATTGGCGCCGGATCGCCCACATCATCTCCGACCAGATCTACGAGCAGATGACCGGGGAGAAGGGCTATTTCGACAGCCGCGTGGTGTTCGTCGACGAGTCCGGGCCGAAGGAGCGCCGCGTCAAGCGGCTCGCGATGATGGACCAGGACGGCGCCAATGTGCGCTATCTGACCCGCGGCGCCGACCTCGTGCTGACGCCGCGCTTCTCGCCGAACTCGCAAGAGATCACCTACATGGAGTTCGGCCAAGGCGATCCGAAGGTCTATCTCTTCAACATCGAGACCGGTCAGCGCGAGATCGTCGGCAACTTTCCCGGCATGACCTTTGCGCCGCGCTTCTCGCCGGACGGCCAACGCGTCATCATGAGCCTGCAGCAGGGCGGCAATTCCAACCTGTTCGTCATGGACCTGCGCTCGCGCTCGACCACGCGCCTCACCGACACGCCGGCGATCGACACGTCCCCGTCTTACTCGCCGGACGGCACACGCATCTGCTTCGAGTCCGATCGCGGCGGCCGGTCGCAGATCTATGTGATGGCGGCGGGCGGCGGACAGGCGCAGCGCATCTCGTTCTCCAAGGACGACAACAACGCCACCTATTCGACGCCGGTATGGTCGCCCCGCGGCGACTACATCGCCTTCACCCGGCAGGGTGGCGGGCAGTTCTCGATCGGCGTCATGAAGCCTGATGGCAGCGGCGAGCGTCTGCTCACCTCCGGCTTCCACAATGAAGGCCCGACATTCTCGCCGAACGGGCGTGTGCTGATGTTCTTCCGCGATCCCGGCGGCAATAGCGGACCGTCGCTGTTCTCGGTCGACATCTCCGGCCGCAACGAGTTGAAAGTGCCGACGCCGGGCTTCGCCTCGGATCCGGCGTGGTCGCCGCTCTTGTCCGCCACCGCGGGTCAATAGCTCGGTCACGCGTTGGCGACGCGCGACGTTTCAAAAAAAGCGCCGATTTTTTTCGGTTTCTGCGCGCGCGACAAGCTTTCCTTCACCTTGTGGCCGGCAAAGCTTGCCCAGTTGCTTGATATTTCGGCAGAAACCGTTTCGCTATTGCCGAAAAACAACTCGACTTTAACGATGTTCCCTCAGAAAGGCTTCATCTGGTCTGGGTAAAGGTATGCGCCCAACAGGACGCGCGTACGAAAACTAATGCAGTTCGCAAGCCACAGTGGAGAGCCGAACCCACGGCAGGCCCCGCCAATGATATCGGCGGCGCTGATCGATTCGCTGTTCGAAACTCCCGCTCCCTTGCTGACGGGGCTTGTCTTCGGGGCCATCGCGGCGGCCGCGACCGCGCTGAAGACGGGCGAACCTTTGATCTGGGCGTGTGTCGCGCTTCTCATCGTCGCCGGCGCCATTCGGGCGTTCGACTTGCGGCGGTACCAGATGCGCAAATCGACGCTAACCGCCGATGAAGCTGCGCGGTGGAAGAACCGGCATCAGATCGGGGCGATGATCCAGGCCGCCGCGGTCGGCATCTGGTGCACCACCACGCTGTTGGTCAGTGACGATGCCGTGGCCCATATGATTTCTCTCTCTACAACCACCGGGTTCGTGGCGGGAGGCGCAGGCAGGGCCTATGGACGGCAATGGATATACCAGCTGCAGGCTTCGCTTTGCTACGGTTCAACGGTGATCGCGCTAGCGTTACGCGGCACACCCTATTACATCGCGATGTCAGTCCTGTGCGCCGCATTTCTGGTGGCCGTCATACAAATCTCGGCCAACTTGCACAGGATCTTCATGCGGGCGCTCGTCGCGCGTGAACGCGAAGCGGCCCTTGCGGGCCAGTTCGACACCGCGTTGAACAACATGCCCCATGGTTTGTGCATGTTCCGTGTCGACGGGCAGCTTGCGGTGATGAATCATCGTTTCAGCGAAATGATGAATCTGCCCAGCGGTCTCGTGGAGAGCGGCCCCAATGCGTCTGCAATCATCGCGGCGTGCGTCGATGGCGGTTCTATCTCGCGGGAGAGCGGTAATCTGATCCTTTGCGAGATCGAGGACGTACGGGTCCGCCAGCTGCTGACCACCGATCCGGATTCCACGCGTGGACGCACGCTATCCTGGACGTTCCAGCCGATGGTCGGCGGCGGCACGGTCGTGCTGCTCGAGGACATCACCGAGCGCAAGAACGCCGAGGCCAGGATCAGCCATCTCGCCCGCTTCGATGAACTGACGGCGCTGCCGAATAGGCTCAATTTCCGCGACGAGATCGAGCGCTTGCTCGCGATCTCACAGCATTCCGAGCGCCTCTCGGCGCTGCTGTTCGTCGACCTCGATCAGTTCAAGCAGGTCAACGACACGCTCGGCCATCCCTGCGGCGACCAGCTCCTCTGTGCGGTCGCCAACCGCCTGCGCGAGATGCTGCGGCCGGAGGATTTCGTCGCCCGCTTCGGCGGCGACGAGTTTGTCGTGTTCCAGCAGAACATCAACACGGCCGAGGACGCCGCAAGTCTCGCTCGCCGCATCGTCGAGCGCCTGAGCGAGCGCTACCGCATCGACAATCATCTGGTCGAGATCGGTGCCAGCGTCGGTATCGCGCTGACCTCGCCTGAGGGCACCAGCGCCGATACGCTGCTCAAGAATGCCGACATGGCGCTCTACCGCGCCAAGGCGGACGGCCGCGGCACCTTCTGCTTCTTCCGCGACGAGATGGCGGCGACCGTCGAGGCCCGCCGCATCCTCGAGCTCGACCTGCGCAAGGCGCTCGCCAACGAGGAGTTCGAGCTGTTCTACCAGCCGCTGGTCAATTTGAAATCCGGCAAGATCACAACCTGCGAGGCGCTGCTGCGCTGGAATCATCCGGTGCGCGGCACGGTCTCGCCGGTCGACATCATCCCGGTCGCCGAGGACATGGGCCTGATCGTCGATCTCGGCCGCTGGATCCTGCGTCGCGCCTGCATGGAATGCATGAAGTGGCCGGAGGGCGTCAGCGTCGCCGTCAACTTCTCGCCGCAGCAATTCCACCAGCGCGACGTGCTGAGCGAGATCCGCTACGCGCTCGAAGTGTCGGGCCTGCCCGCGCATCGCCTCGAGATCGAGATCACCGAATCGTCGCTGCTGCGCAACACCCAGCTCACTCACGATACCCTGTCGCAGCTGCATGCGCTCGGCGTGCGCATCTCGCTGGACGATTTCGGCACCGGCTATTCGAGCCTCAGCTATCTGCACAATTTCCCGATGCAGAAGGTCAAGATCGACCGCTCCTTCCTCGAGGGCATCGACACCGACCGCCCGTTGACCCTGCTCCGCGGCGTAGCGCGGCTGTCGGCCGACCTCGGCATGGCGGTCGTGGTCGAAGGCATCGAGACCAACCAGCAGCTCGAGCTGATCAGCGCCGACGGTACTATCACCGAAGGGCAGGGCTATCTGTTCAGCCGGCCGGTCCCCGCGGTTCGGGTTCGGCAGTTGCTGAATGCCTCGTACGGCCGCCGCTCGCCGGACGACCAGCTGCGGACCATCGCCTCACGATCGATCGCGTGACATCTCCGTAAAACTGCGGGCGAATCGCCGACGTCGCGCAACCGGCAGAGATTAACCCTAACGGGTCGCTTCCGTTGCACCAGCGTTAAGAAGCTGTTAATCGTTTCCACCCGCAAGAGTTGTTTACCAGTTGAGGAATGTTGGATGAAGCTCGAAGCCGAACCGCGCGCTTCGCTCTCTGTGCGGGGGGGAGCGCTGTTCGATCAGGTCGACTACCGTTCCATCGAGACTCCTGAGGAGAAAGATCAGCTCTATCAGATGCGCTACAGGGCCTATACGCGCGGTGGATTAATTCCGCCGTCAGAGTCCCAGCGCTACAGCGATAGTTACGACGATGCGCCCAATGCCCGGACGTTCGGAGTTTATGTTGACGGTGAACTCTGCAGCTCTATCCGTCTCCACGTCCTGACGTCAGAACAGCGGATGTCCTGCACGACCGATTTGTTTGGCGACGTTCTTCACCCTCGCCTTGATCGAGGCGAGGTTTTCATCGATCCGGCCCGCTTTGTTGCAAGCCCTGAAAAAGCCAAATGTTTTCCGGAGCTTCCCTATATGACGGTGCGGCTGGTCTTTCTGGCCTGCGAATATTTCAACGCCCATACCGGGCTCGCGCTCGTTCGTCCTGCGCACGAGCCGTTCTATCGCCGGGTCTTCCTGAACGAAACCATCGCCGCGCCGCGCCTGTTTCCGAATGCCTTGGCAAAGGTGGCATTGATGGCGTCCGATTTCCGTGCCGTGCGGGAAAAGGTCCTGACGCGATTTCCGATCATGCGCTCAAGCGCATTCGAGCGGCGAATGCTGTTTGAGCACCCGGGGGAGCGATCGGCGGGCATCGACTCGCCGAAATTCGCCTCCGAGCGTCCAAAGCTGGTTGCGTCCTCCTGATGACCTCTCGGGCGGCTGCGCTCAAACGTAAACTGCGGTCAAGCACCGTAGAAGGTCCGGACCGGGCTTAATATTCCCCGGTTCTGCGCGTGCCGCGGCTTGCGTTCACCCTCGCGCCACATTTACAACCCATTAACCATGATGGGTGCTTTTCGCTGGTTGGGGGCATTTGACCGGCTGAGGCAAGGTTCCGTCAAGGTTGACGGAACGTTCGCTTAACCAACCCCCTGTAGACCGGACAGCAGTGGACGAACGTGAGCGTGGAGGCTCCGGAATGAAATATCCTATGCGTATCCTCCAGGGATTGAAGCTGGCCGCGGTGCTTGCCATCGCCCTGTCGATGGGTGCCTGCGCCAACAAGAACTTGGGGATGGATGCCAATGCGAGCGCTGCGACGCCGGGCAGCCAGCAGGACTTCGTCGTGAACGTCGGCGATCGCGTGTTCTTCGAAAGCGACCAGACCGATCTGACCCCACAGGCGATCGTGACCCTGGAGAAGCAGGCGCAGTGGCTGCAGACCTATCCGCGCTACTCCTTCACCATCGAAGGTCACGCCGACGAGCGCGGCACCCGCGAATACAACATCGCGCTCGGCGCCCGTCGTGCCCAGTCGGTGCGCTCGTTCCTCGCCTCGCGCGGCATCGACCCGAACCGCATGCGCACGATCTCCTACGGCAAGGAGCGCCCGGTCGCCGTGTGTAACGACATCTCCTGCTGGTCGCAGAACCGTCGTGCTGTGACCGTGCTGAACGCGAGCTCCTGATATTCGATCAGGTCCCTGACGACCAGTCAGGCGCCGTTCATCTTTGGAAACCGATGATGCCGGCGCCCTCTAGGGCGCCGGTTTCGTTTCAGCGATCTGTGACTTAAAACCTCTTGGTGGCAGTCACAGTTTTGGCGTACTCCCCTTCAATGTGTGGCGCGTCGCATGTTCCGTCGCAGGCCATTTCGCTTTCGTCGTCAGGGCAAGATGTCATCCAGATTTAAGGCCACTACCGGCATCGCGGCGACCGCCGCGCTGCTCTCTCTTTGCTCGCCCGCCTTCGCCCAGTCGGACGACGGCGATCCCGAGATGCGGATCGAGCGGCTGGAAAACCAGCTGCGCCAGCTCACGGGCCAGAACGAAGAGCTGCAATATCGCAACCGTCAGCTCGAAGAGCGCCTGCGGGCCCTCGAGGGCGGCGCGCAAGGCGCGCCCGGCCAGGCACCGGTCCAGCCCAACGTCGCCGCTGTGCCGCCCGCGCAAGTCGCGCCAGCCTATCGCCAGCAGCCGCCGCAAGCCGTGCAGCCGAACTACGAGCAGCCGCAGATCGCCGCTCCCGCGCCGATCGTCCAGGAGCAGCCGGGCCCCGGCGCGCCCGGCACGCGCCGCCGCGGTGATGCCTTTGATCCGAGCCAGAGCCCGAATGCGCCCGGCGCACCGCGCGCGCTCGGCGGCGGCCAGCAGCCGATGCCGGCGGGAGCGCCGCTCGATCTCTCCAACAATAGCGGCCGCTACCCGCAGGCAGCGGCGCCAGCCCAGCCGGCCTATCCGCCGGCTCAACCCGGCTATCCCGCGCAGGCTGGCGGTCCGGCTCTCACGACGCTGCCGCCCTCGGCCACGCCGCGCGACGAGTTCGATCTCGGCATCGGCTACATGCAGCGCAAGGACTATGCGCTCGCCGAGCAGACCATGAAGAACTTTGCCGCGAAATATCCGAGCGACCCGCTGCTCGGCGATGCCCAATACTGGCTCGGCGAAAGCTATTTCCAGCGCCAGCAATATCGCGACTCCGCCGAAGCCTTCCTCGCCGTCACTACGAAGTACGATAAATCGGCCAAGGCGCCGGATGCGTTGCTGCGGCTCGGCCAGTCGCTCGCCGCGCTGAAGGAGAAGGAGGCCGCCTGCGCCGCCTTCGGCGAGGTCGGTCGCAAATATCCGCGTGCATCCGCCGGCGTCAAAGCCGCCGTCGACCGCGAGCAGAAGCGGGTGAAGTGCTGATCTGGGGCGGCTGAACCTGACAACGCGGGCGGGGCTGCGCTAAACAGTCTGGCGACTGTCAGGGCCGCGTCATGTCAGACGACGACAATTCAGACGACGACAATTCACCGATCTCCGCGCGCGCGGCGAAGCAGCTCTTCGCCGAGCTCAAGAGCGCGCCGGCGCTGCTGCTCGCGGTCTCCGGCGGGCCCGACTCGGTCGCGCTGATGTGGCTCGCAGCGCGCTGGCGGCGCAGCCTTGCACGCGGCCCGCAGCTCACCGCCGTCACCGTCGATCACGGCCTGCGGGCGGAGGCGGCGCGCGAGGCGCGCGAGGTCAAGCGGCTCGCGGCCGAGCTTGGATTGACGCACCGGACCCTGCGCTGGCGCGGCGCCAAGCCGACGACAGGATTGCCCGCCGCCGCGCGCGAGGCCCGTTACCGCCTGCTCGCGCAAGCCGCGCGCGTGGCCGGCGCGAGCCACGTGCTGACCGCCCATACCCGCGACGACCAGGCCGAGACGCTGCTGATGCGGCTCGTTCGCGGCAGCGGCATTTCGGGGCTTTCGGCGATGGCGCGCTTCACGGAGCGCGACGGCCTCGTGCTGGCGCGACCGCTGCTCGACGTCCCGAAATCGCGGCTGGTCGCGACCCTGAAGCGGGCCAGGATCGGCTTTGCCGACGATCCCACCAACCGCGATGCGGCCTTCACGCGGCCCCGGCTGCGGGCGTTGCTGCCGCAGCTTGCAGCCGAGGGCGGCGATGCCCGCACGCTGGTGCGGCTCTCGGCGCGCCTCGCCCGGGCCAACGCTGCGGTCGACGTGCTGACCGATGGCGCCGAGCGCTTCCTCCGCCTGCGGGATCGCGGCCATGCGCCGCAGCCGGGCGTTCGCAGCTTCGAGGCTTCGGCCTTCGCCGCTTTGCCGGAGGAAGTCCGGCTGCGGCTCCTGCTGAGGGCCATCGACGCGCTCGGGCACGAAGGGCCGGCGGAACTCGGCAAGGTCGAGACCCTGCTGGCCTCGCTCGATCGGGCCGTGCGCGATCAGAACATGGCCGCTGGCTCCCGTGCACCCGCAAATGGCCGTGCCATCCTGAAGCGGACCCTGGCGGGAGCCTTGATCAGCCTCGCCGGGGGGCGTATCCACATCGCGCCGGCGCCGGCCCGGCGGCGCAGGGAGATGTGAAACGCGGACCATGACACCGGCCGTTTCCGATGGACCGCGTCAGAACACCTTAACCAGGCAGCAAAAACCCCGCTCAGGACGCCATTATTTCAGCGGGAATGGCCGTAAGATGGGCTAAATAGTCCCATCTCGTTCCCTTGGCAGCGACCGGAGCGGCACCTAAATTGTATACGTCTAACCGAGAGGATTCCTTGGGGATTTTCTCTAGTCTGCCCAAGGACCAGGCCGCGATCCGCGCGACCACGAAGGAAGATCGATGAACGCCAATCTGCGCAATTTCGCCCTCTGGGTCATCATTGTTTTGCTGCTGTTGGCGTTGTTCACGCTCTTCCAGAATCCGGGTCAGCGGGCCTCCTCGCAGGACATCGCCTTCTCGCAGCTCCTGAGCGAAGTTGACCGCGGCAATGTGCGCGATGTCGTGATCCAGGGCCCGGATATCCACGGCACCTTCACTAACGGCTCGAGCTTCCAGACCTATGCGCCGAACGATCCGACGCTGGTGAAGCGCCTGTACGACAGCAAGGTGCAGATCACCGCGAAGCCGCCCGGCGACAACGTGCCGTGGTTCGTCTCGCTGCTGGTCTCCTGGCTGCCGTTCATCGCGCTGATCGGCGTGTGGATCTTCCTGTCGCGGCAGATGCAGGGCGGCGCCGGCAAGGCGATGGGCTTCGGCAAGTCGCGCGCGAAGATGCTGACCGAAGCGCATGGCCGCGTCACCTTCGAGGATGTCGCCGGCGTCGACGAGGCCAAGCAAGACCTCCAGGAGATCGTCGAATTCCTCCGCGACCCCGGCAAGTTCCAGCGTCTCGGCGGCCGCATTCCGCGCGGCGTGCTGCTGGTCGGCCCTCCCGGCACCGGTAAGACCCTGATCGCGCGTGCGGTCGCGGGCGAAGCCAACGTGCCGTTCTTCACCATCTCGGGTTCGGACTTCGTCGAAATGTTCGTCGGCGTCGGCGCCTCTCGCGTGCGTGACATGTTCGAGCAGGCCAAGAAGAACGCGCCCTGCATCATCTTCATCGACGAAATCGATGCAGTCGGTCGTCATCGCGGCGCCGGTCTCGGCGGCGGCAATGACGAGCGCGAGCAGACTTTGAACCAGCTGCTGGTCGAGATGGACGGCTTCGAGGCCAACGAGGGTGTGATCCTGATCGCCGCGACCAACCGCCCCGATGTGCTCGATCCCGCGCTGCTGCGTCCCGGCCGCTTCGACCGTCAGGTCGTGGTGCCCAACCCGGATGTCGTCGGCCGCGAGCAGATCCTCAAGGTGCATGTTCGTAAAGTTCCGCTGGCGCCGGATATCAACCTCAAGACCATCGCGCGCGGCACCCCGGGCTTCTCCGGCGCCGACCTGATGAACCTTGTCAACGAAGCCGCTTTGACCGCCGCCCGCCGCAACAAGCGCATGGTGACGCAGGCCGAGTTCGAAGAGGCCAAGGACAAGGTGATGATGGGCGCCGAGCGCAAGTCGCTCGTCATGACCGAGGAAGAGAAGCTCTTGACGGCCTATCACGAGGGCGGTCACGCCATCGTCGGCCTCAACGTGCCCGCGACCGATCCGATCCACAAGGCGACCATCATTCCGCGCGGCCGTGCGCTCGGCATGGTCATGCAGCTCCCCGAGCGCGACAAGCTGTCGATGTCCCTGGAGCAGATGACCTCGCGCCTCGCCATCATGATGGGCGGCCGCGTCGCCGAAGAGCTGATCTTCGGCCGCGAGAAGGTGACCTCCGGCGCCGCCTCCGACATCGAGCAGGCCACGCGCCTTGCCCGGATGATGGTGACGCGCTGGGGCCTGTCCGAAGAGCTCGGCACGGTCTCCTATGGCGAGAACCAGGACGAGGTGTTCCTCGGCATGTCGGTCTCGCGCACGCAGAATGCTTCTGAAGCGACCGTGCAGAAGATCGACTCCGAGATCCGCCGTCTGGTCGAGGAAGGCTATAAGGAAGCGACCCGCATCCTCACCGAGAAGCACGCCGACCTCGAGGCTCTGGCCAAGGGCCTGCTCGAGTTCGAAACGCTTTCCGGCGACGAGATCGTCGACCTGCTCAAGGGCAAGAAGCCGAACCGCGAGTCCGTGCTCGAGCCGGCCACGCCGCGTGCCTCCGCCGTGCCCCCGGCCGGCAAGTCGCGCCCGAGGCCCGATCCGGATCCCGGCCTGGAGCCGCAGCCGCAGGCGTAAGCGAGGGCAGCAGACGAAATCAAAAAAGCGCGGCGGAAACGCCGCGTTTTTTATTGGCCGAGCGTGCATTTGCCCGTCAGGTTCTCGTGACCCGGACGCAGTGCAGCGCGTCGCTCTTGCGACATGGTGCGCTGCAGAGCCGGAGCCCATGCTGCAGCGGGTTGCGTGGCGTTCTGGGTCCCGGCTCTGCGCAACAACGCCAAGAACGTTGCAGCGCGTCCGGGACACGTAGCGGGCGCCGGTCGTCGACCGCACTTCGCCATTGCGAGCGTTGGTTAAGAATTTGCCGCCAGGGCCGTGGGCCAATGCTGTGACGTCGGTTAATTCGCCATTAGCGTTTGCGCTCTAGTTCTGGTGCCGACCGTCTTCATCGCTCCCAGAGTGCGGGGCGACCAGGCGCCCATGACGGATCGTCGATAGCGCGCTCAACCGAGGCTGATGCTCAGCCGTCACTTGCTCCGGCACCTCAATGGCGGACGTCAACGTCACTTCTGACATGGTCTGTCGCGGTCGCTCGACCAGCATCTCGACCTTCTGGGCGGAAACTTTTCCGGTGGCAGTGGTCGCGTCGGCGATATCCGTGCTGCGCACGGGATTTGTCTTCGGCTTGACCAATAACCTTTATCATCTGCCGATCGTCGCCGGGCTTTACAACGAGCCACAATATCAGGACGACGGGTTTATCCAGTCGTTGCGCTTCTTTGCCTCCGGCGTCTGGCTGGCGTTAAGTGGCGTCGAAAAATATTTCGACAACATTCCGCTGCTGTTCTTCGTCCTGTTCTTCCTCTCCCGCCTGGTCTGCTTTGTCGGATTTCTCTGCTGCGCCAGCCTGCTTGGGGTGACCGAAAGGCGCGACAAGATCGTCTTTAGCCTGATCGTCTGCTTCACCGCGTTTCTGGACGGCTATAGCTACGCCGGTTCCGGTGGCCTGTTCATCAACTACTTCACCCATTCGGAGATGGCGAATGGCGTGGCGCTTCTGGCGATCTACTTTGCCGCACGTGGCCGCTACACGGCAGCGGTCATCGCCGTTGGCATCACGTTCTTCATCAACGCCTTCTTTGCGGCTTGGCTGGTGCCGCCGCTGGCGCTGATCGGACTCTGTCACCTGTCGCAGCGGAAAACGACGATCGGCCAGCTCTCCTTGCGCGTGCTGGTCGGCTCCGTGCTGTGCGCGCCGCTCTTGCTTGTCGTGCTTCACGGATTTTTCGCCAACCCGGAGTTTGGTCACCCGCTGCAAATCGATTTTCGGAGCTTCCTTCGTCAGTATTTTCCAGGGCATTTTCTGATCGGTTCGACCGCGCTCGGCGACATCGTGGGCCTGTCCGCCGTCACGCTCATCGGCGCGCTTGCGCTGTCCTGGCCGAGGCAGGCCGCCTCTGAATTGCGGGCGGCTTATGTGGGCGCACTTCTGGTCTATCTGATCGGCATCGTCCTTCCGTTCCTCACGGGATCGCCAATTCTTCTCAATCTTCATCTGCTGCGATCGAGCACGGTGATTCATCTGCTTGCCGCCTCGGCGATTGCGGCATTGGCGACGAACTGGTTGCGGCGCGACAAGGAGGCGACTTTCCTTCCGGCCTGCCTTGTCGTGCTGTTCCTGACCTTTGAAGGCTGGGCCGCACTGGCACTTGTTGCGGCCGTTGTGATCTTTGTCTTTCAAACGCGTGTGGCGGGACGGGCCCCGTTCTATCAGCGCAGCTTTGGCTATCTGGTGCTTGCCGCGACCGTTCTCGTCGCGTATCCGCTGGCGATCCGGTCCGGCCTCCACTTCAGCCGGATCTGTAACGAGGCGGTCTCCGAATGGACCGATGTTGGTAAATGGGCGCGTGGCAACACGCCTTTGACTGCAACATTCCTCACGCCAAGAAGGCCGGAGCTTGACGGTCGGCCTGACGTGAGCATCGCCGATATGGCGCTCGATCGTGGGAGCGTGTTTGAATTCGTCTCGCATCGGCGCATCTGGGTCGATTTCAAACGTGGCGGATCTTCGGTGCTGACGCCCTCATATTATCCAACCTGGCGAAGCCGATTGACGGAGATCGAAGGCCTGAATTCGCTTGCCGAGCGAATGGCTTATGCGTCGCGCCACGGTATCGGCTATGTCATCGACATCTGTCAGGGCCCGGACGCCGGGAACGGCGCGCTCTACCGAACGAAGCGGCTTTGCGTATTTTCAACGGAAGCAAACGGGTCCGGGTGATGCCGGAGGCGGATCGATCTGTGCAACCCTCAACGGGTCGCGGAGCAATGAGCTCGCTTGCCGGCACGTGCTTAGTGCCGGTGCTTCCAGTTGCCGCGGCCGATGTACCATCCGTAGTGATGACCGCGATTGCCATGCCATCCATGGCCATGGCCATGCCCGTGACCGTGCCCGCCCCGGACCTGAATGATCGCATCGTCATCCGCCACAGGAGGCAGGCCGATTCTTGCTGAAGCAGAATTGGCAAGGACGAATAAGGACAGGAAAATAGTTGGCGCAAGGAAACGCATTGTCGACCTCTCTCGAGGTCAAGATCGGCGGGCACTTGGAAGCACTCTCGCTATCTCTTCGTACGGCTGATTCCCGGAAGTCGAACCGGTTGTCTGGCCGGGTGCATACCCCGATGTGCCGGGCGAGCCATCCCTGGCGCCTTTTGCCTGCATTTCATGCCCCGGCGAATAACCGGACGCGCCCGGGCTACCGGCTTTCGAACCCTTGTTCTGCATCTCGTGACCGGGTGTTTTGGTCGACGTGCTGCTCTGTGCAAGAGCGGCGGGTGCCGCGGCAGCCAGAGCGACGGTCGACAGCAGGACGATAGCAACCTTCATGGCTTCTCCTCTTTCTGTGCATGCTCCTAACAAGCAGAGCTTGTCCGCGTTCCAGGATCGGGAAAATTATGCAAAAGCGGTCCTGGCGCTGATTCAGGACAGCTAATTCCAAACGTTTGTGGGACCTGTGTCGCTCGGGCCGGACCTCAGCTATAGGTCAAACCGCGTACCTGCTTGAGCCTGCTTCTTACTCTGAAGTGGACAACTCACGTTGCCATTTGAGCGCCGCAAAGTTGCGTCCTTACCTTGACGGCGTCGCGGCTTGGTCGTCGCGGACGTGGATCACGGCGATGTCGTCAGCATAGAGCCGCTTCCAGCCCTTGATGTGATCGAGCACCTGCGCTGCGGGGCTGTCGGCGACCATCAGCGTGGCGTCGATGTTGTACTCCTCGAGCAGCCGCGTCAGGTTGTCGAGCTTCTTGACCTCGACAGCCCTGAAGAAGTCCATCACGAACTTCTCGCCATAGAGCTCGGCGCGGCCGTCGACAAAGACGGGAATGTCGCGCGAGATCAGATAGCCGCCGAACTGGTAGGCGTTGAAGATGCGCTGCGCCTTGCGCTGCTGAAGCAGGTCGACGGCGGCGACCGGCGTCTGGTCCATCGTGAAGCTGAAGCGGTGATGCGACATGTAGATCGAGGTCGAGGTCCAGGCCGCGGCCGCGATCATCAGCGCGCCTGTGATGGTGACGTAGCGCGCCGGCCAGCTCTCGCCGGCTTGCTCAGTATCTTGCGCGTCAGTTTGCGGCAGCGGCGACTTTTCACCGAGGGGCTTGGCCAGCGCCAGCGGCACCAGGAAGGCAAAGGCTTCGATGCTCCTGACATGGGTGAGCCCCATCCAGGTGAAGAGCAGGATCAGCAGAATGCGCGGCGGCGACAGCGTGAGGCCGCGAAACAGGCCGATCGCGATGAGGCCGAGGATGGCGCCTTCGAACGCGGAGAACGAGGCAAAATTCGCCGGCATCCATTCCGAGATGACCGACAGCAGCTCGCCGAGATTGAGGATGTTGGTCGCGCCCAGCAGCGTGCGCCAGCCATAGGGCGTGACGCAGGCAGCGGCCACCGCGGCGACGCCGAACAGGAACCAGCGCGCGAGCAGCCGGACCTGCTTGCCGGACTCGAGCGTCCAGATCGCCTCGATCGCCATCGGGCCGATCAGCGCGAGGCCGAGCACGAAGCCGCCATGCAGGTTCGCCCACAGCGACATCAGCGGCAGCCAAACCCAGGACGGCGTGACCTTGCGGTCGGCGGCATTCATCAGCACGCCCACCCACGCGATCATCACTGGCAGCGCCAGGATGTGTGGCCGCGCCAGGATGTGATGGAGCGACAGCAGCACGGCCACCATCGCGAACAGCACCGAGCGCGGGATTTCGAGATGTGCGTCCAGCAAATAAACCAAGATTGCGGCCGATGCCGCGATCGCGAGCGCGGTGAGGATCACCGGCCCGGCCCAGTCCCATTGCGTGTAGGAGACCGCGAACAGAATTTGCGACAGCCAGGACGTCGAGATCCATGGTTCGCCAAGCCGCGTGAAGGAATAGAAGTCGGTATAGGGCAGGGCGTGATGATCGAGGATCCACTGGCCGATCTTGATCTGCCAGAACGAGTCGGAGTCCTGAAGCAGCGTGTCGCCGACATAGAGGAAGAAGAGATAGGCGCCCGCGCCGACACACAGCGGCACCAGCGCGCGCGCGCGGCTCTGCACCGTGATGCTGTTGGTGAAGGAAAGGGACATGCCGCCTCGTCTTGTTCTTGGTCCTGCGCGCCGAGCGGGCGGCATTGGACCATGGCGGTCATAACTTCCAGTAAATCGGCGCAACTAGCACTGGTCTGTGTCCGTGCAACTTAACTGGTTGTTTTAGATTTCAGTTTACCATCGGCGAATACATGCAAAGCGTTCCGTGTTTGCGCAGTCGAATTAACTGCGGCGCAAGTCTTTGCCCTTACGTTCGGTTCCATGGTCGGGCGGCGCTGGGAAGCCGAAAAGCCAGACCAGTTGAAGCCACGTGTATCCTTTGGAGCAGTCTATGAAGAACCTCGTTTCGCGTTTCGTGAAGGACGAATCCGGCGCCACCGCCATCGAATACGGCCTGATCGCTGCCGGCATCGCGCTGGCGATCATCACCGTCGTCAACAACCTCGGCAGCACGCTGAACACCAAGTTCGGCTCGATCTCGTCCAGCCTCAAGTAAGAGCTGACGAAGCCTGAGTTCAGAGAGCCCCGTCCTCGGACGGGGCTCTTTTCGTTTGGGGAGTGAGTTTGTGAAGAGTTGAGCTTGGCTCGGTCTCGTAGGGTGGGCAAAGCGACAGCGTGCCACCATTGTCACCGTGGTCGCAGATGTATGGTGGGCACCGCGCTACGCGCCTTAGCCCACCTACGAGAGCTGTGGTTGTGATAGATGGCGGCGCGACGTGCAGCCACTCGCTTTTCTTAGTCCGCGAGGCTGGGCTGCCACACGGCTGATGCGGCAGGCGCTGCGGAGTCCTGCGCCGCGCGGCTCATCCAGTCCATATAAGCCTTCGCCGCCCAGATCGACGCTGCCGCCAGCGCAATGCCACCAGCGACGTCGACGATGTAGTGCGCGCCGATCACCGGCGTTGCCGCGATCATCAGGAGATTGAGCGCGGCCGCGATGCCGCCGATGCGTCGCACCGGCCACAGCGCCCACATATAGAGCACGGCGGATGCGGCGTGGAAGCTCGGAAACGAGACGATGCCGGAGAGCCTGAACAATTGCAGCTCGTGCAGGCTGCCGTCGCGCAGCGCCAGGATGTCGCGCAATTGTCCGGCGTAGATCGCGGTGTTGACACCGGGGAGCTGGGCCGCCGGCAATTGCAGCCCGTAATAGGTGCCGATCGCGGGTACCAGCGCCGAGATCGCGATGGTGACGGCGAGTGCGAGGCTCATGGCCAGCATGAACAATTGCAGCCGCACGTAACGCGCGGTCAGCGTCAGCACGACGGGGATGCCGAGCAGCGGCCATTTGATCAGGCCGTAGCCGCGCGAGAGAACGTCCGCGAGCCAGGGATGATCGTTGACGAAGCGCGCGATCGGTTCGGGATCGAGGCCGAGCGCGCGATCGATCGCGAGCAGCGCCTGGTCCTGGAGCGGCCAGCCCATCTTGCCGGCGACGTAGCTGAGCGGCCCGACGATGGCGCAGGTGATGATGACCTGACCGATGGTGCCGAGCGAGAACATCAGTTTCGGATCGGCGAGATCGCCCTTGGCGATGCGGTGGCGATAGGCGATGGCGACGAGGGACGCGGCGATCGCGAGTGTAATGCCGTAGGCAACCGGCTCGAGCCTGAGGCCGGTGACGGACAGGCCAAGCGCCAGCAGGCCGCCCATGGTCGCGATGGGAAGCCAGTTCAAATGGAAGAGCTGCCAGGCGGTTTTGGCGTCCGTGTCGACCATGCTGCACCGGGTTGGGTCGCAGCCACAGTCGCGGAGCCGTTTTAAGACCGCGGTAAGAATCGTGGTTAGCCGTTTACCAATTGATTCCCTGCAATTTGTACGATCTGCAGCCAGCCTCCGCGTTGGCGCATCACGCATTTGCTTCTTGTCATCCCTCCTGAATAGTTGTTCAGTCCTTGCGGGGCGATTTGCGGTGAAATCGGTGAGCGTTCGGTCGCGGGCGTGCGGCAGGCGTGTGGGACAGGAAGCGCGCCATGGTTTATCGGCGGACGCATCAAGTTGTTAAGCGCCTTGCGGCTCGGCGCAGCGCCATCCTGGCGGCGGCAAGGGAAGCCGCAGCCGAAGGCGGCATGGCGGCGGTGCAGATCGCGCCGGTCGCGGTCCGGGCCAATGTGGCGGCCGGCACGGTCTATCGCTACTTCCCCTCCAAGGCCGAGCTGATCTCCGAACTGATTTCCGAGGTCTCCCGCGACGAGCTCGCGGCGATTCGCCGGGCGGCCGATGCCGCACCGGGCCCGTCCTCCGCGCTGGCGGCGGCCGTGACCACCGTGGCGGTCCATACCCTGTCGCAGCGACGGCTGGCCTGGGGCATCCTGGCCGAGCCCGTCGATGTCGATGTCAGCGCTTCGCGCCTCGCCAGCCGCCGCGAGATCGCGGGCGAGATTGCGGGGCGAATCGATGCCGCCGTGCGTGCCGGTCATCTGCCGGCGCAGGACACCGCGCTTGCGGCAACCGCGCTACTCGGCGCGCTGCATGAGGCGCTGGTCGGGCCGCTCGCGCCGGACAATCTCGAAGATCCCGCCAAGATGCGCGATGCGGTGCAGACCGTGACCCTGCTGGCGCTGCGCGCCGTCGGCGTCATGGACGCCCGGGCCCGCGGTCTCGTGGTGCAGCAGACGCTGCTGCCGACCACCAAGGCGCTGGTCGGGGCTTAAAGGGCCAATGCGATGGGAGCGGAGGCCTGATCGCGCTCAGGCCTTTGGCTGAGCACGTCTTTTCGCAAAACCCCGAGCAAGCCTGCCGGATGGGCCGGCTACTGTGCATGGGGTTGTTTTCGAGCTTTTTTGTCGGAGCCACCCAAATCAGATATTCGCGTCGCCCTCGGGCCCGACGGAGGCGATGCGCACCATGTTGGTGGTGCCGGGAATGCCGAGCGGCACGCCGGCGACGATGATCACGCGCTGGCCGGCGCGGACGAAACCGTCGCGGAAGGCGATCTGGCCGGCGCGGCTCACCATGTCGTCCTGGTCGCGGGCATCCTCCGCCACCACGCAATGCACGCCCCAGACCACGGCGAGCCGGCGTCCGGCGGTCATGTTCGGCGTGATCGCCACGATCGGCGGCTTCGGCCGCTCGCGCGCCACGCGCGTCGCGGTCGAGCCGGAGCTGGTCCAGCAGATCAGGGCAGGCAGGTCGAGCGTCTCGGCGATCTGCCGCGCGGCGTCGGCGATGGCATCGCCCGCGGTGGATTCCGGCGCGGGACGCTGGGCCGTGATCACGGACCGGTAAGTCGGGTCGCGCTCGACCTCCTCGCCGATGCGGTTCATGGTCGAGACCGCCTCGACCGGGAACTTGCCGGCCGCCGATTCCGCCGACAGCATGATGGCGTCGGCGCCCTCATAGACGGCGGTGGCGACGTCGGAGACTTCGGCGCGGGTCGGCACCGGCGACTGGATCATCGATTCCAGCATCTGCGTTGCGACTACCACCGGCTTGCCGGCGCGGCGCGCCATGCGCGTCATCTGCTTCTGCAGGCCCGGCACGCGCTCCAGCGGCAGTTCGACGCCGAGGTCGCCGCGCGCCACCATCAGCGCGTCGGAGGCCTCGATGATGTCGGCGAGGCGGTCGATCGCCTGCGGCTTCTCGATTTTGGCCATGACGGCGGCGCGGCCGCGGATCATCTTCTTGGCTTCGAGCACGTCGTCGGCGCGCTGCACGAAGGACAGTGCGATCCAATCGACGCCGGTGACCAGCGCGGCCTCGAGGTCGGCGCGGTCCTTCGGCGTCATCGCCGAGACCGGCAGGTCGGTGTCCGGCAGGCTGACGCCCTTGCGGTCGCTCATCTTGCCGCCGACCACGACGCGCGTCACAGCGTGCTCTTTCGAGGTCTCTTCCGCGATCAGGCGCACCTTGCCGTCATCGAGCAGCAGCGCATGGCCGGGCCGCAGCGCAGCCAGAATCTCCGGGTGCGGGAGGTTGACGCGAGTGGCATCGCCCGGCGCCTTGTCGGAATCGAGCGTGAAGGTCTGGCCGTTCTGAAGCTGGACCGCGCCTTCGGCGAACGCACCTAACCTGAGCTTCGGGCCCTGCAGATCGACCAGAATGCCGATCGGGCGGCCGTAGCTGCTCTCGACATTGCGGATCGTCGCCACCAGCTCCCTCATCTTGTCATGCGGGGTGTGGCTCATGTTGATACGGAACACGTCGGCGCCGGCCTCGAACAGGCGGCGGATCATCGCGAGGTCCGAAGAGGCAGGTCCCAGGGTCGCGAGGATCTTGATACGGCGAAGACGCCTCATGGCTTATTTCCAGACGGTGGCGAGGGGGCTGGCGGGAGGCCAGGTGCGGCCGGGGGCGTACCACCGGGCGGACTATTGGGCAAACCCGGAACGCCGCCGCCGGGGCCCACAGGGCCGGGCATCCCGGGAACGCGCGGCTGCGATGGCTGCTCGTTGGCGTCGGTGAGCTGCACCGTCCAGGCCCGCTGCTCGCCGGTATCGACCTCGAAATACCCGGTCCGGTCATAGCCGCGCGCGAGGCAATCCTCGGTACCGCGGATGGTGAATTCCTTGTCGCGCGAGCACATGAATGCCTGCCCCGACCATTCGCCGCCGCGGTCATAGTCGATCGCATAGATATAGTAGTAACGGGCGACCAGCGTCCCCCGCAGCAGAGTCTCGCAGGAGCGGGACGAGATGTTCCACCATCCCTCGGTGGTCCAGCCGTCGGCATCCTTATAGCCGAGCGCGATTCCAACCCGGCTCGACGTGTTGTTGCAGAGCCGGAAGTCCGCCGAGGCCGGGCTGGTCCAGAGGCACAGCACAGCAACCACCAGCACCGGGACCAACCGGCCGAGCAGGCGAAGGGGGAAGCGGGGAGATTCGGCGATCATTGTCGCGGAACGTATACCAGATGATTGACGATTTGGCGTAGGGCCGGGAACTGGCCATTTTGGCTCTGCGGCCGTTTGCGCCGCGATATGGCAAAATCTGTGACAGGACCCCACTTGATCCCGTAAGGGTGACCACCATCAAGGTCACAGCCGGGAGGTCCAGCCATGGCAATCGACGACAAAACCAGAACGGAGCTCGAGGCGGCCGCTTTCCGGCGCCTGGTCGATCATTTGCGGGAGCGGACCGACGTCCAGAATATCGACCTGATGAATCTGGCCGGCTTCTGCCGCAACTGCCTGTCCAACTGGCTCAAGGAGGCCGCCGACGCCCAAGGCGTGCCGCTCAGCAAGGACGAAAGCCGCGAGGCCATCTACGGCATGCCCTATGAGACCTGGAAATCGAAATACCAGGGCACGGCGAAGCCCGAGCAACTCGAGGCGATGAAGAAAGTCCATCCCCACAGTCACTGATCTTTCCCCCGTCATTCCCGGATGATGCAAAGCATCGAACCCGGAATCCCGAGATTCTCAGGTGCGCAACTGCGCACGATGGTTCGCCCTTCGGGCGCCCCGGAATGACCACGTCATCTCCTGTGGGCGCGCTGTGGACGAGCGCGATGCTTGCTTGAACGTGGCAGGCACGAACCCTAAGGGTTCTGCCAGCACGCGCGGTGAGGATGCCGGCGTCCCCTCGTTTTGCCAGTTCCATTGGGAGTACTAAGATGGCCACCTCCGCCGCCGTCCGCGACGACGAGCCCGCGACGAAATTTGCCAAGGACCAGCTCAAATCCATCATCGAGCGCATCGAGCGGCTGGAGGAAGAGAAGAAGGCGATCTCCGACGACATCCGCGACGTTTATGCCGAGAGCAAGGGCAACGGCTACGACGTCAAGGCGCTGCGCGCCATCGTGCGGATGCGGAAGCAGGATCCCAACGAACGCGCCGAGGCCGAGACGATTCTCGAGACCTACATGCAGGCGCTGGGGATGATCTGAGGCTTGGTTGTCGTCCTGGCTTTCCGCCAGGACGACAATAAAGACTTTGGCAGTCGCAGAAAAGTCAGCGCAGCGCGGCGGTGCGCATGACGAACGACGTCGTCTCGATCTTCATCGTGGCGCTTCCCGAGAAGCTATCGCAGGACAGGCCCTGCATCGGATCGTCGGTGAAGCCCATTGCGACCACGGCCTGCGGCTTCACGAAATAGGCGCGCATCGCAACCATATCGAGCTCGCCCATCAGCGTGACTGACATCGCGCGGCTGGCGCTCGGCGACAGCATCACGATCTTGAGCCAAATGCCGTCGCCCTTGGGTGCGGAAAGCCGGGTTGCGGTTGCGATCATGCCATCGGTGCTCTTGCCGACAACCGTGCTGATCTCGGTCGCCGGCGCGGCGTTGCGGGCTGCGGACACTGGACGGACACCGCGCGGGATCGGCGCGGAGGCGGCAACGACGCGGGCGCGATCGACCGGCGAAGCGGAGGCCGGCGCGTAGGCCAGCGCCTGATAGGCGGCGTTGAAGATGCTGGCGGTTGCTTGCGGGTCGGTTGCGGCGGCAAGCGCCTGGCGCGCCTTCAGCGCTGCGACCTGGGCCGGCGTCGCCTGCTGCGGGGTCGCAGGCGTATCCCAGAAGCCGCGGGCGTTGATGATGTCGGCCGGGGTCTCGGGCTTACCGGCAGCCGGCTTGTCAGCCACAGGCGCGGGCTTGGGCGCAACAAGCTGCGCGTCAGCGGAGGCGAGCTGGATCGCAGCGGTGATGTGCGGCTTGGCGCGGGGCGTCGGCACCGGATCGGAAGCCTTCGCAGCGGACGCGACGATCACCGGCGTTGCCGGCTTCTCGGCCGCGGCGCCCTCGTCGTCCTCGTCGGCGCTGGTCGCCGGAGACTGCTTGCCCCTGAACAGGGCGGCGAAGAAGCTGGGCTTGCCGATTGTCGCGGCGCCGTCGCCATCACCGCGCCGTTCAATATCGGCCTTGGCGAGCTCATAGCCTTTCAGCGGCACGCCATCGGTCGGGATATGGACCGTGCGTCCATCCGGGAAGACGCGGACGAGCTGGTCATGCGTCATGCGCGGCCAGTGCCGCACATTGCCGGTGTCGAGATGCACGAAGGGCGAGCCGGAGGTCGGATAGAAGCCGACGCCGCCGCGCTGCAGGCGCAGGCCGGCGAAGCGGATCTGCTCCAGCGGCACGCCCGGAATGTAGAAATCCATCGCATGGCCCAGCATGTGCTGGCTGAAGCGCGCCACGCCCGTATGGGCGGATCGGCGGCGCAGCATGGCGTTGGTGGCGGGGGAGCGATAGGAGGAGATGATCTGGATCGGCTGCTTGCCGTCGACGTCGCGATAGACCTCCCAGAGGATGTCGAAGAGGTGACGGTCCATCACCGTCTCGTCCTGGGTGCGCCAGTCGCGCAGGAAGTGGTTCAGCGCCTTCAGCGCAGCTTCGTCGTAGCGGCCATCGCGCTTGAAGGTGACGGTGAGGTCTTCGCCGGAATGGGTGTGGTGGAAGGAGAGCGTCTTGGTTTCGTTCAGCGCCGCGGCGTTATGGACCGAACCGGCAGCCGCAAGCAGCACCAGCGAGGCGAGGCCGATCCGAGATCCGACCTTCACGCCCGCATGGGACAACGACACCGCAGTAAATTGGCGTGCGAAACCAGCCAGCACGTATGAGCCCACCCAGTCGACGAGCGTTCAAAATGGACTCTCCCGCCAACCCCGTTAGCGCGCGAAAGAGGGTGAACGCTTTCTTAAAGCGAGAAGGTTAATTCGAGGTTGACCTTCCCGCCCCCAAACCAAGTCAGGCTACGATCCTAAACGGTTGACTGTGGCAAAAAAACGCCCAGGTGCCGAGGGCCAGGTGCAGCATGGTTAACGCTAAACGACCCCATCCTAGGGACGGGGCCGCTGATCTCATTGAGAAAGTTCAGGCGAGCGCGGGTCGGGCAGGGCTCAGCGGGTGAACACCCGCTGGGGCCGGCGGCCGATCGGGGCGGGCGGCGGGGTCGGCGGCCCACCACCGAACAGCCGCTCAAAGAAGTTCAGACCGGACGAGGCGCTGCCATTGTTGGCGATCGCAACGCCGCTTGGCAGGGTCGTTGCCGGGCGCGAATAGCTCGGCTGGGAATGGGCGATGACCATTTCGAGGTCCTTGCCACGGCTGTTCTTCAGGATGTTGATCATGGTCGCGTCGCGGCCATACACGTCCTTGCGGAATTGCAGCTTGCCGCCATCGTCCACGAATGCGGTCTGGTAGGTGATGTTGACCGGAATCGGGGTGGGGAATTTCAGGTCGATCTCACCCGAACCGTACATGCTGCGCACGCGCTCGGGCGTGTACTTCTCGTTCGGCATGGCGATGTTGAGCAGCACCGAGGCGTACTGATCCGGATATTGCACGCGCATGCAGCCATGGCTGAAGGCACGTTCGTCCTTGGCGAACAGGTATTTGTCCGGCGTGTCGTGCTGATAAACCAGGAACTTGTTCGGGAAGTTGAAGCGGATGCGGCCGAGTGCGTTGGCTTCGCCGGGCGGCTGCGAAATGTGCACCGAGCCGTCGCGGTTCTGCTCGAGCTTGAGGCCCATGCGCTGAAGCACGGTCGGGTCCTGCTGCAGCGCTGGCAAATACTCGCCGTACACGATCGACGGCGGCACGTTCCAGGTCGGGTTGACCGTGATGTACTTCATCGTCTCGGTCAGCAGCGGCGTCGCGTGCTGGCCCGGCTTGCCGGTGACGACACGGGTGGTCCAGACCTGCTGGCCGCGCTGCATCACCTTCAGCGTGTAGTCGGGAATGTTGAGGATGACATAGGCATCGCCGAGCGAGGGCGCGCCGAGATCGCGCGGCAACCAGCGCCAGCGCTCCATGTTCACCAGCACAGTGTCGATCTGCTTGTCGCGCTTCGGGCTGTTCAGCGCCTTCACGGTCCTATCGTCGACGATGCCGGTCGCCTTCATGTCGACGCCGTCCTGGAATTTGCGCACCGCTTCGGCAACGGTGGCGTCATAATGGTCGTCGCCGGCATTCTCGGTGATGCCGAGCTTGGCGCGGAGCTGCGGCACGCGCGGATCCTGCACGACGATCTCAGCCTGCTTCTTTCCCCTGGCAGGCGTGTATTTCAGCGCAGGGCCTGCGGTGATCTCGATCACCGGACCGTCACCCTGGCCGCGCAGCTGGGCAAGCTTGGCCTTCAGCTCCTTGTAGAGCTTCTGCGGCGGGTTGTAGCTGTCGAGCGCAGCGGAGGCATCCGCTGCCGTCGTGACCTTGGTGAGCACCTCGTTCGGATCGACCGGATGCTCGGGATAGAGGATGTCGGCGCTGACCTGGGACCAGTGCATGCGGCCGCTCTGCGCCTGGCGCGCATAGTCGAACATGCTGGCGGTGAGCTTCAGCTCGGCATCTGCGAGCGCATCGGGCGTCGTGGCGGCGGCGAAATCCGGCACCGGATAGTCGGCCGGGTTGAGACCGTCGGAGGCCGCATCCTTCAGACGTGCGATCACGCCCTTGGCCGCAGCGGTCAGGCTGCCGGCTTGCGTCCAGATCGGCGCGAAGTCGCGGGCGCCATAAAACTTCTCGACGGCGGCGCGCTCGTTCTTGCGATCGAAATGGTGCGAGGCCTTGGCGCCGATGATGTCCTTGAGCTTGTCCGCGACCGGCTGGTCGGCGGCGGGAACGTTGCTCGCGGCCTTGACCGGCTCGGCGGCCGGCTCCTTTGCGACCTCCTTCGGCGGTTCGGCCGGGGTGGTTGCGGCGGCCGCAGGTGCTGCGGGAGTGGCTGGCGCTGCGGTCGCAGTATCGGCCTTCGGCGGCTCGGTCTTCGAAGGTTCAGTCTTCGCGGGTTCTGTGTTGGCCGTCTCGCCCTTCGGCGCTTCAGCCGCGGGGGTGGTGGCGACGTCGGAGGGCTTGGTCTCGACCTTGTCGGGGCCCGGCGCCGGAGCAGCCTCGGCCTTCACGGAATCCTTTGTGGCTTCCTTGGAAGTGTCTTGCACCGTGGCGGTGGTATCGAGCTTGATGTCGGAGGCGGTCGGGGGCGGGACGTTTGCAGGCTCGGGGCGCGGGATCGCGGCTTCGATCGCGAGCTCGGCAGCGCTGCTGCGCGCCTGATCCTGCGCCAGCGCTGAGCCGGCCGAGACCGTGAGGAAGGTCGCTGCGACCGTCATCAAGACACGGTCAAAGCCTGCACGGTGGTTCAAACAGTCACGCATTGTGTCGCACCCCTTGGGTGAACTGTCCCTCATGGGACAGCTTTCGTTATCGCCTAATTGAGCTTCGGCTAAAAATCGCGCCGGCCTCTCGCAAGTCGCACGCCTGCACGCAACGATTCATATGCCGACGATATACAGGCCCCGTTTATGCAGCTAGCGCTACCCCGGGAAACTCACGACAAACTGACTTCAAGAAGACCCGTTTGCAACGGATTGTGCGCCTCCAACACGCGTTTTTCCCGGTGTCTGTCACTTCCAAGTCACGGTTTCGACCGCAGCCGAATTTTGCCGTAATTCAACGGCTTGCGGGCGCATTCTCGTCTCGCGCCAACTTCCGTTCGCATGAGGTTCAGTGCGTCTCCTCGCCGCTTTTCCCGCCATGGCCGGGAACCCCGGCTTCATCGAGTTTGCGGTACAGCGTGGACCTGCCGATTTTGAGTCGACGCGCTACCTCGGACATCTGTCCGCGATAGTGCGAGATCGCGAAGCGGATGATCTCGTTCTCCATGTCCTCGAGCGGGCGGACGTCGCCGGTGGGAGTCAGCATCGCGAGAGACCCTGTCATAGGTAGCGGCGCGATCGGTATTTCGCTACCCGACACAACAGATGGCGCTGCGATCGGCTCGATCATCAACGGTGCGGTCGGAATCTCCGTTGCAGAGTGCGGATGCGACGCCAGCAGGGGGAAATCGTCGAGGCCGAGCTGGTCGCCTTCGCTCATCACCACCGCGCGATAAACAGCGTTTTCGAGCTGGCGGATGTTGCCGGGCCAGTCGAGCTGGGCGAGATGCGCCACAGCCTCGCCACTGACGCCGGAGATCGCGCGGTTCTCCTCGGCGGCAAAGCGCGCCAGGAAATGCCTGAGGAGATGCGGGATGTCCTCGCGCCGGGCCCTGAGCGAAGGGATCGTCAGCGGCAGCACGTGCAGCCGATAGAACAAATCTTCCCGGAAGTGTCCCTGCTTGACCCACTCGAGCAGCTTGCGATTGGTCGCGGAGATGATGCGGACGTCGACCTTCACGGGCTTGCGGCCACCGACGGCTTCGACTGCGCCTTCCTGGAGCGCGCGCAAGAGCTTGACCTGCGCGGTCAGGGGCAGCTCGCTGACCTCGTCCAGAAACAGCGTGCCGCCATGGGCCTCGAGAAACTTGCCGGCATGTCGTTCGGTCGCGCCGGTGAAGGCGCCCTTCTCATGGCCGAACAGGATCGACTCGACGAGATTGTCGGGGATTGCGCCGCAATTGACCGCGACGAAGGGTTTTGCCTTGCGCTCGCCGCTGCCGTGAATGGCGCGCGCGAACATCTCCTTGCCGACGCCGGACTCGCCTTCGATCAGCACGGGAATCGAAGAGTTCGCCGCCTTCTGCGCGGCGCGCATCACGCCCGCCATGGCTTCGGCGCGGGTGATGATGTCGGAGAAGGTCAGCCGCCCCTCGCGGCTGTGACGGATGCGCTGCAATTCGCCCTTGAGCGCGGAGGCGTTGAGCGCGTTGCGGAGAGAGACCTGGAGCCGCTCCAGGCCGACCGGCTTGACCACGAAATCGGCCGCGCCGGCGCGCATCGCCGAGATCACATTGTCGATGCCGCCATGGGCGGTCTGCACGATAACGGGAACGCTGAGGCTCGCTTCGCGGATTTTCGCCAGCACGCCCATGCCGTCGAGGCCGGGCATCACGAGATCGAGGATCACGGCGTCGATGACAGGTGCATCGGGAGCGGTGAGGGTCGCGATCGCGGCGTCGCCGGACTCGACGACGACCGTCTGATAGCCGCATTTCTGCACCATGTTCTCGACCAGGCGGCGTGCCACGGCGTCGTCATCGGCGATCAAAATACTGGCAGCCATGGTGCTCCCCGCACGCTACTACTATCTGTCTCGAATCGGGTCACTCTGGCCGAAGCCGATTAACGCACTCTTAAACCTTGATGCCCCCGCGCGCCGTCGCGATTGTTGAACACAGGTTTCCCACACAATGACTTCGCGCTCCAAGACTGCTCTTCGCAAGCCCGCCAAGAAATCCGCTGTTAAGTCATCTGCCGCCAAGGCAAAACCCTCCGCCAAGTATTCGCTCGACAAGGCTTCACTCGCCAAGCCTTCACGCGTCAAGCCTGCGAGCAAGACCGGCAAGCTTCCGGAGTGGAACCTCGCCGATCTCTATTCCGGCATCGATGCGCCGGAAGTAATGCGCGATCTCGACAAGATGGATGCCGATTGCGTCGCGTTCGAGACCGACTACAAGGGCAAGCTCGCGACAGGCACAGCAAACGAAGATGGCGGAAAATGGCTCGCTGAGGCCGTGCGGCGCTATGAGGCAATCGACGATCTCGCCGGCCGCCTCGGCTCCTATGCCGGTCTCGTCCATGCCGGCGACAGCGTGGACCCTGCGATTTCAAAGTTTTACGGCGACGTCTCCGAGCGGCTGACGGCGGCATCGACGCATCTGCTGTTCTTTGCGCTCGAACTCAACCGCGTCGATGACGATATTTTGAATCGGGCGATGCAGGCGCCGGAGCTCGCACATTATCGCCCTTGGATCGAGGATCTGCGCAAGGAGAAGCCGTATCAGCTCGACGACAAGCTCGAGCAACTGTTCCTGGAGAAGGCGCAGACCGGCTATTCCGCCTTCAACCGGTTGTTCGACCAGACCATCTCCGGCCTGCGCTTCAAGGTCGGAGCCAAAGAGCTCGCGATCGAGCCGACGCTGAACTTCCTCCAGGACCGCGACGGCGCCAAGCGCAAGGCTGCGGCGGAAGCGTTGGCAAAGACCTTCAAGGCCAATGAGCGCACCTTTGCGCTGATCACCAACACGCTCGCGAAAGACAAGGACATCTCCGACCGCTGGCGCGGTTTCAAGGATGTCGCGGATTCCCGCCATTTGAACAATCGGGTCGAGCGCGAGGTCGTGGATGCGCTGGTTGCCTCCGTGCGCGCGGCCTATCCAAAACTATCGCATCGCTACTACGCGCTGAAGGCGAAGTGGTTCGGCAAGAAGCGGCTGGCTTATTGGGACCGCAATGCGCCGCTGCCTTTCGCCGCGACCGACACCATCGGCTGGCCCGACGCGCGCAACATGGTGCTGACGGCCTATCGCGGCTTCTCACCAAAAATGGCCGATATCGCCGAGCGCTTCTTCACCGACCGCTGGATCGACGCGCCGGTGCGCCCGGGCAAGGCGCCGGGCGCCTTCTCGCATCCGACCACCCCGTCGGCGCACCCCTACGTTCTGATGAACTACCAGGGCAAGCCGCGCGACGTGATGACGCTCGCGCATGAGCTCGGCCATGGCGTGCACCAGGTGCTGGCCGCGAAGAACGGCGCGCTGATGGCGCCGACGCCGCTGACGCTCGCCGAGACCGCGAGCGTGTTCGGAGAGATGCTGACGTTCCGGCGGCTGCTGGCGCAGACCAAGAGCGCAAAGCAGCGCCAGGCGCTGCTTGCCGGCAAGGTCGAGGACATGATCAATACCGTGGTGCGGCAAATCGCGTTCTATTCGTTCGAGCGCGCGGTCCATACCGAGCGCAAGAACGGCGAGCTCACAGCGACGCGGCTCGGAGAGCTCTGGCTGTCGGTGCAGGGCGAGAGCCTTGGGCCGGCGATCGAGATCAAGGCGGGCTACGAGAACTACTGGATGTACATCCCGCACTTCATCCATTCGCCGTTCTACGTCTACGCCTATGCTTTCGGCGATTGCCTCGTGAATTCGCTCTATGCCGTCTACGAAAACGCGGCTGAAGGCTTTGCCGAGCGCTATCTCGACATGCTCGCCGCCGGCGGTACCAAGCACTATTCCGAGCTGCTGCGCCCGTTCGGTCTCGACGCCAAGGACCCGAAGTTCTGGGACGGCGGGCTCAGCGTCATCGCCGGTATGATCGATGAGCTGGAGACGATGGGCTGAGGGGGGCCGTCTCGGATAGAACGCGCGTAAAACATCTGTTGAACCTTTGTTCTGCTGATGTTATACATATGTATAACACATCGAGATAGTAGGAAGGCCATGAAGATCGAAATCAAGAAGATCGGTAATTCGGATGGTCTGTTGCTGCCGCGCGAGTTGATGCAGCGGCTCGATCTCAAGCGCGGCCAGCAACTCCACATCGTGGAATTGCCCGGCGGGGGTTTCCAGCTTCTGCCGTACGATCCAGATTTCGAGCGGACGATGGAAATCGCCGACGAGATCATGGACAAATATCGCGACACTCTCACTGCGCTAGCGAAGTAGAGGCTTGCTCAAATGAGCGAGCCCGAAGAGCCGCTCTGGATCACCTACGAGCAGGCTGTCGCAATTCACGGCCGACAACTCCGCCGTTTCGGCGGTGCGGCAGGCTTGCGCGACGAAGGCATGTTGCGTTCAGCGTTGGAGCGGCCCATTAACAAATGGCGCTATGAGCAGGCGCAGCTCGACGAACTTGCTGCTGCTTATGCATTCGGGCTCGCCAAAAACCACGCATTCGTTGATGGAAACAAGCGCATCGCTTTCATGGCGATGATGGTGTTTCTGCACCGGAATGCTGTGGCTTTTAGTCCTGATCCAGCAGAAGCAACGACCATCATCCTCTCCCTCGCTGCCGGTGAAGTCAGCGAGCAGAGCCTCGTCCGCTGGATCCGCGATAATCTGGATTCCAAATGACCTGATTTGCTGGAAAACCGCGCTTCCGTGCCGTTGCCCTGTTCGTTTGTTTAAGGTATCCCACCCGAAGAATTCGACTTTCGACTGGGGACATCCATGGCTGATCATAGCGAAGTTGCGTACAGCACCGCCGATGGCAACGACTACGTTGCCCACGAGCAGACCTACGAGGGCTTCATCAAGCTGGTGAAGTACGGCACGGCGTCGGTCGCGCTGATCGTGATCCTGATGGCGATCTTCCTCACCTAAATCGACTTTGGCGGCTGCCCACGTTTGCGGCGGCAGCTGCCCACAAAATTTGCAAACAAGCCGGTTCTAAAGCCGGTATGCAACGCTGCGGGAGTAACGCTACTTTGTTGTGCGCGCGCCGTCCCGCGCCGCCGGAGGACCTATGAAGATCGCCGTTGCCAAGGAAATTGATCCGTCTGAACCCCGGGTCGCGGCTTCACCCGATACGGTGAAGAAGTTTAAGGCGTTGGGCGCCGAGATCGCCGTCGAGCCGGGCGCAGGCATCAAGTCGGGCCTCCCGGATTCCGAATTCACGGCGGTAGGTGCCACCGTCAGCGCTGACGCGCTGAAGGATGCCGATATCATCATCAAGGTGAAGCGTCCCGAGGCGTCCGAGCTTGCGCAATACAAGCGCGGGGCGCTCGTCATCGCCATCATGGATCCCTATGGCAATGAAGCCGCGCTGAAGACAATGGCCGATGCCGGTGTCGCCGCCTTTGCGATGGAATTGATGCCGCGCATCACGCGCGCGCAGGTGATGGACGTGCTGTCCTCGCAGGCGAACCTCGCCGGCTACCGCGCCGTGATCGAGGGCGCCGAGGCCTTCGGCCGTGCCTTCCCGATGATGATGACCGCGGCCGGCACCGTGCCCGCCGCAAAAGTGTTCGTGATGGGCGTCGGCGTTGCCGGCCTGCAGGCGATCGCGACCGCGCGCCGGCTCGGCGCCGTCGTCACCGCGACCGATGTGCGCCCCGCGACGAAGGAGCAGGTGGAATCGCTCGGTGCGAAATTCCTCGCCGTCGAGGATGAGGAGTTCAAGAACGCGCAGACCGCCGGCGGCTACGCCAAGGAGATGTCGAAAGAGTATCAGGCCAAGCAGGCCGCGCTCACCGCCGAGCACATCAAGAAGCAGGACATCGTCATCACGACCGCGCTGATCCCCGGCCGGCCGGCGCCGAAGCTGGTCTCGGCCGAGATGGTCAGGTCGATGAAGCCGGGCTCGGTGCTGGTCGATCTCGCTGTCGAGCGCGGCGGCAATGTCGAGGGCGCGAGGCCCGGCGAGGTCGTCGATCTCGATGGCATCAAGATCGTCGGCTACACCAATGTCGCCGGCCGCGTTGCGGCCTCGGCCTCCAGCCTCTACGCGCGCAATTTGTTCAACTTCATTGAAACCATGGTCGACAAGGCCAACAAGGCGCTCGCCGTGAACTGGGACGACGAACTGGTCAAGGCCACCGCGCTGACCAAAGACGGCGCCGTAATCCACCCGAACTTCCAGCCGAAAGCATAGGAGAGCCGCCATGGAGCATGTTGCACAGGTCGTCGACCCCTTCGTCTTCCGGCTGTCGATCTTCGTCCTCGCCGTCTTCGTCGGTTATTTCGTGGTGTGGTCGGTGACGCCGGCGCTGCACACGCCCCTGATGAGCGTGACCAACGCGATCTCCTCGGTGATCGTAGTCGGCGCGCTGCTTGCGGTCGGTGTCGCAAATGTCTCGAGCGGTTCGGGCTGGGCACGCGGCTTCGGCTTCGTCGCGCTCATCTTCGCCTGCGTGAACATCTTTGGCGGCTTCCTTGTCACCCAGCGCATGCTGGCGATGTACAAGAAGAAGTCGAAGTGAGCGGCCACCTCGGGCTGATGGGATCAATGGGGACCTGAGATGAGCGCTAACCTCTCTGCATTTTTGTATCTCGTGGCGGGGGTGCTGTTCATCCTGTCGCTGCGCGGGCTGTCGAGCCCGGCGTCGTCGCGCCAGGGCAACATGTTCGGCATGATCGGCATGGCGATCGCCGTCGCCACGACGCTGGCGAGCCATCCGCCGGCTGATGGCGTGGCCTGGTTGCTCGTGATCGTTGCGATCGCGATCGGCGGCGGCATCGGTGCGGTGATCGCGCGCCGCGTGCCGATGACGTCGATGCCGGAACTGGTCGCCGCCTTCCATTCGCTGGTCGGCATGGCCGCGGTGCTGGTCGCCGCCGGCGCGTTCTACGCGCCCGAGGCCTTCGACATCGGCACCCCAGGCAACATCCACGCGCAGAGCCTGGTCGAAATGTCGCTCGGCATCGCCATCGGCGCGCTGACCTTCACCGGCTCGGTGATCGCGTTCCTGAAACTGTCCGCGCGCATGAGCGGCGCGCCGATCATCCTGCCGTTCCGCCACATCGTCAACATCGCGCTCGCGATCGCGCTCGTCGTCTTCATCGTCGGGCTGGTGATGACGGGCAGCGCGTTCGACTTCTGGCTGATCGTCATCATCGCGCTGGCGCTCGGCGTGCTCATGATCATCCCGATCGGCGGCGCGGACATGCCGGTCGTGATCTCGATGCTGAACTCCTATTCGGGCTGGGCCGCGGCAGGTATCGGTTTCACCCTCGGCAACTCGGCGCTGATCATCACCGGCGCACTGGTCGGATCAAGCGGCGCGATCCTGTCCTACATCATGTGCCACGCGATGAACCGGTCCTTCATCTCGGTCATCCTCGGCGGCTTCGGGGGTGAGACCGCGGCGGCCGGCGGAGCGACAGGCGAGCAGAAGCCTGCCAAGCTCGGCTCGGCCGACGATGCGGCCTTCATCATGAAGAACGCTTCCAAGGTCATCATCGTGCCCGGCTACGGCATGGCGGTGGCGCAGGCCCAGCACGCGTTGCGAGAGATGGCGGACGTGCTGAAGAAGGAAGGCGTCGAGGTGAAGTACGCGATTCATCCGGTCGCGGGCCGCATGCCCGGCCACATGAACGTGTTGCTCGCTGAGGCCAACGTGCCGTATGACGAGGTGTTCGAGCTCGAGGACATCAATTCCGAATTCGCGCAGGCCGACATCGCCTTCGTGATCGGCGCCAACGACGTCACCAATCCCGCGGCCGAAGAGGACAAGACTTCGCCGATCTACGGCATGCCGGTGCTCCAGGTCTGGAAGGCCGGCACGGTGATGTTCATCAAGCGCTCGCTGGCCTCAGGTTACGCCGGTATCGACAATCCACTGTTCTACCGCGACAACACCATGATGCTGCTCGGTGACGCGAAGAAGGTCACCGAGAACATCGTCAAGGCGATGTGAGCTGGATGCCAAAGGCGATGCGCGAGCAGCGCGTCGCCCGGCACGCTGCCCATGCAGCGGCGTGCGGCTCGGGATGACAGTCCTGAAATGGATCGCCATCATCCTTGCGGCCGGCTACGTCGCCGGTCTCGTCCTGCTGTTCGCGAAACAGCGCATCATGCTGTTTCCGATCCCGACCGCAGAGCGCACGGCGCCCGCCGCCGCAGGACTTCCAGAGGCCGAAGAGCACGTCCTGACGACGTCCGACGGCGAGAAGGTCATCGTCTGGCACGTGCCGGCAAAGCCCGGCCGTGCGGTGGTGCTGTTCTTCCACGGCAACGGGGATTTTCTCGCGGGTCTTGCCGGGCGGTTCAAGGCGATCACGGCTGACGGCACTGGCCTCGTCGCACTGTCCTACCGCGGCTATGCGGGCTCCAGCGGCGCGCCGAGCGAAGACGGCCTGCTGCGCGACGGGGCGGCTGCGTATTCATTCGCGACGGCGCGCTATGACGCCCAGCGCATCGTCGCCTGGGGATTCTCGCTCGGGACCGGGGTCGCCGTTGCGCTCGCGTCCGAACATCCCATCGGAAAGCTGATCCTCGAGGCCCCCTACACGTCGATCGCGGACGTCGCAGCCTCGCAATTCCGCTTCATTCCGGTCCGCCTCTTGATCCGCGATCCGCTCCACTCTGACGAGCGCATCGCACGCGTCACGGCGCCGCTCCTGATCGTGCAGGGTGCGCAGGATCAGGCCATCCCGATCGCATTCGGCGAGAAGCTGTTCGCGCTGGCGCACGAGCCGAAGCAATTCGTTCGCATTCCGGAGGGCGGGCATGACGATCTCGGCAATCTCGGCATGATCGAGATCGCGCGGCGCTTCATCAACGGCTCCTGAGGGCTGACGGGCGCGATGTTCTCGCGCATAATCGGTCGATCTGTTGAAGGAATCGCCTGTATGACTGCACATGGACCGATGCCGCGGTCGTCCTGGATCTTCCCCGCTCTGGCGGTGCTGCTGTTCCTGATCGTGACCATGACCGGCTACGGTTTCACCTTGTCGGCAGGCGGCGGCCTGTTCTCAATCGTCCTGCTGGTGATCCTGTTCGGCACCGTGTTCGCGGCCGTGCATCATTCCGAGGTGATCGCGGAGCGGATCGGCGAGCCCTATGGCACGCTGCTTCTCACGCTCGCGGTGACCATTATCGAGGTCGCGCTGATCACCACGATCATGCTGGGCGACAAGCCGGCGCCAACGCTTGCACGCGACACTGTCTTCGCGGTGGTGATGATCGTCTGCAACAGCCTCGTCGGCGTCTGCGTCTTCATCGGCGGGCTGCGCTACCGCGAGCAGGGATTTCAGGTCTCGGGCGCCAACGTCTACCTCAGCGTGCTGATTGCGCTCGCGACGCTGACGCTGATCATGCCCAACTACACGATGACGACGCCGGGCCCGATCTACTCGACGCTCCAGCTCGGCTTCGTCGATCTCGTGACCATCGTGCTCTATGGCGTGTTCCTTTACACCCAGACCGTCCTGCACAAGGACTACTTCGTCCATGAGAGGGCGGACGGTGCGGGCGGCGAGGCTTATTTGTCGGGTAGGATGCTGGGGCTCAGCATCGCGCTGCTGCTGATCTCGCTCCTGGCCGTCGTTCTCCTCGCCAAGAAATTCTCGCTGGTGGTGGACGCCGTCGCCGACAGGATGGGCGCCCCGCCGGCATTCGCGGGCCTGCTGGTCGCGCTCTTGATCCTGATGCCCGAGGGCGTTTCAGCGATCGCCGCGGCCCGCAAGAACGACCTCCAGAAGAGCATCAATCTGGCGCTCGGGTCCTCGCTGGCAACCATCGGCCTGACCATCCCGGCGGTCGGGCTCGCCACCTATGTGATCGACCAGCCGCTGGTGCTGGGCCTCAATCCCCAGAATACCGTGCTGCTGTTCCTGACATTTCTGCTCAGCATGCTGACCTTCGGCACCGGTAGGACCAACGTCCTGTTCGGGCTGGTCCATATGGTGGTATTTGCAGTTTACGTATTCATGGTGTTCGTGCCCTGAAGCGATAGCAGGAGGGTTCCGGATGATTGCCGCTCAGTCGGAGGTCCAGGTCGACAATGAGGAGGTCCGGGTGACCGAATGGCGGCTTGCCCCGGGCAGCGCGACCGGGCATCACATCCACGGAATGGACTATGTGATCGTTCCCGTGGTGGCCGGCGAAATGACCATCGTGGCGCTAGGCGGCGAGCGCTCCAAGGCGCAGCTTGCGGCCGGAAAATCCTACTTCCGCAAGGCCGGCGTCCAACACGACGTACTTAACGAAACCTCAACCGAGATGGTGTTCCTTGAAATAGAGCTGAAGGCATAAGGCGCGCATAACCTTTGCCATCGATCTGTCGCAGTTGATCCCTTACAATGCCCTAAAGTTCCCGCATCAGATCGCGCGGGGAGTGGCCGAGAAATGCTGAAATACCTCGCTAAAATTTCGATGGACATTTTCCCCTCGGTGCTCGCGACGATCATCGGGGCCTACATCGTTAATCATTACATCAACGCCAAGCCGGCGGCGGATACACCAGCCGCGGTGGTTGCACCTGCAGATGCCGGCAAGAACGGCAAGCCCGCCGACGTGGCCAACCTGCCGGGTCCCGGCGTGAAGGCCAAGGGCGTCTCCGAGAAGAGCATTTCCGACAAGAGCGCCACGGACAAGACGGCGGCCGAAAAGCCTGCCGAGACCAAGCCTGCCGAGACCAAGGCCGCGGATGTGGCTCCGGGCGAGACCGCTTCGCATGGCCGTTCCCCGGCCCGCGAGAAGGCGGTCGCCAAGTCCTCCTCGGTCCCGTCGACCCCCGCTGCGCCGGTGGTCGAGGCCAATTCGGCCCCTTCTGCCGCTTCTCCGACGGCTGCTCCCGACGCCGCCGATCTGGCGCGGGCCGCCATCGAGCGCCTGCGCAAGTCGCCTGAGGGAAAAGCTGCCGAGAAGGCCGCAGAGGCCAAGTCTTTCGAAATCAAGCCTGTCGAGGCCAAAGCTGTCGAGAGGACGCCGGAGGCTGCCGTCCAGGAAGCCTCCCACGCGCCGGAAGCTCCCCGCGTTGTGACCGCGGTGCCGTCGACGATGCGTCCATTGCCGCCGCCGATCAATGTGTCGACGCCGGCACCCGAGGCTTATGGCAACGGCGGTGCGTCGCAGGCGAATCCCCCTTACACGGCCTCGGTCGGCAATGACGACCCGAATCGGCCGACGCCGCCGGCCGATATTCCAGTCCCGATGATCGCGCCGCCGCTCGATCTGCGCGCCGACGCCGGCGCGGCCACGCCGCGGCCGAAGACCAACGTCGCCGACGAAATGCTGTCGGGCATGAAGTCGATGTTCCACGCGGTTCTGCCGAAGAGCGCCACCCCCGATTAGCTTCGATAGACCGTTCAGCCGCCGACGCGAGCCAAGCCGCTGCGGGCGGCGTCGTCGCGTGGGCGCAGGCTGACCGCCTTGCTGTAGGACGCCGCCGCCTTGGTCTTGTCGCCCAGCCGCTCATAGGCCTGTCCCCGCATCGTCCAGACCTGGGCGTTGTGCGGATCGGCTTCGGAGGCCTCGTCGAGATCGGCCGCCGCTTCCTTGACCTTGCCGATGGCGAGATAGCTGACGGCGCGGCCGAGCAGCGGCTCGGCCTTTTGCGGGTTGAGCCCGCTTGCGGCACCGAAATCGGCGATCGCGAAGTCGTGCTCGTTGTTGCCTTGGTAGAGCAGGGCGCGGCCGTAGAGTGCCTGGGCATTGTAGGGATCGAGCGCGACGGCGCGATTGAACTCGTCCAGCGCTGCTTGCGTCTCGCCCGATTTCGCCAAGGCCTCAGCTTTTCCCGTGTGGGTTTGGGCTTCGGCGACGTTGGCCGCACTGACTGCGCTATCCGGTGCGGCGGCCGCCTTCGGCGCTTCCTGCGGCTTGTCCTTCTCCGGCGTCAACGAGCCGAGATCGAAGGAGCAGCCGCACAGTGCGATTCCCACCAGGGTCAACGCAAGCGGCTGGCGCCAGATCTGGCGTAGCCGCGCCAAGCCGGGCTGGGGGAAAGGGAAGGCCATCTACGGTTCGCTCGCGCTAGAGCATGATCCGGAAAAGCGTGCAGCGGTTTTCCTTCGCGACAAACGCGGAATGTGTTTGCGCGGAGATCATGCTCAACAACCTAAAGCCCGATGACAAATAATCCTAATCTCATCGCGCCTTAGCGCCGCATCTGTAGTGCCCCGTCCCAGAAAGGCACCGCTCACAAAATAATAACGCGGGCCCGGGGCCCGCGTCATCGAAAACTCAGTCCTGCAATATCGGCAAGATCAGCGCGGTCCGCGCGGTCCTGCACCGGGGCCGCTGCGGCCGCCACGCTCGCCACCGGGGCCGGCGCCGAACACCGGCTTCGGCTTCATCGGCAGCAGGCCTTCGCGCTGCAGCTTCTTGCGGGCCAGCTTGCGCGCACGGCGCACGGCCTCGGCCTTTTCGCGGGCCTTCTTCTCGGAGGGCTTCTCGTAGTGACCGCGGAGCTTCATCTCGCGGAAAATGCCCTCGCGCTGCATCTTCTTCTTCAGCGCCTTGAGAGCTTGGTCGACATTGTTATCGCGAACGAGAACCTGCACGCGGCATCCTCTTTGGTGGATCGGATTTGAATTCTGGTAAGACGAAGGGGATGGCAAAACGCGCAAGCCCTTAATCTTGAGGGCGCGGATGTATCAGACAAAATCCGCCATGTCCACCTGCCAAGCGGAATTCCGAGCCAAATTCAGTCATTAAATGCGGCGAAAATGCTCCCGTGCGGCCCCGATTTGGGAGATTTGGCGCCAAGGCGGGGCCGCAGCGGACATTGTTCCGGGATCTTTGAAATCAGGTGAGACGCCACTTGGACATGAAGAAATACGCCGCCGAGGCCATCGGCACGCTCTGGCTCACATTCGCAGGCTGCGGCAGCGCGGTGATCGCCGCCGGCTTTCCGCAGGTCGGCATCGGCCTGGTCGGCGTGTCCCTGGCCTTCGCTGATCGGCGGCGCGCTGGGCGGAGTGATTTATCGCTGGCTCAGCGAGGAGCCCTCGGGGTCGTCGCGGGCGTGAAGACGGCGTGATGGTGAAGCGGATCGCAGCTTTTGCTGTGGTCCCCTCACTTGCTCTTTGAAGGCCTGACTTCAGTGACATGGCCCATCTTGCGGCCGGGGCGCGGCGCGCCCTTGCCGTAGATATGGACGGTCACGCCCGGCACGCTCAGCCAGGTCTCGTAGTCGTCGATCTCGTCGCCGATCAGGTTGGTCATGGTAACGACCTCGCCGTGGCGCACCGGTTTGCCGAGCGGCCAGCCGGCAATGGCGCGGATGTGCTGCTCGAACTGGGAGAGGGACGCGCCGTCAAGCGTCCAGTGTCCGGAATTGTGCACGCGCGGGGCGATCTCGTTGACCAGCACCTTTGATCCGCCGCCGTTGGAGAGCACGAACATCTCGACGGCGAGCACGCCGACATAGTCGAGCGCGGTCGCGATCTTGCTGGCGATGCTGCGCGCCTCTTCGGCCAACGCATCCGGAATCGCGGCGGGCGCGCGCGAAATCTTCAGAATGTGGTCGCGGTGCTCGTTCTCGGTGACGTCGAAGCACTCGACCTGGCCCGATGCCGAGCGCGCGGCGATGACGGAAATCTCGCGCTCGAACGGCACGAAGGCTTCCAGGATCGCCGATTTGGTGGCGAGGCTGGTCCAGATCTTCGCGATGTCGTCGCCCTCGCGGATGATGGCCTGGCCTTTTCCGTCATAGCCGAAGCGGCGGGTCTTCAGCACGGCGGGGAGGCCGATCTTGTCGATCGCCTCGCGCAGCGATGCCACCGAGGTGACGTCGGCATAAGCGGCGGTGCCGATGCCGAGCCGCGTCACGAAATCCTTCTCGGCCAGTCGGTCCTGGGTGGTCTCGAGGATCTTGCGGTTGGGCAGTACCGGGCGCCGCGCGTCCAGCACCATCGCCGCTGCGGCCGGCACGTTCTCGAATTCGTAGGTGATGACGTCGACGTCGTGAGCGAACAGTTCGAGCGCTTCGACGTCGGCATATTCGGCGCAGGTCGCGTTCAGCACGACGTCGAAGGCCGGCGAATCCGGATCGGGCGAGAACACCTGGCAGCGCAGGCCGAGCCGCGATGCGGCCATTGCCAGCATCCGGCCGAGTTGTCCGCCGCCGAGGATTCCGATGGTGTCGCCGGGCTTCAGCTTCACCTGCTTTGCGTCAGTCACGCCTTGTCCTCCGGGCGCTCGGCAACCGCCTCGGTCTGCGCCTTGCGCCAGGCGGCGAGGCGCTCCGACAGGGCCGGGTCGGACAGTGCCAGCACGGATGCCGCGAGCAGCGCCGCGTTGATCGCGCCGGCTTTGCCAATGGCAAGGCTGCCGACCGGAATGCCGGCGGGCATCTGGACGATCGAATAGAGCGAGTCGATGCCCTTCAGCGTCCTGGACTCGACCGGCACGCCGAACACCGGCAGTTCCGTCAGCGCCGCGGCCATGCCGGGCAGATGCGCGGCGCCGCCGGCGCCGGCAATAATGACCTTGAAGCCGGCCGCCTTGGCGCCCTTGGCGAAGGAAAACAGCCGGTCGGGGGTGCGGTGTGCCGAAACGATGCGGGTGTCGACGCTAACGCCGAGCGCTTGAAGCGTGTCGGCAGCGTGCCGCATCGTCTCCCAGTCCGACTGGCTTCCCATGATGATGGCGATCGGCGCGGTCATGACGTCAATTGTGCTCGGAAAACAGAAAGATAGGCCAGATTAACGGTTCCGGCCGGCGGCTCGCAAGGCGGTGGCAAGGAGAAGGGAATGCACTATCCTGACTTGGTGAATCCCCGCAAGCCTTCATTGAGCAGGATGCCCATGAAGAAATCAAAAAGGGCGACCGCTGCGAAGGCCAAAAAGGGTCGAAAAACCAGCGGGAGCCGAACGAAAACTGCACTCAAGCGGGCTGCGGCGCCTCGCCGCGCGTCCATCGCCGGCGCTCCCAGCAAGGACACCAGCAAGTCGACCATCCGCGGCCTACGGACCAAGCTGACGCAGGCGCTGCGGCGCGTCGCCGAGCTCGAGGCCGCCGCCGACACCGATTTCCTGCTGGACATTCCCAACCGGCGCGGTTTCGAGCGCGAGCTCCAGCGCGCCATCGCCTACATGAAGCGCTACCGCGCCAGTGGCGCGCTGATCGTGCTCGACGTCGACCGGCTGAAGCCGATCAACGATTGCTTCGGCCATGCCGCCGGCGACGAGGTGCTGAAAGCGATCGCTGCGACGCTGACGCGGCAGATCCGCGCCTCCGACGTGGTCGGCCGTCTCGGCGGCGACGAGTTTGCCCTGCTGTTATGGAATCTCAGCGAGACCGATGCCAAGGCGAAGGCCTTTGTCTTCGAGCAGGCGATCGACGAATTGTCCTTTGTCTTTCGCGGCAAGCAGGTGACGGCTGGCGCCTCCGCCGGTGTCGCGCTGCTCGGTGCGCAGTCCGATGCTGCCCGGGCCCTGGAGGAGGCCGATGCCGCCATGTATGTGCGCAAGGCGCAACGGCGGCACGAGACGCGGATCAGGCTCGCGAGCAGCTGACTTTACAGTGTTGCGAGATCGTCCGGCACGTTCCCGAATTTCCGCAGCAGCGTGGCATCGCCGAATTCCCCCGTCATGGGATCGCCGCTGCGGCTGAACGCGACCGCGCCGATATGGCCGGTAACGTGCGCCAGGGCCTCGGCGCGCCGCAGCGCGGCCGTCGAGGTCTGGCATTCCTCGGCGGTACCCGCGACAGGCGATCCGTCGGCATCGATCAGGAAGGGCATTGCAACGTAATAGGTCACGTCCGACATAGCGTTGCTCCAATACCAAACTCAGGCGGCGCTGCTTTTGCTCCGTGAGATCTCGGGAATGCAGCCGGCAGAAATCGCCGCCTGCAATTCCTCCAGCTCAGCTTCCAGATATTCGTTGGCCATGATCAGCGCCTTGATGGTGCTGCGCAGATTGCCGTCGCACATCGCGATCGCCTGATCGCAGGCTTGCTCATAGCGGCTGTTGTCGAGAAGGGCGGGGACTGACATCTGCGGTGTCCTTACGGGTTGTCCTTGGGCGTGTTCTGGGAGCGTCGGGGCGGGATGAATGTTCCTATTTTGTTCTTTTCGAGTCAAGCAGATTCAAGCGCGGCAACCCTGGGACGGAAGCGACTGCTGTGGATCAGGCAATAATATCGGGCGTGATCTGATCTTCGATGAAGGCGATACGGTCGCGCAACAACAGCTTGCGCTTCTTCAATCGCTGTAACCGCAATAGGTCGGGGGCGGGCGATTGATGCAGTGCATCGATCGCCGCATCGAGATCTCGGTGTTCCTGCTGCAACCGGGTGAGCTCGGCTTCGAGCTCACGCTCGTCTTCATGGGTCATCTGCGGTGGCCGAAAACCGATAGGCTTGAGATTAAGGCTGTGGATGCCCTGTGGAAATTATCGTCCTTGCGCAGCGTGATCGCAAGCGATCTGCGCCCTTCGCTCATCGCTCCCCCGCAAGATATTTCAACGATTCGCGGCAGGGTCGCGCAAGCACATTGATATCATGGAATTTTCGCCGCGCGGTTCCTTACTCACGCTTCATTACATATGAATTTTCAAAAATGACGGTGCGACGACGGATACCCATCGACAGAACGAATCGCTGATGTACACTTCGGTGGTCCGGATCGAATCCAAGGTTCACCCCTACCGAGGAGGTTTCGAATGACAATTCAGGCACATCTGGTTGAATTGGAACGGAAGCATAAAACGCTCGAAAACGAATTGCACGAAGCTCTCGTGCACCTTTCAACAGACGACCTGCAAATTGTTGAGTTGAAGCGCCGGAAGTTGCTGGTCAAGGACCAGATCGAACGACTGAAGCAGTCGGGCGACACGCTTCACTAGTAACCCCTGTAACAGCGTAGAATTTGATCTACCCTTTTCGGCAGGGATGAGAGCCTTTGCGCTCGTCCCTGCCGTAGGGTTGCGCACCGTGCAACCATCGTTGCGTGGCGTTAGATGTTTGCGAGCTCGGCGACGTGGTCCGCGATCGCGAGCGATGATGTCAGTCCCGGCGATTCGATGCCGAACAGATTGACCAGACCCGCGACGCCATGGTCGCGCGGACCCTGCATCAGGAAATCCTGCGTCGCGACAGCCGGCGGCACGATCTTCGGGCGGATGCCCGCATAACTCGGCGTCAGCGCGCCATCGGGCAGCGTCGGCCAGTATTTGCGGATCGCCGGATAGAAGCGCTCGGCACGCGACGGATCGACCTCATAGTCGATCGTCTGGATCCATTCGACGTCGGGGCCGAACCGCGCCTGTCCTGCCATGTCCAGCGTCAGATGCACTCCTAGCCCGCCAGGCTCGGGCACCGGATAGATCAGGCGCGAGAACGGCGTGCGCGCATTGCAGCTGAAGTAGTTTCCCTTGGCGAGATAAGCCGGCGGAATCCGGTCAACCGGCATGCCGTCGATGTGGCGCGCCACGGTCGTGGCCGAAAGCCCGGCCGCGTTGACCAGCAGACCGCATTGCAGCGTCATCGGCGCTTCGCCGCCGGCTTCGATCTCGATCGTTCCGGCGTCGGCCTTGGCGCGGATCAACGGCGTGTGAAACGCAAAGGCTGCGCCCGCTTCCTCGGCCTCGCCGCGCAGCGAGAGCATATAGGCATGGCTGTCGATGATGCCGGTCGACGGCGACAGCAGCGCGGCGTCGCAGGCCAGCGCCGGCTCCAGCGCGCGCGCGGCTTCACCCGAGAGCAATTGCATGTCGAGCACGCCGTTGGCCTCGGCGTGCGCCTTGATCGATTGCAGCTTCTCGGTTTCGTTCGCAGTGGTCGCGACGATCAGCTTGCCGCAGTTGTTGTGCGGGATGCCGCGCTCGCGGCAATAGCGGTACAGCGCATGCTTGCCGCTGACGCACATGCGTGCCATCCAGCTTCCGGCGCGGTAATAGATCCCGGCATGGATCACCTCGCTGTTGCGCGAGGAGGTGACAGTGCCGATGGCCTCGGCCTCCTCGAGCACGATCACCTCGCGCCCGGCCTGTGCGAGCTTCCGGGCCACCGCGAGCCCGATCACGCCGGCTCCGATGACGACGCAGTCGACCCTATCCATAGTTGTGCAGAAGTCCCGCTGAAGAAGCCGATGGCGCCGGTTTGTCTGGGAAACGCGCCGTGCGGCCGTTTTCCGTTAAGGAAGCGTTTATCATGTCAGGGCAATTGCCGTAATTCACGTCACATTTTTCTGTTGGGCCCACAGGCGTTTACCCGATCCAAACCCGTGAAGCCAGACAATCCGCAGTTGAAATTGCGGGTGGCGGATGGCTGAGAAGAACTGGCACGAAGGCAGCATGCTTCCGATTGCTGTGCAGGCCCTCGTGTGCCTGACCAGCGCGGTCGCGCCTTCGCGCGCCTACGCCGGCGGCTTCACGCCGCCGAGCTATCTTGGCGATCTCGACCCCAATCTGGTGTGGGAAGCCCTGATCGGCGGCGTCGCCGTCTGCGCCTTCCTGGTGGCCATCGCGCTGTGGATCCATTCCGCCCTGCGCCGGAGCAAGCGTTCGCAGTTGCGGCGCAACGCCTTCGTCTCCTCCGCCATGAACAATCTCAACCAGGGCGTGGTAATGACGGATGCGCGGCGCCGCATCATCTTCTGCAACGACCGCTATCTCGAGATCTACGGCCTGACGCGCTCGGACCTGTGGACAGGCATGACCGGCTACGACATCCTCGAGTTGCGGCGCCAGCGCGGGGTCCTTTGCGTCACTGACGACGAGTTCTACCAGAAGGCGGCAAGCCCCAACGGCCTGATTACCGAACTGCCTGACGGCCGCGCCATCCTTGTCAAATATTTCATACTGCCGAACGGCGGCTCGGTGGCGACCCATCTCGATGTCAGCGAGCAGCGCGCGCTGTCGCGGCAGCTCGCCTCCACCAAGCAATTCCTGGAAACGGTTCTGGACAACGTGCCGGCCTGCGTGGCCGCGAAGAACATCGAGGACGGCCGCTACATCTTTGCCAACAAAGCCTATGAGCGCTTCTGGGGCTTTTCGCGGGATCAGGTCGTCGGCAAGAATGCGCGCGAGCTGTTCTCGTCCGATTCGGCATCCAGCATCGAGACCACCGACCGCGCCGCGCTCGCGGCGCCCGATGGCCAGTATCGCAATGAATTCGAGGTCGAGCGCGGCTCAGAGCGACGCCGGGTTGCCTCGATCCGCATCGTTGTCCGCAACGAGAGCGACAAGCCGGAATTCCTGCTGGCGGTGTTCGAGGACGTCACTGATCGGCAATCGCTGTCGATGGAGCTGGAGAGCACCAAGAAGTTCCTCGAGCTCGTGGTCGACAACATTCCGGTGGCGCTGATCGTGGAGCAGGTCAAGGATGGCCGCTATCTGCTCGCCAATCGCAGTGCCGAGGCCATCCTCAACCGCAGGCGCGAGGAAGCCACGGGTCTGACCGCGTCCGACATCTTCAATGCCAAGGAAGCCAAGCTGATCATCGCGCGCGACGAGGCGGCGATCAAGAAGCGCGGGATGATCACCGAGGAGCATCCGATCTCCACCAAAGACGGCCTGCGCCTGTTCCTGACCCGGCGTGCCACCGTGCTCAATGACGCCGGCGAGCCGCAATATCTGATCAAGACCCACGAGGACGTCACCAACCGCCGGCAGACCGAGTCGCGCATGGCCCACATGGCCTACCACGACGGCCTCACCGACCTGCCGAACCGCGCCGCCTTCCTTCAGGCCTTGAACCAGATGATCGAGGCCTGCGAGGGCACTGACGAGGAGTTCGCGGTGCTTTGCGTCGATCTCGACGGCCTCAAGGAAGTCAACGACGTGTTCGGCCACGCGCTTGGCGACAAGCTGCTGATCGAGGTGGCCCAGCGGCTCCAGGACACCGCGCGCGGCGGCCTGGTGGCGCGTCTCTCCGGCGACGAATTCGGCCTGATCATCGATGGCAAGCAGCCCGACGTGGGCCTTGCGCTGGCGCAGCAGCTTGGCGAGGCGCTGGCACCGGAATTCCATATCGATGGCCGCGCGGTTCGTGCCGGCATCACCACCGGCATGTCGATCTTCCCGCACAATGGCCCAGACGGTGCCGCGCTGCTCGCCAATGCCGGCGCCGCCCTGTTCCGCGCCAAACAGAAATCCCGCGGCACGATCAGTCTCTACCAGCCCGAGATGGACCAGCAGATCCGCGATCGCCGCGTGCTGCACCAGGACCTCTCGAAGGCGATCAAGAACGGCGAGCTGTCGCTTGCCTTCCAGCCGCAGGGCATCGCGCGCAACAGCGTCGCCGAGAGCGAGATCATCGGCTTCGAAGCCTTGGCGCGCTGGCAACATCCGGTGCGCGGCCAGGTCTCGCCGGCCGAATTCATCCCGATCGCGGAAGAGAGCGGCCTGATCGTGGAGATGGGCGAGTGGATCCTGCGCGAGGTCTGCCGCGAGGCGGCGTCGTGGCCGAAGCCGCTCCAGGTCGCGGTCAATCTGTCGCCGGCGCAGTTCATGCATGGCGACGTGGTCGGGCTCGTCCATTCGATCCTGCTCGAGACGGGTCTGGCGCCCGGCCGGCTCGAACTCGAAATCACCGAGGGCGTGCTGATCGAGGACTTCGATCGTGGCTTGGCGTTGCTGCGCCGGCTGAAGGCGCTGGGCGTTCGCATCTCCATGGACGATTTCGGCAGCGGCTATTCCTCGCTGAGCTATCTCCAGGCGTTCCCGTTCGACAAGATCAAGATCGACCGCGCCTTCATCATCAATCTCGGCCGCAACCCGCAATCAGCGGCGATCGTCCGCGCCGTGATCGATCTAGGCCACGGTCTCGAAATGTCCATCATCGCCGAGGGCGTCGAGACGATCGACCAGCTCACTTTCCTCGCCAGGGAAGGCTGTGACGGCGTGCAGGGCTATCTGCTCGGCAAGCCGCTGCCGATCGGGAAATATGCCGGCCTCGTCGGCCGCACCGAAGCCATGGAGCTTGCGCTCAAGACTGGTTAAGCGTTTTCGAGCGAAGTGGGGCACCGGTTCGCGTAAAGAAAACGCGTCAAAAATAAGAATCTGGAGCCCCGTTCCGATTTCATCGGAACGGAAATGGCTCTACTGGTGTCGGGCGCTTACTTCGCTCCCATTCGACGGTTTCATGGCGGATTACGACCTCGCGATCATCGGCGGCGGCCTGAACGGTGTCAGCCTCGCGCGCGATGCCGCTGGTCGCGGGTTGCGGGTCATCCTGGTCGAGCAGGGCGATCTGGCCGCTGCTGCCTCGTCGGCGACACCACGGTTGATCCACGGCGATTTGTCGGTGCTGGAGCGGCGCGGCTTCCGGCGGGTGCGCCGGGCGCTGGCCGAGCGGGCGATTTGGCTCCGGATCGCGCCGCATCTGGTGCGGCCGATGAGTTTCGTGATCCCCGCCCATTCCGATGAGCGTCCGCCCTGGCTGTTGCGCGCGGGCCTGTATGTTTATGACGCCCTCGCCAATCGCGGCGGCTTGCCTCGATCCACAACTCTCGACATCACGCATCATCCGGTCGGCAACGCGCTGAAGCGCCCGTTCGGCATCGCCTTCGAATATGCCGATTGCGTCGTCGACGATTCGCGCCTCGTGGTGCTCACGGCGCTGGATGCCGCCGAGCGCGGCGCGGCGATTCGCACCGGAGCGCGTTGCGTGCGCGCCGACAGGACCGACATCTGGCAGCTCGCACTGGTCGATCGTGGCCATCGCCGGGTGGTTACGGCACGTGCGCTGGCCAATGCCACCGGCGGCTGGACATCGTTGGTCGCAGAAACCGTACTGCGACAGCCGCCGCCGACGATGCTCGCCATGCAGATGAGCCAGATCATCGTGCCCAGACTGTTCGAGTCCGACAACGTCTATGTGTTCCAGAACAATGACGGCCGGCTGATTTTTGCCAGCCCCTTCGAGCGCGAATTCACGCTGGTCGGCACGGTCACGCGCGATTTCACTGGCGATCCCGCGATCGTCGCCATGCCGGGTGCCGACGTCATTTATCTCTGCGAGGCCGCGAGCCGCTATTTTCGCGAGCGCATTGGCCCGACCGACGTGGTGCGCACGGTCTCCGGCGTCAATTTGGCGCCTGCGTCCGGGCGACGAGGCGACGGCACCACGCTGTTCGACGCGCGCCGGCGCAAGGCGCCGCTGCTCACGATGGTCGGCGGCGACGTTACTAGCTCGCGGCTACGCGCAGAGCGGGCGGTGACGCGGCTGACGCCGTTCTATCCGATGTCGCCGCGCTGGACTGCCGGCGCAGCACTGCCCGGCGGAGATTTTGCCTGGAATCGCTTCGAGACCGAGATCGACCTCGCACGTGAGCGCTGGCGATTTCTGTCCGAGCCGCAGGCCCGGCGTCTGGTTGCCGCCTATGGCTCGCGCTTGCCGGCCGTGCTGGGCGAGGCGAAGACACGCGACGAACTCGACCCAGGTTTCGGCCCCGACCTGACCGGCGCCGAAGTGCGCTATCTCATGACCCGCGAATGGGCGCGCTTTCCCGACGACATCCTGTGGCGCCGCTCCAAGCTCGGCCTGACCATGCCCGCGGCGGACCGCGACGCGCTGGCTGCGTTCATGGCGGATCTGTCTCGAACCGGTTGAGCAAAGGCCGATCCGCCGCTAGCGTGCGGCGGCATTGGGGTTGGCAGGGACCATGACTGACGAGTTGCCGAGAACTGACGCTGCGGTTCATGCGGCTGTAGATGTGCATCCGGCCGCGGGCGAGCCGCTGCTGCGCATCGAGGGCGTGGCCAAGACGTTCGGGACCTTCCGCGCCGTCGACGGCGTGTCGCTCGACATCAAGGCTGGTGAATTCTTTGCGCTGCTCGGCCCCAGCGGCTGCGGTAAGACCACGCTGCTGCGCATGCTGGCCGGCTTCGAGGCGCCGGACGAGGGGCGCATCCTGCTCGGCGGCAAGGATATCGCGCAGGCGCTGCCGCATGAGCGTCCCATCAACATGATGTTCCAGAACTACGCGCTGTTTCCGCATCTGTCGGTTCGCGACAACATCGCCTTCGGCCTCAAGCGCGCCGGCATGGCGCGCGCCGACATCGCAGCACGCGTGGCCGAGATGGTTGCGCTGGTGAAGCTCGAGGGACTGGAGAAGCGCAAGCCCGACCAGCTCTCCGGCGGCCAGCGGCAGCGCGTCGCGCTGGCCCGCGCGCTGGCGCGACGGCCGCAATTGCTGCTGCTCGACGAGCCGCTCGCCGCGCTCGACAAGAAGTTGCGCGAAAACACGCAAGGCGAGCTGATGGAGCTGCAGCGCCGGCTCGGCATGACTTTTATTATCGTCACCCACGACCAGGAAGAGGCGATGACGATGGCGAGCCGGATCGGCGTGATGAACGCCGGCAAGCTCGCCCAGGTCGCGAGCCCCAGGGAGCTCTACGAGGCGCCGCGCTCGCGCTGGATCGCGGAGTTCGTCGGTGACATCAATTTGTTCGAGGGCGAGTTCAAGCTGCGCGACGGTCATCGGCTGGTCGTTGGCACGCCCGATGCGGGTACGCTGGTGGTGGCCGAGCCGCGCCAGGGGATCGGCGAGAGCAGACTTTCGGTCGCGATCCGTCCCGAGAAGGTCAAGCTGTCACGCCGCGGCCCGGTGAGCGAGGCCGGCCGTGAGACGGCGATCAACCAGCTCGACGGGGTGGTCGCGGATGTCTGCTATCTCGGCGGCACCACCACTTATAAGGTGAAGCTCGATTCCGGCGGAATCGTGCAGGCCTCGGTGGCCAATAGCGCGCGGCTCGATGTCGATGCCTACAGCGTAAACCAGCACGTCGTTGCCTGGTTCACTCCGGACGATTGCGTGGTGCTGCCGTCATGAGCGCGCGCCGGATTTTCGCGCGACCGGCGCGCTTCGCCGCGATCGCGCCCTATGTCTGGATGGTGCTGTTCTTCCTGGTGCCATTCGGCTTCGTGCTGAAGATCAGCCTGTCGCAAACGATCATCGCGCAGCCGCCTTACGAGCCGGTGTTCGACCTGACGGCGGGGTGGACGGCGATCCGGGCGGCCTTTGCCGCGCTCTCGATGGACAATTTCAGGCTGATCGCCTCCGACGACCTTTATGTGTTCGCGTATCTGCGCAGTCTGAGCGTTGCCGTGGCGGCAACTGCCTTGTTGCTGTTGATCGGCTATCCCATTGCCTACGGCATGGCACGGCTGCCGAAGCGCTGGCAGGCGGTGGCGATGGTGCTGGTGATCGTGCCGTTCTGGACCTCGTTCCTGATCCGGATCTATGCCTGGATCAACATCCTCCAGCACGATGGCCTGCTCAATCAGATCCTGCTGGCGCTGCATCTGGTCAGCCAGCCAGTGGTGTGGCTCTCCACCGATACTGCGATGTATATCGGCATTGTCTATTCCTACCTGCCGTTCATGATCCTGCCGCTCTACGCCACGCTCGCCAAGATGGAGCCGGCGCTGGAGGAGGCGGCCGGCGATCTCGGCGCGCCGCCCTGGCAGGTGTTCTGGCTTGTCACTTTCCCATTGTCGCTGCCGGGTGTCGGCGCCGGCGTGCTGCTCTGCTTCATCCCGATCGTGGGCGAGTTCGTGATCCCGGATCTTCTCGCCGGCTCCAATTCGCTGATGATCGGTCAGACGCTGTGGCTCGAATTCTTCACGAACAAGGATTGGCCGGTGGCGTCTGCCGCGGCGATCGTCCTGCTTGTCATGCTGCTCCTGCCGCTTCTTCTCTACGAGCGGCTACAGCGGCGTCAGCTGGAGGAACGGTGAGATGCGAAAGGCATCCCGCCTGTCCCGTTTCAACATCGCTTCACTGGCGCTGGGGCTCGCCTTCCTCTATCTGCCGATCCTCATTCTCGTCATCTATTCCTTCAACGCCTCGCGGCTGGTGACGGTGTGGGGCGGCTGGTCGTTGCGCTGGTACCACGAGTTCTTCAATGACCGCGCCATGATCGAGGCGTCCTGGATGAGCCTGCGGGTTGCGGTTTCGTCCGCGACGATCGCTACGCTGCTCGGCACGCTGGCCGCGGTGGCGCTGTCGCGTGGCGAGCGCTTTCGTGGCCGTATGCTGTTCTCCGGCATGCTCTATGCACCGCTGGTGATGCCGGAGGTGATCACCGGATTGTCGCTGCTCTTGCTGTTCGTCGCGCTGAACGCCGAGCGCGGTTTCTGGACGGTGACGATCGCCCACACCACGCTGACGATGTGCTTTGTCGCTGTCGTCGTGCAGTCTCGCCTCGCTTCGCTCGACCGGTCGCTGGAGGAGGCGGCGATGGATCTCGGTTGCGCGCCCGTCCGCGCCTTCCTGTTGGTGACGCTGCCGCTGATCGCACCGGCGGTTGTCGCCGGATGGATGCTCGCCTTCACGCTGTCGCTCGACGACCTCGTGATCGCGAGCTTTACCACTGGCCCCGGCTCGGCCACCTTGCCGATCCGGATCTATTCGGAGGTGCGGCTTGGGGTGAAGCCGGAGATCAACGCGATTTGCACGCTGGTGATAGGCCTGATCGCCATCGTGATCGTCATCGCCTCGCTCGCCTCGAAACTGTCGAGCTCGCAAGGCGAGAGTGCAGCGCCGCTCTAGGCGCTGCTGTCATTGCGAGGAGCTCTTGCGACGAAGCAAATCCAGAGTGGCTCTGCGGCGGCATTCTGGATGGCTTCGCTTCGCTCGCAATGACGAAGGGCCGGCTAGGACTTCACCGCGCCCGCCGTCAGCCCGCCCACCATGTAGCGGCGGAAGGCGTAGTAGATCGCGGCCGGCGGCAGCGCGTAGATGAAGCCGGTGGTCATCAACAGCTCCCATGGCGAATCGTCGGCGGCGAGGAAATTGCCGAGCGCGACGGGAAGGGTGATCTCGCGGTCGTTCGAGAGCAGCAGGAACGCGTAGAGATATTCGTTCCAGGCGAGCAGCACCGCATAGGTGCCGATCGCGACCAGCGAGGGCATCATCAGCGGCAGATAGACCAGGCGGAAGATCTGCGGCGTGGTGGCGCCGTCCATCACGGCGGCCTCGTCGAGTTCGACCGGCAGCTTGTCGGAAGCCTGCTTGAGCACCCAGATCGCGTAGGGCGATGCAATGGTCACCATCGCGAGGATCAGCGACCAGTGATTGTTGAGCAGGCCATAATTCCCCATCGTGCGGTACATCGGCACCGCGAGGAACGCGGCCGGGATGAAATAGGTGAACAACGCCAGGTTCATCACGACGCGTCCGCCGGGGACCTTCAACCGCGAGATCGAGAACGCCGCTGCGGTGGCGATGACCAGCGTCAGCACCCCGACGGACGCCGCGATCACCAGTGAATTCCAGAACTGGATGTAGAAGTCGCGCAGGAAATAGTGCTGCTGCCTGAACACGATCTCGAAGTTGTGCAGCGTGGGATGGTCCGGCCACAGCTTGCCCGAGAACGCGTCTTCCTTCGGGGAGATCGCGAACAGGAACATGTGATAGATCGGAATCATCGTCCACAGGAAGACGGGAATGCCGATCAGCAGCAACCGCGCTTCGGCCGCGACGTCGCGCCAGGAAAATTCGCTTACGCCGGGGAGCTTCATCGCGACAACCGTTTCATCATGAAGTACACGAGCGGCAGGACGAACGGCATCGCGCAGACGATGGAGGCCATCGCGAGCGAGAGCTGGTCGAGCCGGAGATAGCGGATGCCGAGCGTCGACAGCACATGCGTGAGGTCGGCCGGACCACCGCCGGTGAGCAGATAGACGCTGTTGAAGTCGCCGAGCGTCCAGATCATCGAGAGCAGCGTGCAGGTCACGTAGAGCGTCTGCATCGACGGCCAGGTGATGAAGCGGAATTTCTGCCACCAGCTTGCGCCGTCGACTTCGGCGGCCTCGAACAGATCATGCGAGATCGCAAGCCGTCCGGTGATCAGGATCAGCGTCCAGAACGGCAGCGACTTCCAGATGTGGACGGCGATTGCCATGGTCAGCGCCACGGTCGGATCGTTCAGCCAGTTCGGGCCGTCGTCACCGGTGAGTGAGAAGATGAGGTGGTTGACCATGCCCCATTCGGGATTGAGCATGAACCGCACCGACAGGATGGTCGGGATCGACGGCACCGCCCAGGGCAGGATGAAGATCACCGAGAGCCATTTGATCCAGGGGCGCTGCTGGGCGAAGAAGCCGGACAGGAACAGCGCGATCAGCATCTTGATATTGATGCCGATGACCAGGAAGATCAGCGTGTTGACCGCGGCGCGCGCGAAGATCGGATCGTTGTAGAGCGCGACATAGTTCGACGGCGCCCGCGCCAGCCACAGTCCGTAGCCGACGGGATAGACGACGAAGGCGAGGAAAACCAGCAGATAGGGTGCGAGCAGCACGATGCCCCAGATCTGCGCCGGGGTCAGCCGCGACGAAAAGGGCGGGCCGGGGATTGCCTGATCGCCAGAGAGCGTGATCGCCATTCTTTTTGGACTCTTTAAAGAGATGCCGGCCGCGAAACGCGGCCGGTGTTGTTCTTATACCTCTCCCCGCCACGCGGGGAGAGAGGGGGAGGGCGACTTAACCCGCGACCTGCTTGATGCGGGCGATCAGTTCGTCGACGGCCTTGTCGACCGGGATCTTCTCGCTGACCACGCGGTTCATCGCCTTGGCCCAGACGTTCTCGTTGTTCAGGATCGTGAACTTCCAGTTCTTGGTGAAGTCGAATGGCGTGGTACCGCCAGTGAACTGGGCGTAAACCGCCCTGCGGTGCTTGTCGGACTGCCAGAACGGGCTCGCCTGACTCTCCTTGGTCACCGGGAACCAGCGACCAAGCGCCCCCTCGATATAGGGACGGACGTTCTCTTCCTGCAGCAGGAAGCTGATGAACTGCTTGCCCTCGGCCTTGTTCTTGGCCGCGGCGAACATCAGCCCGGTCTTCACGTCGGAGCGGTAGCGGATGGTCGAACCATCCGGGGCCTTCGGGAAAGACGCGGTGATGATGTCCTGCTCATAGGCCTTCTTGCCGGCGTCGCGCTGCTCTTGCGTGAGCGCCTGGTTCTGTGAGTCCTCATACCACTTCGCCGCGATCGAGATCGTGAAATTGTGTGTCATCACGATCGTCTTGTTATGGAAGGCGACGTTGTTGTCCGGATCCTTCCAGGTCGTCGAGGAGGGCGGCGTGCAGCCCTTGATGTAGGTGTCGGTGTAGTCCTTCAGTGCGTGGATCAGGCCGTCGCGCACCTTGGGATCGTCCACCAGCAGCTTGCCGTTATCATCGACCAGCTTGACGTGATAGGCGTCCATGAAGGTGTAGAACGACTGGAAGGAGTCGGTGGATTCCACGCCCATCGGCTGGCCCACGGCGTAGATGCGCTGGCCGGTGGCCTTGCGGATCGCCGGCTGCACCTTGTCGCACCAGAACGACCAATAGCCGGTCCAGTCGGTCGGAATGTCGCTCTGCTTGAAGCCGGCCTTTTCCAGCATGTCGTTCCAAATCTGGACGTGCATGCTCTGCTGCTTCAGCGGAAAGCCGTAATAGGCCTTCTTCTTGGTGACGTCGTTATAGAGGATCGAGGCGTCCAGCGTGTTCTGCACGAACCGGTCCTTGATCGGCTCCATGACGTCCGTGAGATCCTCGAGCTTGCCCTCGAAGGCCCATTTGCCCTGTGCCTGCACGTCATAGGAGTCGGAGTAGGCGACGTCGGGCACGGTGCCGGCATCGAGCGCTGCGACCGTCTTCGGAATCATGTCTTGGATCGCGTACTGCGACAGCTCGACCTTGATGCCGGTTTTTGCTTCGAACTTCTTGATGGTCTCGATCAGTGCGTCGTCTTCTGACCTGTAGAAGCCCTTGGCAAACCAAACCGTAATCGTCTTTTGCTGCGCAAATGCGGGTGCGGCGGCTGCAAACAGCCCGGTCGCAGCGACCGCCAGTGTGACCGCGCCGATAATCTTGGATTTCACGTTTTTCTCCCTCAAGCCGCCGGCGTTTTAACCGGTCGGATAAAACACTAGCGCATGGTCGTCAGCCGATCTAGCGGCATGTTGTCAGACCTAGGTCGAGGGCTGCCGGGCTCTCGGAGATGCTTAACGCGCGCATCGATCCAATCGCCGCATCAATTCGTGGCAATCAATCCGCCTCTTGCGATTCTGGCTTCGTCTGACACATCCGCTAGTCCACAGACCTGGCGGGGTTCTATGCGGTATGAGCACTGAACGCAACGCAAGTGGCGGGCCCACAGTGCTCCGGTCACAGAATTCGAAAATGCCATCGAGAATATGGCGGGCCGGATCCGAGGAACTCCAGTAAAGGGGGATGGTCTTGCACCGCTGCACCGGCGAGCTATCAGCGCTTCCGCTTCATGCCGGTCGACGCGCCCTTCGAACTTGCCTCGGCGGACCGGGACCGCGGCTTGCCTTGCCCGCCCGTCGCTGAAGGCGAGTGCCATGCCTCGAGGAGCATCTTGAGAAACTGGCTGGCATGAGGAGATAGTGTCGCCCCGCGCCGGCGCACGATTCCGATCGTCCGCGACACTTCCGGCTCGATCAACCGAATGGTGTGAATGATCGGATGACCGGCGGCCGGCGTCGCGAGCCTCGGTAGCACGGCGATGCCCAGTCCCGCTTCGACCAGGCCAAGCGAACCGGAGAGGTGAGCGACTTCATAGGACCAGTTCAGCTGCAAGCCGTGTCGCGCCAGCGCATTGTCGATCAGCGCGCGATTGCCGCTGTTACGACCGACCGTGATGATTCGGTGCGATACGATCTCCGACCAACTTACCTGTTTGCGCGATGCCAACGGGTGATCATGACGGCAGGCCAGGACGAAAGGATCCTCGACCAGTTTCTCAAATTCGATTTCGGCATGCGAGGCACCAATGAAATTGATGCCGAAGTCGGCTTCTCCGCGCGCGACCGCTTCCAATCCCTCGTTGGCTCCGATGTCCAGAATCCGGATGCGAATGCGCGGATACGCTTCCGCGAATCGGCCGATCGCACGCGGCAGGAAATAGAACACGGCTGTCGGCACCGCCGCCACCGAGACCAGACCTGAACTTCGTGCGCCGATATCGTGAATGGCGAGCACCGAGGTCTCGAACTCGTCGATGAGGCGACGCACTTTCGGCAGGAAGTCGCGCCCCGTCATGGTGAGATTGACGTGGCGCGTCGACCGTTCGAGTAACGGCGCGCCGAGGCTTTCTTCCAGCTTCTGAATGCGCCGGCTGAGCGCCGGCTGCGACAGATTTAGCGCCCTGGCGGTCCGGACAAAGCTTCCCGTCTCCGCCACGGTGATGAACGCTTTGAGGTCGAGCAGTTCTGCGTTCATGGCACGCTCCATTATACCGAATTCAGAAACAATACTTCATATCTTTGCATTTCACAAAAGAGTTTTGACGAACGATGCTTCGGTTCGAGCGCAGATGTCGACGAACGGAACGGATCCATGAACGATCAGATTGCTATTCCCTGTGTGGTCATGCGCGGGGGAACCTCACGCGGGCCGTTTTTTCTGGCTAGCGATCTTCCGGCCGACCCCAGCTTGCGCGACGCGATCCTGCTGTCCGTGATGGGAGGTGGGCACGATCTTGGAATAGACGGTATCGGCGGCGGCAATGCCGTGATCAACAAGGTTGCGATCATTGGACCAGGATCGGTGCCGGGCGCTGACGTAGATTACCTGTTTGCCCAAGTGCGGGTTCGTGAAGGTGTCGTCGATACCTCGCCCAATTGTGGAAATATGCTGGCGGCGGTGGGGCCGTTTGCAATTGAAGCCGGCCTGGTCGCCGCCGCCGCAGGTCGCACCCATGTGCGCATCCACAATGTCAACACTGGCAAGTTGATTGACGCTGTGGTTGCCACCCCCGGAGGGCGGGTGACCTACGAGGGCGAGGCGCGGATCGACGGTGTGCCGGGAACGGCCGCGCCCGTCGAATTGTCGTTCCCCGACGCCGCGGGCGCACGCACCGGTCGCCTGCTGCCCACGGGGCGACCGGTCGACCGCATCGAAGGGATCGATGTGACCTGCATCGATGCGGCCATGCCCGTCATGCTGGTCCGCGCGGCGGATCTTGGCTGGAGCGGCCGCGAGGCCCCCTCGGATTTCACCGACAGCTCCTTCCGCACGCGTCTCGAAGGCTTGCGCATCGAGACTGGACGCCGGATGGGCTTTCCGGACTCTGCGGCAATGGTGATCCCGAAGCCGGTCCTGATTGCGCCCGCGAGCGAGACGACGTTGAATGTCAGGTACTTCATGCCACACGAGTGCCATAGCGCGCTGGCGGTGACCGGCGCTGTCGCGATTGCGACTGCCTGTGTCACGCCCGGAACGATCGCCGCAGAGATGGTGGGACCGCTGGCGCCGCCGGTGCCGATCACGTTGGCCCATCCCTCCGGCCAGCTCGTCGTTCGGCTGGAGCCCGGCCCGGTTGCCCGAGTGCAGCGGACAGCCCGGCGAATCTTCGAGGGCCTCGTGTTTGCCCGTCGGTCGCACATTCCTCATTCAGTCCTGGCGGCCTGAAGCCGGCGCCGCCTCCGAAGCCATCAAGAAAAATCAGAGCTATGGGAGAAACGAGAATGCAGAAGCAAACGCTGGTTGAGCATCCGAATATCGAGGCACGAAAGCCGTTCTACCGGGTTCTCTACGTTCAGGTGCTGATCGGTGTCATGCTGGGTGTCCTCGCGGGCCATGTCTGGCCTGAATTTGGCGCCGCGCTGAAGCCCCTCGGAGACGGCTTCGTCAAGCTGGTCAAGATGATGATCGCGCCGATCGTGTTCTGCACCATCGTCAGCGGCATCAACAGCGTCAGCGATTCCCGCGAGGTCGCGCGCACGCTGGTGAAATCCATGGCGTTGTTCTACCTGCTGACCGTGCTCGCGCTGTTGGCCGGGCTGATCACTGTATCGCTGATCCAGCCGGGCGTGGGCATGCACGTTTCCGTTGATGCGCTGGATCCGTCCGTGGCCGCGAAATTCACCAAGCAGGCAGGTGCGACCGGATTTGCGGACTTCGTGCTGCACATCATCCCGCATTCGTTCTTTGGAGCGTTCGCCGATGGCGAAGTGCTCCCGGTGCTGCTGCTCTCCGTCGTAATCGCCTTCGGGCTGAGCCGCGCCGGCGACGGCGGTGTCGTGGTGGCAAAGGCAATCGCCTCGTTCTCGCAGGTGCTGTTTGTGTCCTTCGGCTTCATCATGAAACTCGCTCCGCTCGGCGCCTTTGGCGCCATGGCGTTCACGGTAGGCCGTTACGGCATCCGTTCGATTGGTTCGCTGGGACTGCTGATCCTGACATTCTATATCGCCTGCTCCGTCTTCGTGGTCGTCGTGCTTGGTACGCTGGCGCGGCTGAACGGCTTCAGCCTGTGGAAGACCATCCGCTACTTTAGGGAAGAATTGCTGATCGTGCTCGGCACGTCGTCGTCGGAGCCGGCGTTGCCGGGCGCGCTGCGCAAGCTGGAGCAGCTCGGATGCCGGAAGGGTGTGTCGGGGCTCGTGCTGCCGATGGGCTACTCTTTCAATCTGGACGGCAGCGCCATCTATCTCACGTTGGCTTCCATCTTCATCGCGCAGGCCTGCGACATTCACCTGTCATGGGGGCAGATCGCCGCAATGCTGGGACTGATGCTGCTGACGTCCAAGGGCGCGGCCGGTGTCACCGGCAGCGGCTTCGTCGCGCTTGTTGCGACCCTCTCCGTCATACCGGATTTGCCCGTGGCGGGCGTGGCGCTGCTTGTCGGCATCGACCGCTTCATGTCGGAGGCGCGGGCGCTGACCAGCATGATCAGCAATTGTGTCGCAGCCATCACCGTCTCTCTGTGGGAGGACGCCTGTGATCGCGAGGTGTTGGCCCGCGAACTGGGACAGAACGGCACGCTCGAGGTCGAGGCGGGAGCGAAGATTGGCGGGGCAGCAGCGCTGCAGGAGGACAAGGTCTGGATTTCAACGACGCAGTCCGCCGCTTGACGCCGCGTCTGGATGAAATCGGTCGCAGTATTGGCACGTCGAGCTCGTGGCGCGCAGGCTGCCAACCCCAAAAGAGCGACGTTGGTCACTCTAGTTGGATTTGGCGTTGTCCTTTGCGTTGTCCTTGGCGTTCTCCGCCGTCGGCGATCCCTCCGGCGCCTGCCGCTTTCCGCCGGTGATGCGCTGCTTCAAGAGGTCGAGGAACGGAGACGCCGCAGGCGAGTGCCGGATCAGAGCCTCGGGATCGGGGAAGATCAGCGGATCATCCCAGGGCCCCTGCACCATGAAGGGCAGTTGGAAACCGGACGTCGTGTTGAGGCTCGCCACACCCTTCATGTCGTATTCGCGCGTCGGCACCGATGCGGTGCCGGTCAGCGTGATCTTCGCAGCCGGCCCTTCGATGCGGATGTCCTCGGCGGTGGCGATTCCGTCGGCGAATTTCACCGCGATGGTGAGATTGTCATAAGGCGTCGAGCCGCTACGGAAATTGCCGCCGCCGGACAGCGGCCGGCGCTCGAGCCGCTTCAGGAGCTGCTCGGCATTGAAGCCGGCGATTGCGCCGTCATGCCCGGTCACGGTGGCGGTGCCGTCGAGCGACTGCACTAGGCCGAACGGGCTCGAGCCGGAGGCGCCGAGGGACACGTTGATGTTGCCGCGGCCCGAGAGCTTGTTGAGGCCGAACAGCTCGGAGGCGCAGGCCTGGAGGTCGACGTCGGTAAACTGGAACTGCGCCTTGATGTCGGCGACCGTGTCGGCGCGCGAGATGCCGAACGAACCCTTGGCAATGCCGCCATAGACCTGCGCCTCGCCGACCGAGAGCGCCAGCGTTCCGTTGCGTAAGTTGGCGCCGATCGCGGTGCGGCCGAGCTTGGTCGGCCCGACCGTCAGCTTGGCTGCCGACAGGCGCATGTCGAGGTCGGTGCTCGAGAGACCATTGAGGTCGAACAGCTGCCTGTTCCAGTCGCGGGCGCCGCTCGCGAGCAGGCGGAAGGTCGAAATGTAAGGCGTGAAGTCGAGCGCGTCGGCGGCGAGCGTCGCTTGCAAGGTCTGCCGGCCGTTATTGGCATAGGTCATCACGCCTTCGGCGGCGTTGCCGTCGAGCTCGACATTAACGTTGGTGAGCGCAATCGAAGCGCCGACGACATTGGCGCGCGCCTTCAGCGCGAAGCGGCCAAAGCCGCCACTGCCGGGCTGCGGCTGGCCGGTCCAGCGTAGCGCGTTGCGCAAGGAGGGGCTGTCGATGGTGAGCGTGCCTTCCATCATCGGGCTGGTGCGGTTGGCGACGCTGCCGTCGAAGGCGAGCTTGAGCGGCGCGCTCGCGATCCGCGCCTTCAGGCCAGAGCGCTCGCCGGAGAGGGCCGCAACGAAATCGGCAAAGCTGATCGAGCCGTCGACGCGTTCGCCGCGCCAGTCGAACTGCCCGGTCGCGGCAAAGGAGCGCGAGATCGACGGCCAAGCCAGCGACAGGTCGATGTCCTCGAGCTTCTCGGTGGCGTGCGTTGCCGCGTCCTCGTAATTGAGCACGCCGTCCTGGATCCGGATTTCGGAGAACGACACCTGGTTGTCGGCGCCGGGCTTCATCGTGCGCGCAATGGTCTGGATGAACGGTGTCCAGTTGCTCTCGCCATCCGGTTTCAGGCTGACATGAATGTGCGGCCGCAGCAGCGTCAGGTCGGCGATCTCGAACTGTTGCAGCAATAGGGGCAGGAGCCTGAGATTGGCGGTGAGCACGTCGACATGGAGCGCGGGGTCGCTGCTGCCGCCGCCCTTGAGGCCGACGTCATGGAAGGAGATGTAGCTTGCCGGCAGAGCGGAAATGTCGATGTTGCCGGCCACGCTGAGCTCGAGCCCGGTGACGTCGTGGATCTGCGCTTCCACCGCCTGGCGCAGCGCGTCGCGGTTGATGAGCCAGGAGATCGCGATCAGGGCGATCAGCGCGACGCCGAGCAGCGCCGCGATCGGCGTCCCGAGGCGCTTCATTCCTTGGGCCACGGTCAATGGCATGTCCTGATCGGGTTGGTCGCTGGAGCCGGAAGGGCGGGCCGGGAAAACCTGCGCGCCCCCACGCCCAACCCCCGCAACTTGATGGGTTTTCTTGTCGCTTTCAAGGCCGCGGACGGGTCTGCCCACGGCGTGGGCAGCTTCTACCACCGGCTTGCGGAACGGAGAACCCCGTATCATTGACGGCTTCGGACGATTTCGCCTAATAATCGCCGCCAATAAGGCGCGACGCCTGCAAGCCGCAGCTTCAGTCGAGGGTTTTTTGCATGAACAAGGTCTATCCCGACCCCAAGTCGGCTCTTGAGGGCGTTCTCAAGGACAACATGATGATCATGTCGGGCGGCTTCGGCCTCTGCGGCATCGCCGAATCGCTGTCGGATGCGATCCGGGACTCCGGCGTCAAGGGTCTGACCGTGGTCTCGAACAATGCCGGCGTCGACGGCATCGGGCTCAGCCGCCTGCTGGAAACCCGCCAGATCAAGAAGATGATCTCGTCCTATGTCGGCGAGAACAAGCTGTTCGCCCAGCAATTCCTCGCCGGCGAGCTGGAACTCGAATTCAATCCGCAGGGCACGCTGGCCGAGCGCATCCGCGCCGGCGGCGCCGGCATTCCGGCCTTCTACACCAAGACCGGCGTGGGCACGCTGATCGCCGAAGGCAAGGAAGTGAAGGAGTTCGACGGCGAAAAGTACCTGATGGAGCGCGGCCTGTTCGCCGACCTCGCCATCGTGCACGCCTGGAAGGGCGACACCGCCGGCAACCTGATCTACCGCAAGACCGCGCGCAACTTTAACCCGATGATGGCGACTGCAGCCAAGGTCACCGTGGCCGAGGTCGAGCATCTGGTTCCGGCCGGTGAACTCAATCCGGACCACATCCACACGCCCGGCATTTTCGTGAAGCGCATCGTCGAGGTCGGCACGGCCAAGAAGCGCATCGAATTCCGCAACACCCGCCCGCGCACCAGCGCATGATCCGGAAAAGTGGACACCGGTCTTCCGATCAGATCATGCGCCACTAAGGAATCGACAGGAGCACAAAGATGGCCTGGACCCGTGAACAGATGGCTGCGCGCGCCGCGAAGGAATTGCGTGACGGCTATTACGTCAATCTCGGCATCGGTATCCCGACGCTGGTCTCGAACTACATCCCTGACGGCGTCGATGTCAGCCTCCAGAGCGAGAACGGCATGCTCGGCATGGGCCCGTTCCCCTATGAGGGCGAAGAGGACGCCGACCTGATCAACGCCGGCAAGCAGACCGTGAGCGAGCTGCCGTCGACCTGCTATTTCTCCAGCGCTGATTCGTTCGGCATGATCCGCGGCGGCCACATGGATCTGTCGATCCTCGGCGCCATGCAGGTGGCCCAGAACGGAGACCTCGCCAACTGGATGATCCCTGGCAAGATGGTCAAGGGCATGGGCGGCGCGATGGACCTCGTCGCGGGCGTCAAGCGCGTCGTCGTGGTGATGGAGCATTCCGCCAAGGACGGCCCCAAGCTCCTGAAGAAGTGCAATCTGCCGCTGACCGGCGAGCGCGTAGTCGACATGGTCGTCACCGATCTTGCCGTCTTCACCATCGACAAGCACGGCGACGGCGGCATGGCCCTGATCGAGCTCGCCGACGGCGTCACGCTCGACGAGGTCAAAGCCAAGACCGAAGCCGAATTCCGCGTCGCGCTGAAGAACACGTAAGGTCTTCGCAAAGGGGGCGCGCATGACGATACGGTCTGCGCGTCCCGAAGACGCCGATTTCATCGCAAGAATTATTCTGTCATCGACGCGCGGCTATCGGTCGCGCGGCTGGTTCGACGTCGCGCTCGGCTGGCCAGAGCCGTTGTGCCGCGATTTTATCGCGCGGATCGCGGTCGCACGCGCGGTGTCGATGTGGCACGTCTCGCAGTTTTTGGTTGCGGAGGTCGATGGCAGGCCGGCTGCGGCGCTCTGCGCCGTGCCCGCGGTGGGTACTGGAGCCGCAGCCTGGCGCGCGATCGAGGAGGTCGCACTCGCGGTCGGGCTCACGGATTCGGAGCTGGATGCTATCCGTCAACGCGGCACCTATTCGCACGCCTGCTGGGTTCAGGGCGGCGAAGGTGACTGGATGATCGAGCATGTCGCGGTCGATCCCGCTCATCGCGGCCGTGGCTTGGTACAGGCGCTGATTGCCCGCGCGCTGGACAAGGGACGCGCGGCTGGCTTCACTCGCGCGACGATATCATTCCTGATCGGCAACGAGCCCGCCGAGCGGGCCTACGCCAAGGCTGGATTTGTCCTTGCGGACGAGAGGCGCGATCCCGCGTTCGAGGCGATCATTGGCGCGCCTGGCTTTCGCATGTTCGTGCGCGCTATGTGATATTTCCTGTCACATCCGCGACAAGCGCGTCGTCGTGCCGTCGGGTTAGTTCTCACCCCCTCCCTCTTCCTCTCCTGTCATGCCCCGCGCAGGCGGGCATCCAGTACGCCGCGGCTTCTCCGTATCACACAGGCGCCGCAGTGTACTGGATCCGCCCCCGGTCGAGCCGGGCGATGACCGTGTTGATAGAGCCAATGCCTTACTTCGCCTTCAGGAAATCCGCGACCTCCAGCAGCACGAACTCGTCATCGTCGGCCTTGTTAGGATCGCGGCTGGAGGAGAACGGCAGATTGTTGTCGTTGCCGAGGATGATGTGGGTGTCGTCGACGCGATCGACGTTCTCGATAGTGAAGAACGGGAAGGTGTAGACGCCGTCGTTGAGGGCTTTCCGCGCCTTCTTGTCGGGGTCCTGAATCTTCAACAGGTCGATATAGCCGATCTTGCGCACAGGCTTGCCGACATTGGCGTCGGTCAGCTCGATCTTGTAGATGCGCTTGAACTTGGCGACGTCAGGGAAGCAGTTCTCGCCGCGGGTGCCTTGCGGGCAGGCTTTGTCGGGCGTGCCTTCGCCGTTGTCGCGCTCGATGACGAGGCCGGCGCTCGGGTCGATCATGTTGAAGTCGCCGATGGCATTGCCATTCTGCTCGAACACATACTGCCAGTAGCGGCCGGTGAATTTTTCCGCGGCGACGTCGAATTCGAGGATGCGGGAGGCTTCCTTGCCGTCGACCCGCTCCCAGTCCTTCCTGTCGGCATCCCACAACGGCCCCTCGAGCAGGCCGTAGAGGAATTTGCCGTCTTTCGACGAGGCAAAACCTTCAAAGCCCTTGGAGCGGCGCAGATTGACGTTGGTGTAGGTCGCGCCCGGCGCACCCGGGGTCGCCACCGCCCAATGGTCGGGCGAGCGCACCGGCTTGCCGTCGGCGATGGTCTCGAACACGGCGAGGATCTTGCCTGATTTGTCGGCCTTCAGGATATAGGGACCGAACTCGTCGCCGATCCAGAAGGTGTCGCCGATGATCTGGAAACCTTCGGTGTCGAAGTCGGCGCCGGTGAGATAGCGCTTCTCTGTGTCCTCGTGGACGATGCGGAAGGGCACGCGTCTGTCGGGGTCGTGCAGGAAGATCGTCTCCTGGCGCTCGATCTTGCCGCTGGCCCAATCCATCTTGTAGCGGTTGAGGTACAGCATCGAATCTGGCGAGTTGGCGCGCGCGCCCATGCCGTTGTCGGTGATGACCCAGTAGGTGCCGTCGGACATATGCTTGATGCCGGAATGACCCTGCAGCGGCTGGCCCTTGAACGGCAGCGAGATGCCGGTCGGACGCTCAAAGGATTTGCCCATCACGGTGCCGAGCGCGTCGACGCGCTTGCCGGTGGTGTATTTCCCCGAGGTCTTGAGATCGGCGGGCGCGTCGGCCGGCGCGTCGATGAAGGTCGCGGCCGGCATCACCACGTGGCCGGCGAGCTTGGCCGGGAATTGGCCCTCGCTCTGCGCGAGCGCCGCGCCTGCGGTGAGAATGATCGTTGCGACGGTGCCGAGAAAAGTCGCGCGCATATGCGTCTCCTGTGAGAGGAGGCCGTCTTATGCTGTCGGCATATTGCAGTTGTGTGAAACCGGGCCAAACGCCGCAGGCGCCGGTTACTCCTTTACCGCGCCGGTGAGCGAGGACACGTAGTAATCCACGAACAGCGAATAGAAGATCGCGACAGGCAGCGAACCGAGCAGCGAGCCCGCCATCAGCGCGCCCCACTGATAGACGTCGCCGGTGACGAGCTCGGTCAGGATCGCGACCGGTACGGTCTTGTTGGCGCCGCTCTGGATGAAGGCGAGCGCGTAGATGAATTCGTTCCAGGATAGCGTGAAGGAGAAGATACCGGCCGAGATCAGGCCGGGCACTGCGAGCGGCAGCGTGATCCGTCGCAGGATCTGCAGCCGCGTCGCGCCGTCGACCAGCGCGCATTCCTCGAGCTCGTAGGGGATCGACTTGAAATAGCCGATCAGGAGCCAGGTGCAGAACGGCACCAGGAATGTCGGATAGACCAGGATGAGCGCGAGCGGACTGTCGAACAGACCGAACTGCACCACCACGGTTGCGAGCGGGATGAACAGGATCGACGGCGGCACCAGATAGGCAAGATAGATGCCGAGGCCGACATAAGGACTGCCGCGGAAGCGCAGGCGCTCGATGGCATAGGCAGCCAGCGTACTCGCGATCAGCGACAATGTGGTCGCTCCGATCGCGACCATCATCGTGGTCCACAGCCAGCGCGGATAGGCAGTGTCGAACAGCAGGTGCTTGACGTGCGCCAGTGTCGGCGAGGAGATCCAGAACGGGTTATGCTCCCGGTAATTCATCAGCTCCGCATTCGGCTTGAACGACGTGATCGCCATCCAGTAGAACGGAAACAGCAGGATCAGCACGAAGCAGCCGAGCGGCAGATAGATCATCATCAGCCGGCGCAGCCCGGAATCCCAGGCCATGGTCTCGGGCGCCGCTTTGGCAGAGGCTTGCGCGACGGCGTCAGTCATTGGCCTCTCCCTGCTGCCATTTGCGGCGTGCAAGGCCGAAATATGAGAACAGCGTCGCGAACACCAGGAACGGGATCATCGACACCGCGATCGCGGCACCTTCGCCGAGCTCGCCGCCGGCGATGCCGCGCTGGAATGCGAGCGTCGCCAGCAGATGCGTCGAGTTGCCCGGACCGCCGCGGGTGATGGCGTAGACCAGCTGGAAGTCGGTGAAGGTGAAGATGATCGAGAAGGTCATGACGATGGCGAGGATCGGCATCATCATCGGAAAGGTGATGTAGCGGAAGCGCTGCCAGGCGCTGGCGCCGTCGAGCATGGCGGCTTCGTAGAGCGAGGGCGAGATGGTCTGCAAGCCCGCCAGCAGCGAGATAGCGACGAAGGGAATGCCGCGCCAGATATTGGCGGCGATCAGCGAGAACCGCGCCGGCCAGGGCGAGCCGAGGAAGTCTACATTGGTCGTACGCCAGTGCAGCACGTCGACCAGCAGATAGGAGATGATCGAGAATTGCGGATCGTAGATCCACCAGAACGCCAGGGCCGAGAGCACCGTCGGCACGATCCAGGGTAACAGGATGATCGCGCGCAGTAGGCTCTTGAACGGAAAATGGTTGTTGAGCAGCAGCGCCAGCCAGAAGCCGAGCGCGAACTTTCCGAAGGTCGCGATTCCCGTATAGACCACGCTGTAGAACACCGCGTTCCACCACAGGGGATCGCTGAGCAGATACTGGAAATTGTCCAGGCCGACGAAGATGCCTTTCTGACCGATCGTGGTATCGGTGAAGGCGAGCCAGATGCCGAGCCCGAGCGGATAGGTCAGGAACACCGCGAGCAGCCCGATCGCGGGCGCAAGGCATATCACGATCAGGAACGGCTTGTAGTCGAACAGCCGCACCAGCCAGGACGGCTGCCGTTGCGCCAGTACGCGGGAGGAGAGGGTGGTCACGGACATCAGGGCGTTGTCCTGTTCTTGAAAAGTCACTCCACCGTCATTGCGAGGAGCCCGCGACAAAATTGCAAAGCAATTTTGCGCTGGTGCGACGAAGCAATCCAGGCTGCACCCGCGGAGGGATTCTGGATTGCTTCGCTTCGCTCGCAATGATGGCTGCGTTGTCTGCCGTTACTTCTGCCGCCGGAAGTACCGCTTGCAGCGCTGCTCGGCTTCGGCAGCTGCTGCCTCCGGCGTGGCCGCGCCGGTCGCAACGGACGCGAACATCTGGATCAGCACATAGTCGGCGCTGACGGCACCGGTCGCGGTCGAGATCGGGCCCTTGTAGCCGTCGTAATAGGTGCTGTTCATGGTGTCCTTGAAGATCTTGACCTTGGGGTCCTGCGACCACACGGCGGCGTCGGCGTAGGCGGCGAGCGGCTGCGCCCAGTAGCCGGAGTTGGCGTTGAGCCACGGCTCGTACTGGTCCTTTTCCAGCATGAACTGCAGGAAGGCTTTTGCGGCATTGGGATACTGGCTGTGCTTGAACACCATGGCGTTCAGCGTCAGGCCCGCCATCGGAGAGATCTTGGCCACGCCCTTCGGCAGCAATTGATGCTCGCTGTCGTCGGCGATCGCCTTGGTCGCCGGGTCGTTCTTCAGCGAGAAGTACAGCGAGACGCCGTTCGCGGTCAGCGCGATTTCCTGCGCCGCGTAGGCGCGGTTGTTGCTGACGTCGTTCCACGACGTCGTGCCGGCGATGAAGGTCGGGTAGAGCTGCTTGACCCAGTTCAGCGCGGCGATGGTCTCCTTGCTGTTGATGGTGAGGCTGCCTTCTTCATCGAGCAGCGCGGCATTGTGCGACCACAGTGCCCAGCTCGCAAAGCCGTTGCCGTCGCCCTTGGCGTTGCCGAGCGCGAATCCCGCCGGCTTGCCGGCCTTTTGCAGCTTCTGGCAGAGGTCCAGGATGCCAGCGTGGTCTTCCGGCACCTTATCGAAGCCGACCGATTGCAGGATCGACTTGCGGTAGATCAGCGGACCCGCGCTGGCGCCGAACGGCAGTCCGATCCAGGTGTCGCTCTTGTTCTTCTTGCCGTAGCGCTGCGCCAGAGGCAGCCAGCCGCCATAGCGCTTGCCGACATAATCGGCGACGTCGGTCAACTCGATCAGTTTGTCGATATAGATGTGCGGCGCATCGGAGAAGCCGATGATGATGTCGGGGCCGGCGCCGGAATTGGCCGTGACCGCGGTCTGCTGGCTGATGTCCTCCCAGCCGACGAAATCGATCTTGACCTCGACGCCGGTCTCCTTGGTGAATTTGGCCGCATTGGCGCGGAACACGTCTTCATCGGCCTGGACGAAGCGGACTGGCCGCAACATGCGCAGTGTTGCGCCCTTCTCGATCGGCAGTTTCGGAGCGGGGGCGTCCGCGACCTTGATCGCGGATTGAGCGTGCGCTGCAACACCAGTGGCAGCGACCGTTGCAGCGGACAGGCCCAGCGCCAAGGCATCACGACGTGTGATGTCGTTCCTCATCAGTTCCTCCCTGTGATGTCTCCCTTCCCGGCGTTGATCGCCGGTGAAGGGCCGTTTCGTTCTTTTGCCGGTCCTTCGGCGCGCTTTGCGCGCCGGCCGCCTTAGCTGTTCGGTCCGCGGTCCATGCTGACGGGCTGCCAGCGGCGGAGCGCGGTGTCTTGCAGCACCGACGGATTGACACAGCTTACCGGCCACATGCCCTGAAGCACCAGTGACAATTCGTAGCCCACCCGGCGCTTGCGCGCCTCGTCGAATCGTGCCGAGGCCGAGGCGACGTGGGCGGTGAGGGTCACGTTCTCCATGCTCAGGATGGGATTGTTGTGCGAGGGCGGCTCCTTCTCCAGCACGTCAAGGGCGGCATGCCCGATCCAGCCCTCCTGCAGCGCCTTGATCAGGCTCTCCTCGTCCACTGTGGCGCCGCGCCCGGTATTGATGAAGATCGAGCCCTTCTTCATCTGCCGAAAATGCTTCTCGGTCAGCATGTGATGCACTTCGGGCCGGGCCGGCGCATGCATCGAGACGAAGTCGGATTGCGACAGCACCTCGTTCAGCGTCGCCGGGATTACGCTGTGATCGTACATCAGCGTTTCCTGGATGAAAGGATCGTAGGCCATCATGCGCAGGCCGAAGGGTGCGGCGCGCTTCGCCACCGCACGCGCGACGCGGCCGAACGAGATGAAGCCGAGCGTCTGTCCCATCAACCGCGGGACCTTCAAGAGCGCAGGCCGGCCCTCGGCCCAGCGGCCGTTGCGCACCATCTTGTCCTGTTCGACCAGACGGCGGAAGCCGGCGAGCAGCAACATCATGGCGTGGTCGGCGACTTCCTCGATGAAGGTGTCGGGGATGTTGGTGACGGGAATGCCGCGGGCGGTTGCCGCTTTCACATCGACGCTGTCGACGCCGACCGAGCCGAGCGTGATGACCTTGCAGCTCTCCAGGCTATCGATGATGGTCTTGGTGATCGGCATACCCTTGGCGTAGATCGCGTCGGCATTCTTCGCGGCGGCGATGAACTCTGCCTCGTTGGCCGGCGCCTCGATGATTTCGGCATCGATCGGATCGAGCGCCTCGCGCTCGTAGGAATAATCGCTGCCCGCGACCGTGAAGCTCGCGCCCTTCGGCGTCACCACCCTGTATTTCGGCATGTCCTGCTCCCGATTTGGTTTGTCGGTTTCTTGTTGCGGGCCCGGCCTTCTGGCGGGCCTTTGCGTCTTTTACGCGAAATCGGCGTGGTCGCGTACAATTCCCGGTTGGTGCTGCCGTGATTATTTGCTGTTTTTCCCGGTAAGCGTAGGGGCTTCTACGGAGGCCTGTAAGTAACTTGCTAATGGGTCGCACACTAAAAGTTGATTCAATTGCGATCGAGTTCGCGTGCCCGTATCCCTTTTTCCCCGGAGTCCCATCACCGTGAAGTTGAGCAATCTGAAGATCGCCCCCAAGCTCGGCATTCTTGTCGGCGTTACCTTGTTCGGCCTGTGCATCTCGGGAGTTCTGGCCGGGTACCTGATGAAGCGTGCCATGGTCGACGCGCGCATCGACCAGACCAAGGCGATCGTCGAACTGGCCCGCAACTACGCGGCCACCCTGGTGAAGCGGGTCAATGCCGGTGAACTGACCAAGGATGCCGCGCTCGCCGAACTACGTCGCTACGGTAATGCCATGACTTACGACAAGGGGGCGGGCTATTTGTACGGAACCACCTACGACGGCATCACCCAGCTCGCGCCCGATCCGAAGCAGGTCGGCACCAACCGCATGGAGGTCGAGGTCAACGGGCGAAAGCTGTCCCGCGAGATCATGGATGGCGTCAAGGCTCACGGCGAGATGCTGCTGTTCTACGAATACGTGAAGCCCGGCCAGGAGAAGCCGATCCGCAAGCTCGGCTATTCGGTCGCGGTGCCCGGCTTCGACATGTATCTCGGCAGTGGCGCCTATCTCGAGGATATCGACGAGAAGATGGGGCCGGTCTACTGGCTGCTCGGCCTTGCCACGCTCGGCATCGTCATCGTCGCCGGCAGCGTCGCCTGGATGATCGGCCGCAGCATCAGCCGTCCGCTGGCCCTGCTCGGGACTCGCATGAACGATCTCGCCGACGGCAAGCTCGAGGGCGACATTCCCGGCGTCGGCCGCGGCGACGAGGTCGGTGCGATGGCTGCGACCGTCCAGATCTTCAAGGACAACGCGGTTCGCATCCGCGACCTCGAGCAGACCGAAGCGGCGGCGAAGCAGCGTGCCGCGGCGGAACGCCGTAGCGCGATGGAAGACATCGCCAGCGACTTCGAACGCAGCGTCAACGGCATCGTCCGCTCGGTCTCCTCGGCCGCGGCCGGGATGCAGTCGACGGCGCAGTCGATGACCGCGACCGCAAGCGATGCCTCGTCGCGGGCGGCAACGGTCGGTGCGGCCTCGCAGAAGGCTTCCGGGAATGTCGGCACGGTTGCGGCCGCCGCCGAAGAGCTGTCGAGCTCAGTTGCGGAAATCTCCCGCCAGGTGACGCGCTCGAGCGAGGTGGCGAGCCGCGCCGTCAACGACGCCGAGCGTACCAACGCGACGGTGCAGGAGCTCTCCACCGGCGCCGAGAAGATCGGCGAGGTGGTCAAGCTCATTCATTCGATCGCGGCGCAGACCAATCTGCTCGCGCTCAACGCCACCATCGAGGCGGCGCGGGCCGGCGAATCCGGCCGTGGCTTTGCCGTCGTCGCCTCCGAGGTCAAGGCGCTTGCCAACCAGACCGCGAAGGCGACCGAGGAAATCTCCGCGCAAGTCGCGGCGATGCAGACCTCGACCAGCGATGCGGTCGCCGCGATCGGCGGCATCTCCCAGACCATCGCCGAGATGAGCGAGATTACCGCCGGCATTTCGGCCTCGATCGAGCAGCAGGGCGAGGCGACCCGCGAGATCGCCCGCAACATCCAGTCGGTCGCGACCGGTTCGAGCGAGATCAACGCCCATATCGGCAGCGTCACCTCGGCCGCGGCAGCGACCGGCACCGCCGCTGGCGAGGTGCTGACCAACGCCCGCGAGCTGGACCACCAGTCCGGCGCATTGCGCAACGCGGTGGACGGCTTCCTCGCCAAGGTGCGCGCGGCGTAAAGCCGAACGCAGAATTCGTAGGGTGGGCAAAGACGCGAAAGCGTCGTGCCCGCCTTTTTTTGTGTTCGCGACAAAGGATGGTTGGCACGCTTCCGCCTTCGCTCGTCAAACAGGTCTCGTGCCCCGGACGCAGCGCAGCGCTTCTTCAGCGGTGCGCTGCAGAGCCGGGGCCCATGCTGCGGCAAACTGGGTCCTGGTTCAGCAGCGCATCACTGCGTGCTGCGCTGCGCCCGGGAGACGAGAGCGTAACGTCCGCAGCGCGGAACTACTTCACCGCCGAACCCTGGCGCGAGGCGATGACGACACCCGCGAGCACCAGCGCGTAACCGATCAGGTGAAACGGCTGCAGCTTTTCGCCGAGCAGCAGGATCGCCATCGCCGAGCCGAACACCGGCACCAGATGGAAGAACGGCGCGGCGCGGTTCGGCCCGATCAGCGCGACGCCGCGATTGAAGAAGAGGTAGGCGAGCGTCGAGGGAAAGATCAGGATGTAGCCGAGCGTCATCAGCGTCACGGTGTCGAATTGCATGACATTGCCGCTCCAGGCCTCCCAGACGGCGGTCGGCAGCAGCATCATCGCGCCGCAACAGGTGGTGAAGGAGAGAAAGGAAAGCTGATGAACCTTCGGCCGGCGCGGGATGAACGCGGAGTAGAGCCCGAAGGCCACCAGCGAGGAAGCGAACATGATGTCGCCCCTGTTGAACGAGATGCTCGCCAGCGCCGCGAGGTCGCCGCGCAGGATGATCATCAGCACGCCGAGCAGGGAGATCGCGATGCCGGCAAGCTGGCCACCTGTCAACCTGACGCCGAACAGCACCAGCGACCACAGCGCCACGAACAGCGGCCCCGCCGACTGGATCAGCAGCGCGTTGAGCGCTTCCGTGTATTGCATCGCCGAATAGGAGATCGCGTTGTTGAAGGCAAAGCCGACCAGCGACAGGAATAGCATCAGCGGCAGGCTTTTGCGCAAGGCCCGCCAGTCGCGTTTCAGATGCGGCCAGGAAAACGGCAGCAGGATCAGGAACACGCCGAACCAGCGGATCGTGGTCACCGTCAGCGGCGGCACATGTGCGCCGACATGGCGCGCGAGCACGATGTTGCCGGCCCAGAACAGCGAGCTTAGGCTGAGCAGCAGATAGGGCTGGTTGTTGAGCCAGCTGGCCGCATTCGAGGCCGGTGGTGCGGGTGAAGCGATCGTCATTGGCATTGGATAGCTTGCGCTGGATAGCTTTCGTGACACAAGTCACGCCACCGCAATGCTACGATGCAGGCATGACCCCGGGAGGTGCCATTGACGGTCAATATGTTGAACATTGTAGGCCTGGAACGGCTCGACCGGCATGCGCCGGTGGTGATGCTGAACCTGATGCGCTTTCACGAGCGCTCGCGCGACGGGAACGGCTCCGGATGGGACGCGTATCTGCGCTACAGCGCCATCACCGTGCCCATGATCAAGGCGCGCGGCGGCACGCTGTTGTGGACCGGCGAGGCCAACGCGGTCGCGCTCGGTCCCCACGCGGGCAACGACTGGGATTTCGTCGCGCTGGTCTTCTATCCGTCCGTCGCGGCCTTCCTCGACATGATGACGTCGGAAGCCTACGAGCGCGAGGCCGATCCGCATCGCGTCAACGGCTGCGCCGAGCACGTCATCATCGCCACGAGCGAGGCCTACAGCAAATTTCGGCAGTAACGCGCCGGCAAGTTACTTCACCCTATCCACGGCGGCATGACACGCTGCCTGCAACAGGCGGCAAACTTCTTGCGAGGATCGCTGCGGGCTCAATGCCGCAAAGCTCGGATAGCTTGTCAGCACGAAGATCAGATCGACCGCATCCTGCACGGCGTGCTTGGCTGCGGGCTTTCCGGCGATGCGCGACACCAGCGCTGTCAGTAGCTCCCGCCGCCGTTCGTTGCGTTCGACCAGCGAGTCGCCAAATTCGGGATCGGTTGCAACAGCCTGGTTGAGCCCGCCAATGGCAGGATCGTGTGACCAGAAAGCGCAGAAGATCGCGACAACGCGATCGAGCGCGGCGCGCGGGTCAGCCATCGTCATCACCTCGGCCAGCTCGAACAAGCCCCCCTCGCGCGCGATGTCGTCGAACACAGCTTCCAGCAATCCGCGCCGTGATCCGAACTGGTTGTAGACGGTCAGCCGGGTGACGCCGGCCGCCTTCGCCACCATCTCGAGCGAGAAGTTCACGATGCTCGCGTCCTTGCGCAGTAGCTTGGCGCCGGCCGCGATGATGCGCTCGCGCGTCTCCGCCGCCGCGGAGGCGCGCACCGAGCTCACATAATTGCGCTTCGGCATAGGCTTGCGATTTCCACACATTGATTATACATATTGTATAGTAAAATTGGAAAGCCGGAGCTTGCCATGCAGACCGCCCTCGTGATTGCCCTGTCGCTTCATGTGTTGTCGTCCGTGTTCTGGGCAGGATCAAGCTTCGCGCTGGCGCGCACCGGCGCAGCCGGCGGGGAGCAGTTGGTTTTTCCGCAACTTGGCGCGGCGACGATTGCGATGCTGACCGGCGCCTATCTTTGGCACCTTGTTCACGCCGGTAGCTTCAGCACGACCGAACAGGTGCTGGCGCTCGGCGCGGTTTGCGCGCTGATCGCCGTCTGCGTCCAGGTAGCGACCGGTCCTCGCGCGGTCGTTACCTTGCGTCGCGGCACCGGCGATCTTGCAGGCGTACGGCGACGCATTGCGACCGCGCAGCGCGTGGCGGCGGGCCTGCTCGGCATCACCGCCCTCTGCATGGGCGCGGCGCGCTATATCTGACGGACGGTCTTAAGTCGTCTGCTTCCTCGACGCCACGAACACGCCCGACAGCACCAGTGCAAAGCCGACGAAGTGGAAGGCCTGCGGGTGTTCGCCGAGGAAGGCCATCGCCATGATCGAGCCGAACACCGGCACGACGTGGAAGAACGGCGCAGCGCGGTTGGCGCCGATCAGGCGGACGCCGCGGTTGAAGCAGAGATAGGCGAGCGTCGATGGAAACACCGCGACATAGAACAGGGTGAGCAGGTTCGGCCCATCGAGCTTCATGACCGGGCGCGCCGACAATTCCCAGATCTCCAGCGGAATGAGGCAGGCCGCACCGGCGCCGAAGGTGAAGGCGAGGAACGACAGGCCGTGGATCGGCGGCCGCTTGAGGGTCAGCACCGAATAGAGCGCGAAGATGATCAGCGCGACGATGAAGATCAGGTCGCCCTTGTTGAAGGCGATGTTCGACAGCGTGGTGACATCGCCGTGCAGCAGGATGATCAGCACGCCGCACATCGAGAGAGCTACGCCAAAGGCCTGCGCCGCGGTGAGGCGGATGCCGAGGATGACCAGCGACCACAGTGCCACGATGAGGGGCGCGGCCGATTGCAACAGAAGCGTGTTGAGCGCCTGGGTATGCTCCAGCGCCCAATATTGCAGGGTGTTGAAGGCGCCGATGCCGGTGATCGACAGCACGATCATCAGGCCGAGCTTGCTGCGGATCGCGGGCCAGTCCTGGGCGAGATGCTTCCAGGCGAACGGCAGCACCAAGAGGAAGGCGAAGCTCCAGCGCAGGAAGGACAGCGTCACCGGCGGGATGTGGCCGGCGGCGAGCCGCCCCACCACGGCATTGCCGGCCCAGCACAGCGCGGTGATGCTGAGCAGCAGATAAGGCTGATTGGCGATCCAGTTGTGACTGGATGATTCAGAGCCCGTGGTCTGGCCGGTGGCGGACATTGTGATTGTTATGGCCCCGTGTCATGCGCCGAAGCCCCGGCCCGGCGAGGTCGGGCCGGCTGATAGCCCGGCATGCCCCAAAGACACGGAAATCGAGCCTGCATCAACGGGCCGCGGACGCATCGCGACCATGCAACGGGGAGATGCGCCTCACGCTTTGGCCGAAGACTGCCGAGCTGCCCTGGAACGTTTCTGGATTTTCGGGGGATATCAAAGGCTTAAATAGCGTCCCGGGCCCCGAAAAAGCCCCGTTCTTGCTTGCCTAGAGAGGCTGCTTCCGTTATCCGGTTGGCTGCCTCGCGTGCGAACGGCTCCGGCCGTCAGCTGGGCTGGCGCATCTAAATTCTTCGAAGGATTACCCGCGAATGGCCAATGTTGTCGTCGTCGGCGCCCAGTGGGGCGACGAAGGGAAGGGCAAGATCGTCGACTGGTTGTCGGAGCAGGCGGACATCGTCGCGCGCTTCCAAGGCGGCCATAATGCCGGCCATACGCTGGTCATCAACGGCGCGACTTACAAGCTCGCGCTGCTGCCCTCCGGCGTGCTGCGCTCGTCCAAGCTGTCGGTGATCGGCAACGGCGTCGTGTTCGATCCGCAGGCCTTCCTTGACGAGGTGGGCAAGCTGCGCGGCCAGGGCGTGGCGGTCGGTCCGGAGAATCTGCGCGTCGCGGAGAACGTCACCCTGATCCTTCCGCTGCACCGTGAGCTCGATGCGCTGCGCGAATCGTCCAATTCGGCGACGGCGATCGGCACCACGCGCCGCGGCATCGGACCTGCCTATGAAGACAAGGTCGGTCGCCGCGCCATCCGGCTGATGGACCTCGCCGACCTCGACACGCTCCCGCACAAAATCGACCGGCTGCTTGCGCACCACAATGCGTTGCGCCGCGGCCTCAACCTGCCGGAGTTCGACGGCAACGAGATCCTGAAGGAGCTCAGCGCGCTGGCGCCGCAGCTGCTGCCTTATGCGGAGACCGTGTGGCGCCTGCTCGACATCGAGCGGCGTGCCGGCAAGCGCATCCTGTTCGAAGGCGCGCAGGGCGCGCTGCTCGACGTCGACCACGGCACGTATCCCTATGTCACCTCGTCCAACACGGTGGCGGCGCAGGCCGCGACCGGAACGGGCATCGGTCCGAGCGGGGTCGGCTACGTGCTCGGCATCTGCAAGGCCTATACGACGCGCGTCGGCCAGGGGCCGTTCCCGACGGAACTGCTGAACGAGATCGGCGAGGAGATCGGCCGTCGCGGCCGTGAGTTCGGGGTCAATACCGGGCGCAAGCGCCGCTGCGGCTGGTTCGATGCCGTCCTGGTCCGCCAGACCGTGCGAACCTGCGGCATCAACGGGCTGGCGCTGACCAAGCTCGACATTCTCGACGGCTTCGATTCGATCGAGGTCTGCGTCGGCTACAGGCTCGACGGCAAGGAGATCGACGACCTGCCGGCCGGCGAGGGGGCCCAGGCCCGGGTCGAGCCGATCTGGGAGACCATCGAAGGCTGGAAGGAGCCGACCGCCGGCGCGCGGTCGTGGGCCGACCTGCCGGCCCAGGCCATCAAATATGTCCGCCGGATCGAGGAACTGGTGGGGTGCCCGGTGGCGCTGCTTTCCACCAGCCCCGAACGCGAGGATACTATCCTGGTGCAAAACCCGTTTGAGGCTTAACGATCTCTTACCGGGACGTGCGTATAGTTGAGTTGAAATGGCTGATTACTATCCGCTGATCGCCCGCGCTATTGCCGCCCTGGACCCTAATGCTCCCGGCGAAAGCCGGCGCGCGCTCTATGAACGGGCGCGCACGGCCCTGATCGCGCAGCTGCGCAGCGTGCAGCCGCCGCTCTCCGAATCCGAGATCACCCGCGAACGGCTGTCGCTGGAAGAGGCCGTCCGCAAGGTCGAATCGGAGGCCGCCCAGCGCTCTCGCGAGGCCTCGCGCCCCGGTGGCGGCGCGAGGAGTGGCAGCGGCAGCGGGGATGCGTTCCGAAGGGCCAGCGCCCGCGCGACCGAACACAGCCCGGCCGCATCCGCTCAAGCAGCCGCTCCGCCGCGGGCCCGTCCCGCCGCGCCGCCGCCGCGCAACGATCGCCCACTACCCGGCGGTGACGACCAGGGCGATGCTCCGCGTCCGCCGCGCGCCCCGCGCTTCGATGCGCCGCGCCAGCCGGAGCCGCCGGGGGGGCGCGATCGCTCGCCTCCACGCCGCCCGCCGGATGGCGGACCGCCGCCAGCGGTGCCGCCGGGGCCGGGCGTGCGCGGCTTCCGTGACATCACCGCCGACGTCAACGATCTCGGCGGTGCCGCCGCGCAGGCCAATCGCGCCGCGCGCCGCACCTACGCCAACGTGCCCTCGCCTTCGCCGGAATTCGACCGGCTCGAGCCGAGCCTGGAAAACCGCGCCGCCGAACCAGACGCACCTTATTCCTATGACGAGTCGATCGAGGAGGCCGAGCGCTACGCGCCGCAGCCGCCGTCGTCGCGTCCGCGCATCGCGCCCAATCGCGACATCAAGAAGCGGACGCGCACCGGCTCGATCTTCCCGTTCAAGAGCGCGATCGCCATCGGCATCGTGCTGATCCTGGTCGGCGCCGGCTTGCTCTGGGGCAAGTCGCTGATCCAGACCGCGACCAATTTGTTCAAGCCCTCGCCCACCCAAGTGGTGGAGGTGCCGAAGGACACCTCACAGCCGCAGAGCAAGCCCAAGATCCCGGATCGCGTCGGCCAGCCCTCGGCGAGCGACCAGCCGGCCGCGCCGGTGGCGCAGAAGGTCGTGCTCTATGACGAGGATCCGTCCGATCCGAAGGGCAAGCAATATGTCGGTTCGGTGGTGTGGCGGCTCGAGCCGATCAAGGCGTCGGGCAACCAGAAGGCCGACGTCGCCGTACGCGCCGACATCGAGATCCCCGAGCGCAAGTTCAAGATGACGATGTCGTTTCGCCGCAACACCGACTCGTCGCTGCCGGCGAGCCACACGGCCGAGCTGACCTTCATCCTGCCGCCGGATTTTCCGGGCGGCAGCGTCTCCAACGTGCCGGGCATCCTGATGAAGTCGAACGAGCAGGCGCGCGGCACGCCACTTGCGGGCCTTGCGGTCAAGGTCACCGACGGCTTCTTCCTGGTCGGCCTGTCCAACGTCGACGCCGACCGCTCCCGTAACGTCCAGCTCTTGAAGGAGCGCTCCTGGTTCGACGTGCCGCTGGTCTACTCCAACCAGCGCCGCGCCATCATCGCCATCGAGAAGGGCGCCCCCGGCGAGCGCGCCTTCAACGACGCCTTCGCGCAGTGGGGCGACTGAGGCAAGCCTGACCGTCCTCCGTCGTTCCGGGGCGCGCATAGCGCGAGCCCGGAATCCATTGCGCAACACGTGGTGCGGGGAAATGGATTTCGGGCTCGACGCTACGCCTCGCCCCGGATTGACCTGAAGTCCCGGAATGGCCTGAAGTTGGGTCTACTGCGCCGCCGCTTCCCGCTTACGCGATCTCGCGGCGCGCTCGCGCTCCATGACGGCGCGGCAGCCCGCGCTGACATGCGACTTGTTGCGCACCATGCAGGCGATGATCCTGGAGATGTCGGGAATTTCGCTGGAGCACAGCCGCATCGCATCGCCTGAGCACATCTGCTGCGCTTCGGACGAGAAGGCGAGGCTGGGCGATGTCTGGAGGGTGATGGCGCTGGTGGCGAAGGCCAACAGCGAAGCGGTGGTCTTTAACAACGAAGCGATGGTCTGGTTGCGTGGCATGTCGAATGCGTCCCCGAGTTCCGTGGATTGAACCACTTGGTGTTGGGGCGCCGCACGCGGCTTGATGTGCCGCATGTCACAGCCTTCACGCCGGGACCTCAATCCCGCATGTGGTCGCTCGATTTCCTGATGTTCGAATCGAAAAGTGCTGCGCCGCCCGAGCCAAGTATGCGCGATTGTCACGAAGCTTCAATGGGAGCCGCGAAGGAATCCGCAGCTGTTGCGCGACCGTCACGCAATATGCGGAACCGAGTTTACATGCCGTGGCTCTGAAATACTTTGCTGCACGATCTCGACAGCTTGGCCCGGTGGGCCTGCAGGCAGTTCTGCACCGCATTGTCATTGCCGAGATCCTTGCGGCATAGCCGCGAGGCATCCCGCGAGCAGGCGTTCTGCTCCTGCGGTGTGCCCATATGGCCTTGTGCGAAGGCGGGTGCGTTCGGCAGGCCGCCGAGCGCCGAGAGCGTGATCGTCGCCAGCAACAACAGTTTACGAGACATCGGCGGCTCCAAATCGGACAGGTCAATTCAGGTTCTGTGAGAACTCGGCGCCTTGCCGCTTGTTCCCCCTGAGGGACCTGCAACCCCGCTATCCAAGGTTCCCGGCGCGCTGCTATAAAAGATCTCGGGGTATGAGGAGTCTTTGATGAAACGCTATCTGGTGTTTGCGCTCGTTGGTCCGTTCGTCGGCGGGTTTCTGCTTCTGCTGACGACGACCTATCAGTCCGGCTACTGGACCCAGACCAGCCTCGGCGAGGTCGGCAAGCTGTTCGCAGTGTTCTTCAAGTCCCTGCAATACAGCTATCTGTTCGGCTTCCTGCCGTCGCTGATGATCGGCGCGGTCGACGACATCCTGATCCATGTCAGGCGGGTCGGGCCGGTGCTGCGGATGCTGCTGGTCGGCCTGTTCGCCTTCATCCTGGCCGCGTTCACCTACGGCTCGCGCGGGTCGGATTCCGGCGCGGTGCAGCTCGTCCTGTACGGCCTGGTCGGCTTCGTGCCGGCGGCGCTTTCATCATGGCTCGTCCATTGTTATGTCGCGGAGCCGCGGCCGGCGGTGGCGACCAGCTGAGCGCGCGACCTACAGACGCGGCGCGGCAACCTCTGCTGCGCTCGCGCGTTCCCCTAATGGCCATGACCATGCAAGATGACGACATTCTCGCGCCACGCAGATCCCGTTCCCGGGCGCATTCGCGCGCCGACTTTTCGGGCCGCGAGGCGCGCGGCCCGATCATCGACCAGGAGGGCCACGAGATCCGCCCTGAAACCCTGGAGCAGGGGTTTCGCGAGTTTCGCTTCGAGTTCGGGCAGGGTCATCCGTTCGGCAATCTGACGCGCGAGCAGCGCATCGCCCGGCTCGAGGCGATCGCCAAGCTGCTCGACGTCGCCTTCATCCTGCCCGGCACCAATATTCGCTATGGCATCGACGGCCTGATCGGCCTGATCCCCATCATCGGCGACATCATCACAACCGCGATCTCGCTGTGGCTGGTGCGTGAGGCGCGCGCGCTCGGCGCGCCCTGGTACGTCACCGCGCGCATGCTCGGCAATGTCGCAGTCGACGGCGTGGTCGGCATGGTGCCGTTCGCAGGCGATGCCTTCGATGTCATGTTCCGCGCCAACATGCGCAACGTGCGCCTGCTCCGCCGCTGGCTCGACAAGCAGCCGCGGATGTGAAGCCGTCCCAGAAACCCAAAAAGCGCGACAGCCTTTCGGCCATCGCGCTTTCTGCGCACATCGGAGTTTTGCGAAATTTACGCCGCGTCGGCGTCGGCCTCAGCGGCCGGCGCCGGCTTGGGACGGCGCGGCAGCGGGAAGGCTTCGCTCTCATAGAGCGAGCGGATGCCGTTCTGGTCGAAGCGGGCTTCCTCGACCTGAAGATATGCGCCGTTCAGCGAATCCGTCGGCAACTGCTCCATCGCGAACTGCACGGCCTCGGCCGCGGTGCCGAACCGGCGATAGGTGAAGCCCGCGCGCTTCTTCTTGCGGATGGCGGCGGGGAAGAGCTCGGCGGAAGTGTTGAAGTTGAACGGACGCAGTGGACGCATGGTCAAAGACCTCGTGATCTTCTCTGGGGCTTTAAGCGCGTGGGGTTTGGGAGGACAGGGGCCGCAATCGAGCGGGCCCGCCGCATGTCATTCTCGCCCTCTAATATAGGCCGATTTGACAAAATTGCGACCCCTGCGATGGCAGATCATGAATCTGCGCATGGCAGGCCCGCAAGGGCGAAAAATATAATATTTTTCAGCTAGTTACAATTTGCCAAGAAGCACCAGGACGAGCAGCACCACCAGAACGACGCCGCCGATTCCCATGCCGGAATGGCCCATGCCGTAGCCATAGCCGCCGATCCACCCCGACCAGCCGCCCAGCAAATAGATGATCACCAGGATGATCAGGATGGTCCCGAGTGACATGATACCTCCCTGGCGGCCGCAGGATTACGCGCCTCGGCTGCACCGCCAGAGAAGAAAAGCACATCGCGCCGCCGAGTTCCATCGCGGAACCCGGCGGCACGCAATCTTATTTCGGCTCGAGCTTCAGCGCCGCCGAGTTGATGCAGTAGCGCAGCCCGGTCGGTCCCGGTCCGTCCGGAAAGACGTGGCCGAGATGGCCGCTGCATTTGGAGCAGAGCACCTCGGTGCGGATCATGCCGTGCGTCGTATCCCGTTCCTCGTCGACATGGCTCTCGACGGCGGGCGCGGTGAAGCTTGGCCAACCGCAGCCGGAATCGAATTTGGCATCCGACTCGAACAGCACATTGCCGCAGCCGGCGCAGACATAGGTGCCGGCACGATGGTCGTGCTCATATTCGCCGGAGAAGGGACGCTCGGTCGCCTTCTCGCGCAGCACTGCGTACTGCATCGGCGACAATTCGCGCCGCCACTGCTCTTCGCTCTTGATGACCTTGCCGTCGGTGGTCTTGGTCTTGCTGTCGGGCATGGGTCTCCCGTTTTTCTGGTGATCTGGGATCAGTTGGTGGCCTTGCTGGCGCTCACCAGCGTCGGTTTCTCAATGTAATTATCCGCGAACAGTTTTTTCAGGTTCTCGACCTTCGGGATGTCGTTGTAGGCGATGTAAGGCTGGGTCGGGTGCAGCGTCAGATAGTCCTGGTGATAGGCCTCGGCTGGGTAGAACCCCTCCAGCGCGCCGACCTTGGTCACGATCGGCCTGCTGAAGACCTTGGCACTGTCGAGCTGGGCGATATAGGCCTCTGCGACCTTCTTCTGCTCGTCGGAGGTGGTGAAGATGGCCGAGCGATATTGCGTGCCGGTGTCGGGTCCCTGGCGGTTGAGCTGGGTCGGGTCGTGCACCACTGAGAAGTAGATCTGGAGAATCTTGCCGTAGGAGATCTTCTTGGGGTCGAACTTGATCTCGACCGACTCCGCATGGCCGGTCCGGCCGCTCGAGACAGTCTGATAATCGGCGGTCGCCTTGGTGCCGCCGGCATAGCCGGACACCGCGTTGACGACGCCAGCCGTGTGCTGGAACACGCCCTGCACGCCCCAGAAGCAGCCGCCGGCAACCACCGCGGTCTGGATGCCGCTCGCGGGGGCTGCGTCCATGGCGGGGGCGGGGATCACGACCGCATCTTCCGCGGCCCGGGTCGGTGCGGCAAAGGCCAGCGTCAAAGCGGCGGTGGCGGCGAGCAGGGACAGGACGGAGCGGCGCATGGCGGATCCTCTTCGAAAGACCTGACAAGTCTAGGGCGGTTAAGGGCGGGCGAACAGCCTGCCCGGCGTTTTCAGACAAAGGAGATACGGACGGACCGGGCGATTGTTACGGCCGCAGAGACACGTCTCCGTGAAAAAAGCCGCACCCGGCAGCGCGCGCGTATGGTTGCGGCTCCCCGTGCGCAATTGCCCGGGACGACACTACACCACAATGCTCAACCGCTTCGCCGCGCGCGTGATGCCCGTATACAGCCACCGCGCCCTCGAATCCTGAAACGCAAAGCTCTCGTCAAACAGCACGACGTCGTCCCATTGCGAGCCCTGCGACTTGTGCACGGTCAGCACGTAGCCGTAATCGAATTCGTCATAGGGCTTGCGCTGCTCCCAGGCGATTTGCTCGACGCCGCCTTCGAAGCAGTCGGCGCGCACCGAGACCTTCGTTACCTTGTGGCCGAAATCCTCGTCCGGCGACAGCCGCATCGAGAGGATGCGCGATTTCGAGCGCGAGGTGTTGCGCGACTTGACGCGCCACAGGCCGCCGTTGAACAGGCCCTTCTTGCGGTTGTTGCGCAGGCACACCAGCTTGTCGCCGGCGACCGGAAAAACATCCTCGATGTTCTGGCGCTGGCGCACCCGCATATTGTACGCGCGGCGCGTGTTGTTGCGGCCGACCAGCACCTGGTCGGCGCCCATGACGCGATCGGGATCGAGCTCCTTGCGCGACACTACCTCGCTCTCGCCGTAACGGCCGATGTCGAGCTCGCGGCCCTCGCGGACGTCCATCGACATCCGCACGATCGGATCGTCCTGGGCCTGGCGGTGCACCTCGGTGAGCATCGCGTCGGGCTCGGTGTTGGTGAAGAAGCCGCCGCCCTGGATCGGCGGCAGTTGCGCGGGGTCGCCGAGCACCAAAAGTGGACACTCGAAAGACATCAAATCGCGGCCCAGTTCGGCATCGACCATCGAGCATTCGTCGATCACGATCAGCTTGGCCTTGGAGGCCGGCGCATCGTCCCACAATTCAAAGCTCGGCTGCTCCTCGCCGGATTCGCGGGCGCGGTAGATCAGCGAGTGGATGGTGGAGGCGTCGTCGCAGCCCTTGTTGCGCATCACGAGGGCCGCCTTGCCGGTGAAGGCCGCAAACTTCACCTCGCCGTCGACGCCCTCGGCAATGTGCCGCGCCAGCGTGGTCTTGCCGGTTCCGGCAAAACCGAACAGGCGGAACACCGGCGGCGTGCCGTTACGGCCGGGTTTGGCTTTGAGCCAATCGCCAACGGCCTTGAGCGCGGCATCCTGATGCGGGGTGAAAGTGGCCATGATCTTTCAGGGAAACGAGCAGGCGCTACCATAAGTGAGTCGCCATAGGCCAAACTAACCATTCGGATCGCGCAATCAAGCCATCTCCCGCATGGCGGAATTGCGACTGCGTAGACAGCTTCGCCCCGCGCATTAAGATGCCTGCAACAAGAATAAGCGGGCAAGAAAACTTGGGAGAGATGGCGTCATGAAGTTCGGCATCTTTTATGAGCTGCAACTGCCCCGGCCGTGGGTGGCCGGCGACGAGCTCGCCCTTTACCAGAACGCGCTCTCGCAGATGGAGCTCGCCGACAAGCTCGGCTACGACCATGCCTGGGTCGTCGAGCATCACTTCCTCGAGGAATATTCGCACTCGCCCTCGCCGGAATCCTTCCTCGCCGCCGCGAGCCAGCGCACCAAGAACATCCGCCTCGGCCACGGCATCCTCCAGCTCACGACCAATCATCCTGCGCGCGTGGCCGAGCGCGTCGCGGTGCTTGATCTCTTGTCCAACGGCCGCTGCGAATTCGGCATGGGCGAGAGCGCGTCGATCACCGAGCTGACGCCGTTCGGCCGCGACATGGAGACCAAGAAGGAAGTGTTCGAGGAGGCCGTGCAGGCGATCTTCCCGATGTTCAGGGACGCCGGCTCCGAACACCACGGCAAGTACTTCGACATGCCCTTGCGCAACGTCGTGCCGAAGCCGGTGCAGAAGCCGCATCCGCCGCTGTGGATGGCCTGCTCGCAGCTTCCGACTATCGAGCGCGCCGGCCGCCACGGCTTTGGCGCGCTCGGCTTCCAGTTCGTCAGCGCCGATGCCGCCCATGCCTGGGTGCACGCCTACTACAACGCGATGACCAAGCGGCTCACCAAGCTCGCCGACTACGAGATCAACCCGAACATGGCGCTGGTGTCGTTCTTCATGTGCGCCAGGACCGATGAAGAGGCGCGGGCGCGCGCCGACGGCGCCACCTTCTTCCAGTTCGCGCTGCGCTTTTACGGCGCCGCGCAGAACCGCCAGCGGCCCGCGCCCTACACCGTCAACATGTGGGACGAGTACAACAAGTGGAAGCGCGACAATCCGGAGGCGCAGGAGGCGGCGCTGCGCGGCGGCCTGATCGGCTCGCCCGAGACGATCCGCAGGAAGCTGAAGCGCTTCCAGTCTTCGCACATCGACCAGGTCATCCTGCTCAACCAGGCCGGCAAGAACAGCCACGAACATATTTGCGAATCGCTGGAACTGTTCGGCCGCGAGGTGATGCCGGAATTCCAGAACGATCCGGCCCAGGCCGAATGGAAGCGAGGCGTGATGAGCGGCGAAATCGAGCTGGAGGAGATCGACACCGAGGCTTTCACGGACCGCTACGGCAAGCTCGCGATCAACGTTGCTCCGGCGAAGGCGGCAGCGGGGTAGGGCAGGGCAATCGCATATGGCATTCTGCGCGCGACCTGAGCGCGCGCCTCGTCCTTCGAGACGCCTGCTGCGCAGGCTCCTCAGGATCAAGCTAAGCGGCATCGGTGCTCGTCAAAACTGCGGCCGCACACTCAGTCCTCATCCTGAGGGCCCGCCAACAGCGGGCGTCTCGAAGGATGGCCATAGGGGAACGCTCCCGACGCGGACTGAAGTGTTAACGGCCGCTTCAGCGGCGGTCGGTCGCGCTGTGAGGGCTCTGTGTCACGCGAGCATATCTTCATGAGCGTTGCCAAAACCCGAAAGCCTGGTCCGATCTGCGGCTTCATGAACCACCTAAACTTGGTGTCTAAACTTGTGTTCATCAAAACAGCCGCAGCTCATTTCCGCGACCTTTTGTGGCAGAATCCACCGAAAGCAAAATTGGAAGATCATTTGAAAAAAAGAGGCTGTGGAATTGCCTCGGTCTCTTATCTCGATTGCATTGCAGAGTTACCTTGCAGCCACCACACGGCACACCGCGAGCGTTTCGCGATCGTATTGGCTAGGCCGCTTGAGAACGGTTGCACAGCGCCGCAATAGGCGGCGCCGTTTTGCCGGCTTCATCGACGCATACGCGGCGCCGACATTGGCCGAGTTCAGGCCAGCGAAGCCAGTGTCGTTGTTTGCTTTGCTAAAACCAGTGCCGCTGGTTCCTTTGCCGAAGCCGCCAGTGCCAATTCCAATTCCAGCGGCTGCGCCTCCAACTCCGGCCACTCCGGCTCCGGTGCCACCGCCAGCTGAACCACCGCCGATGCCTGCACCTGCACCGCCGCCCACGCCCCCAACGCCTGCACCTGCTCCGACGCCGGCTCCCCCACCGCCGACACCTGAGCCCGCGCCGGCACCCGCTCCGCCGACACCGGCTCCGACGCCGGCACCACCGCCACCTACTCCACCGCCAGCACCCGCGCCGACACCGCCTGCTCCCACGCCAGCACCGCCGCCAATCTGCGCGTGCGCAAGGGGTGCTACCGCAAGCAACGCAACGCACACTGCGCCCGTGCAAAACATTTTCGTCCTCGTCATGCAGGCCTCCACGTCGTTTCCCGTGCGTTCCTTGCAACAAGCAGGATAAGAGGCTGTGGAATTGCCTCGGCCTCTTATCTCGATTGGATCGCAGAGTTACCTTGCAGCCACCACACGGCACACCGCGAGCGTTTCGTGATTGTGTTGGCTTGGCCGCTTGAGAACGGTTGCACAGCGCCGCAATAGGCGCCGCTGTTCCGCCGGCTCCAATGACGCATAGGCGGCGCCGACATTGGCCGAGTTCAGGCCGCCTACGCCGCCAATTCCGGCAACGCCTAAGCGGGCGCCCACCTTATCACGGTATTTTTCGTCGTGGCGGGTTGTTTTCAAAACACGCTTTTTGCCGCTGCTTGCCGCACTGGCACCGGATCGATCCTCCGCCGCCTGCTTGAGCTGCGCCGCCTCGTCGCTGGCCTTGTTCGACAGTGCCATCTTCGTCTTGAAGTCGCGGCGGACCGTCGCCAGTTCGCTCGCCAGCGCGGCTGCGCTGTCGCGCTCTTGCTGCAGAGACCGCCGCAGCTCCGCCGTAGTGGCTTCCGCCGCCTGCTTGCCCCGCAAAACTTCCTCGGCTGCCTTCGCCGCCAGCATCGTCTGGGTCTCCATGTCGTGCCGCGCCGCGGCAAGATTCTGTTCCAGCTGCGCTGCCCGATCACGCTCCTGTTGCAGGGACTTCTGCAGCTCGGCCGCGCTGCTCTCACTTGCCTGTTTCAGCTGGGTAGCTTCCTTACTTGCTTTGGCTTCGCGGTCAGGCAGTTTGCCGGTCGATTTCTCTTCAATGAATGGGTCAACCGCGCTGGAGGGTGCAGCCCCGGATTGGCGCTGGAGCCAGCGCTCTGCAGGAGGAAATCGCTGCCACTCAGGCAGCCGCGCCGACAAGTTCATCTCATTCCACTGCGGGTGGTGACCGTTACCGAGAAAATCGTGAAAACGGGAAAAGAATGTCCGCACGAATAATTCCAACAGCCTGAACCGCTCGTTGCGGACCGGCCAGTTGTAAGCGAAAAGAGCCGACTGGATCGCGATCGTCTCGACGCTTTCACCTTCTGCGATGATGTTTGGATAGTCCTCGTGACGGAAAACAGAAGGCAGGTAATCACGCTCCAGTGCCGGAGGATACGGGATCGGCAGGACGCGAATGCCATCAGATTGCGGGTAGTGCGCCAGGAAGTTGACCGGCTTCCCCGACAGCAGCAGGGTGGCGAAGATTTGCCCGGTCCGCATCCCATCCAGTGCGGCGTCCAGCCCCAGGTTCCTTTCGCTGATGTTCACGCCCAGACTGTTGAACACCTCACGGCCAAGTACAGCGCTGGCGCTGCCTTCTTCACCCAGATTGACCGTCTTTCCCGCAAGATCTGTCAGACTTCTGATCTCAGGGCGGACGAGGAGATGGAACTCTTGGGTAAAAAAGGGAGTGATGTAGACAAGCTTGTTACGAATATCCCCGAATGTCCGCGCATCCCGTAGCCGGTTGACGAGGACAACAGGCGCGATCGCCATGTCGGCACCTGCTAGCGTGAGTACGTCCAGGATGTTGTCGCTGCCGCCATTTCCCGGGATGGGCATCACCCGCAATGCGACCCCGCCGCGAGGGCCGGTCTCCTGGCCGCTGGCCAATGTGGTCGCCATTTCTTGAGCTGCGGCGAATTCGGTGCTGTGCGGTGCGCCGGCTACAAGTCCGACTGTGTACCGGTTCTCAGATCGTCCAGCTTCCTTCCTGGGGACGTTTTCCTTCCGCGGAGACACATTCGCGGGTTCATTCGCGGAAAGGGCCGGTCGTGTTTGCGCGAAGGACAGCTCGACATCTCCGCCGAACGAGCCCGCTGCAACCAATGCAAAGAAACAGACCCGAACCGCTCCGGCGGCCATCATCGCCGAACCTGTTCTGCAGGCCGGTCCTCGCCTGAGCGTGACAGGCTCTCACAAGAACCATCGGTGGTGTAGCTGCTGCCGCTATAGATAGGGCCGCGGCAAACGGCGTTGTAGTAGTAGATTCCGTAAATCTAGTCTGAGCCGCTGATGCTTAGCTCGGTGACGCAATCGATGGTGAATGGAACATCCATCGCTCAGTGGCTCTCTGGCGGCCAGCCTACACTCCAACCTTGGACCGGCGGAGACTTCACCGAGCAGTGGAGCGCGACCGTATTCGCACCTGATCCGGCCCTGCCGCTGACTGATCGGACCATGCGCCGCGACATAGTCGAAACCAACCATTCAAAGTGATTACCCCTTTTGAAGTGCACCAGGCCGCTCGGATTGGGTGCGCGCATGGAGTCACGGTGGGCCAGGCCTTCCTGCGGGGCGTCGAGCTGCCGGGCATGCCTGCGACGCGAACCGATGCGCCTCGCCCCGCATGTTCCGCGTCCCCGTCGAGCATTCGTAGCCCACAGCAGCTAGCTTAGATTAATCTAGTCCGCTTTTGGCCCATAGCGCCGAACGATGACGTTCACACTGGTGTCCGCTGTTTCGAGGAAGCTGGACATGGTTGTGGAGATGCGAAATCGACGCTCGTGACCCGGAGCCGCCGTTAATGAAAGAGCGGAGCGAGCCCGCTCCGCCCGGCGATTCAGACCTCCACTCGTTCCGCGACGAAAAGCGCGTCGTCCCCGTCGCGACCTGAGTATCGAGCGGTACGCCCAGTTTCATGTTGCCGAACAAGAGTGCGGCGTTAACCATCGCTGACAGTTCCAGCCGGGGCGAAATCGCTTCGAAGTTTCTTAAATTTTGCTGGGTACCTCTTCCAGGCACAGCGATCTGGGAGAAGACATGGGTAAGCGGGCCAAACGCGGAAAGGCAGAAACGCTTGGGCTGCCAGTGGCCGCGAGAGTTGCCATTGGCGCCGTGGCCGTTGGTGCGTTGGGGTACAGTTTGCTGTCTCGCCCGGCGAGCGTGCAACCGACACGGAAGCCGTCCGCACACGAAGCCTTGGCATCGTCAACTCCGGTTTATGTGTCGACTCCTGCCCATGTATCAGCGCCAGCTCCAGTTCCGATTCCGGCGCCTCTAGTCGAACCACCAAAGGCCGCTGACGGCCCCGGAGCTTTGGTCCGGCAGGTGGTTGACTACGCCAGCCATCAGGCGCCGGGCACCGTGATCATCGATACCAAAAACACCTTCCTTTATTTCGTTCTGAGCGACACGCAAGCACTGCGCTACGGCATCGGTGTCGGCCGCGAAGGTTTCACATGGTCCGGTGAGCAGACAGTAGCGCGCAAAACGGAATGGCCGGATTGGCGTCCGCCTGCCGAGATGCTCGTGCGCCAGCCTTATCTGCCGCGGTTCATGGCTGGCGGTCCCACCAACCCGCTCGGCGCCCGCGCGATGTATCTGGGCGAGACCGAGTACAGAATTCACGGCACCAACAAGCCCGACACGATCGGCAAGCGGGTCTCGTCCGGCTGTATCCGGCTGACCAATGAGGACGTCACGGACCTCTACGAGCGGGTGAAAGTCGGAGCGAAAGTGATCGTGCTTCCGGCATCGCCCTCGAACCGGTCCCCGGCGACCAACGCGCAGATGCTGTCATCCGGACCGAAGGTCGCCGAGGCCCAGTAAAGTCAGTCCTCGGGCTGCAACTGACGACAAGCAAACATTCAGGTCGCCGCTTTAGCCTATCGCTGGCTCTGCCGACCATCTAGCGGGGGTCTGCATTCAGGCGTAGAGCGGACTGGAGCTCTGGCTGCTCTTTGCTTCGGCTTGTGACCCATTGCGGACTTCGAGTAGTCGACTGACCGCGGGTTTCGTAGCACCTGCTTCCGAGGTTTTGAGCTATTTCCGTAACTCTAATTAATCCAACTTTGTATGCGAGAAATTCACTCATGCTCTCTACCTAGAGTCGCACAGACATGGGCAGGTTAACATGGGCGCTTGGAAGCTTTTTGCGCTCGTCAATGTTTTGCTCGCGAGTTTTAGTCTTCGCGATTTAGGGGCATATGACGCCGGTCAGATCATTAACTTTGCGATAGAAGTACTATCGACCATCGGTCTTGTGCTGATGTCGTTCGAATTGACCTTCCTTCCTCGTAAGTTCTGGCGTGCGCTCGCCTGCATCGTGTTCGCGAAGTGCATTTTTATGGTCGTCGGATGGGGCCTTGTTGAGCAAAGCCCGCTAGATGGCCACGTATTGGAAGCACTCCTAGTATTCACCCTCTTTCATTTTGCTGTTGGCTACGGCCTTTGGCTGTACGGCTCAAAATACGATCAGCACGCAGCGGTGCGTCAGCTCACAGCCTGAAAGATTCGGCCTTTCGTTGGCGGGTAAAGGTCGATCTATATGAGCACCATCTACCTGATCCTGCTGATCACGGCCTTTGTTCTGGGTTTCGTCGCGACCGTCCTATGGGGGCCGGACTTCGAATGGTTTGGGCAGGATGTTGAGGCCGCTTACATCTTTAAGATGGTCGCTATCGGGCTGGTCGTGTTCTTCTTAATCGCGATCACTTTTGGCCTCATCTGAGACCTGAGAAGATTCGCACCGAGCGTAGCAAGCGCGTGCGAAACTTCCGCTTATGGCCCGAACACGAAGTCTAGGCAGCGTCCCAGGTGGTCGGCTCATAGCGGATGACCGGAAGAAACCCGCCGGCAGTCCTAAGGGCGGTCATGACCCCGAGCGGACATCATCGCCTGCGAACAAGGCCCCGCTTCGCGCGTCTGCCGAGCCCCACGCTGTGTCGAACAAAGCCGCAGGCGGCGAACAAGATAGTGAGAAGGCCAATCTCCCAACGGCCGGCGGCAAATAGAGCGATGCAGATCAGATAGACTAAGAAAAGCAGGACGGTCCAAGCTAGGGCAAACCCCAGATAGGTCCGTCCGGTTGGGATGTTGCTCGTGTTGTCGGCCATGACCAAGTGCAGAACTGCAGCCGTCTAGCTAAACCGGGTAGCGCCATCTCAACGCGCGGCGCAGGAAGAGTAAAGCCACGACGATCGCCAGGGCGACAACCCAGAGGAAGGTCGGAACCGGCGAGTGATTATGAACGCGGGCGATGTACAGCACCAGCGCCAACAGCAGGCCGACAAGCGCGTTCGACAGCCAGTACAAGGGCGAGCGCAAAATCCCCGCTGCTGTCAATTCAGCAATCCGTTCGCGAGCGCCCATTACGCGCCACCAACAAAAGCCCAAGAACGCAATTGCGATGATCCAGACCATTCCAGCCAGTTCGCATAGGAACGCTGTAAGCCCCCTTAGTCAAATAGCTCGAATCACCTGTATCTCGCGCTTTTGCAAAGCCGGCTACTTCGCCTTTTGGCCCCCAGCCGACCAATCGCGGCATGGGCGCGATGGCAGCATTTGAGCGGACTCCGACAAAAGCGGCCGAGCCAGTAACGAACCTTTAGGTTGGCACAACTAGATGTAGTGAACTCCACGCCAGGAACGCCATGACGGCTGCTGAACACTTAGGGATCGTCTCTGCGGCCGTGCTCGCCGCCTCTGCATTCATGGTGTCGCGCGCTCAGTGGTTCTTTGGTCGAAGGCTATCGCTAGAGGAAGCGCTTTCGGTCGGATGGGTGGCTTGGTCGATCTTTATGGCAGGGTTCGTGGTCTACATTGGACTGAAGCTCCCGCTGGGTTTTACTCGCGAGGCGGACGCCCCAGCCATCGGTGTCGCCGGTTGCTTGTCTCTGGTTGCCATTTTGTGGTTGGCACGGGCGGTCACCGACTGGGGACGAAGTGTGAAAATATCGATCTTTGCGCTGTTCCTTCTTACGCTGGTGGTTGTCTCCCTCACGCTGGACTTGTCGCGCTCTCAAGTCTGAGACCCAGCGCACTTCCGCTTGTGGCCCTTAGCCGAACAAGGGTTGAGATCATGTAGTGTCGGCTATCGGCGGTAGACCGGACGCGAGGCCGTGCTCACTTCGACCGCTGCTTTTGACCTCTAGACCGTGCGGTTCAAGTGGGTCATTCGGATGAACCTCTGCGAAAAAAGAACTACCACGGTTGCTGCATCGCAAGAATGGATAGACCTTGAGTTGTGCCCTAGTTCGGAGGCCTAATGGGCGTCTGCGACTGTCGCAGATTTTCTCGATTGGGGAGGATAGAAATGAGATTTTTACTCGCAATCCTGTTCGCGTCAGTTTTCACCTTTGTGGCAAACGCGCAAGACTCGCCGTTTCGGAAAGAATTAAAGCGAGCCGATTTGAGCGGTACTAATATGGAAGTCATCACCAGCATCTCCGAGATCAAACCCGGCGATACTTCGACTCTCCATATACATCACGGAGAGGAGTCATTTTACGTCTTGGAAGGCGGCACCATCGAACTTCCAGACGGCAAACAAGTGCCCGTCCAGACCGGCATCGCTGCCGTGAATGTCCGGGATGTACCGCACGGCGCGTTCAAGGTCGTCGGCGACAAGACAGTAAAGCTCTTGACGGTGCACATCGTCGACAAGGGCAAACCGCTCTATGACAAACCGCCGTCAAAGTAGCATTGCCTCTGAGGGCGCTCATCGCTTTCGTAGGGTGAGCGCCTGTCTGCTTGCCAGCTTGGACAGTCATACACACTGAGACGCCGCCTAGGCTTCTTAGGACCGCTTCTGGCCCATAACGAACGTGGTTCATGCGTTCGTCGATGTCCGTTGTTGTGGGGCATGCGGACGACTATCGCGTCCCTCCTTCCCGGCAATGCAGACACATCCTCATCCGGCCTGTCCCTATCCCTAGGGACAGACGCCGGCACCCAACTGCGCTAGTCTGACCCGGATCATACGAGAATCCGGGAGGCCGCCTTGAGCACCGCGCCACGCGTCGATATCGACCCTGCATCGTTCTGGGCCGACCCCTATCCGATGCTCGCCAGGATGCGGAAGGAGGCGCCGATCGCCTTCGTGCCGCAGCTCGGCTCGACGCTGCTGACGAGCCGCGACGACATCTCGATCTCGGAGAAGCAGATCGACGTGTTCTCCTCGCACCAGCCCGCCGGCCTGATGAATCGGCTGATGGGCCACAACATGATGCGCAAGGACGGCGAGGCGCATCAGGTCGAGCGGCGCGCGATGTTTCCGACGGTGTCGCCGAAGACGGTGAAGGCGCACTGGACGGCGCTGTTCCAGGCCCATGCCGACCGCATTCTCGACGGCATCGAACCTGGCAGCCGCATCGATTTCATGCGCGACTTCGCGCTGCCGTTCTCCGGCGAGTGCCTGAAATCGATCACCGGGCTCACCAATATCGGCTTTGCGGATATGGACGCGTGGTCGCAGGGCATGATCGAGGGCATCGCCAATTACGGCGGCGATCCCGCAGTCGAGGCGCGCTGCCACGCCGCAACGTCAGGCATCGATGCTGCGATCGACGACATCCTGCCGATGATGCGCAAGAACCCCGACCAGAGCATCCTCGGCGTCCTCCTTGCCTCCGGCATGCCGATGGAGAGCGTGCGCGCCAACGTCAAGCTTGCGATATCAGGCGGCCAGAACGAGCCGCGCAAGG